>JAZSDC010000030.1:0-57085 GCA_045530935.1 Candidatus Enterousia sp. | reverse complement strand
GTCGTAGGTTCAAGTCCTATCACCGGCACCATAAATAAAAATCCCCGACTGGGGATTTTCTTATACCATAAATGGTAGATTTTCTAAATTGCCTTCGGCAACACGAACATTTACGTCAATCATCATAAATATTGAATCAGGTGTACTGTTCGAATGCTTTTTGAAAATATGACTGTCCAGCAAGTGACTGGTATTAACAGACAACTTTGTTATCAAGTGATCATCATCAAGCAATGTATAAATCGGCCCAATGTCACGTGGTGTATTCGAACCAATTTCATGTTCATTCTGGGGGCAGCGCAATCCATCCATAATTGTTTTTACACGATTGTCAATGTCACTGCGTGGAACGCCAACAATTTCAGGATGCAGCATCTGAATATCCAATTCTGCCAACAGCTTTAAATTTGGTGTAATAATCGGATTCCAATCAATACCACCAACATGACGTGTTGTAATCGGACTTTTCGTCGGATTTGGTACCATGTATTGCGTCAAATTGTTCCAAGGACTATGCTGGATTAATTTTTTCAACTGTGGATGAAACTGCATTCGAATATCCGCAATATGTTGGGCGCGCTTTTTAGGATTGATTAAAATATCCCCAAAATAAATCAATTTAAATTTCATGTTATTTTCCCCTTTTTTCTTGATAATTATAGCAGAAATTGCTATGTTTTACACAGAAAAAAGAAAGGAATGTTAAATGGCAGTAAATAATGAATACACGGGTGACTCCATCAAGGTGTTAAAAGGGTTAGAGGCTGTAAAAAAACGCCCAGGAATGTACATTGGTGACGTTGGCGAAGGTGGCAGTGGTTTGCACCATATGATTTATGAAGTCGTTAATAACTCTATTGACGAAGCAATGGCTGGTTATGCAGATACGGTCTATGTTTCATTGAACGCGGATGGTTCGGCAACAATTCGTGATAATGGCCGCGGTATGCCATTTGATATCAATCATGATACAGGACGCAGCGCGCTGGAACTGATTATGTGTGAACTGCATGCAGGTGGTAAATTTGATAACGAAGGCAGTGGTGCGTACAAGGTGTCAGGTGGTCTGCACGGTGTGGGTGTGTCGGTGGTGAATGCGCTGTCTACATGGCTGGAGGTTAAGGTTTGGCGCGGTGACAAGGAAGCCTTTATGGCGTTTGCCGATGGGGTGCCGACATGCGACCTAAAAATAAGCGAAAATAATTCAGGTCATGAACACGGAACCGAAGTAACGTTTAAACCATCGCCTGATACATTTACAGGAACGGATTTTAGTTTCGATACAATGGAAACATGGTTGCGTGAACAGTCTTATTTAAACGCAAATGTAAAAATCATATTAGAAGATTTACGCGGCCCTGAAAAAAAAGAACGCGAATTTCACTCTGTTGATGGATTAAAAGGGTTTGCAACATATCTGGATAAATCCAAAGAATTATTAAACAAAGATCCAATCCAGATGATTAAACAGTTGGATGACACATATATTGAAATCGTTTTGCAATGGACAACAGCATATACAGAAACATCCCTGTGCTTTACAAACAATATTCCAAACCGCGATGGGGGAACACACCTGGCAGGATTTCGCGCAGGACTAACACGCGCCATTAATAAATATATTGCAGAAAAGGGAACTAAAAAAGATATCAACCTGTCTGGTGAAGATTTCCGCGAAGGTTTAACCAGTATCGTTAGTGTAAAAATTCCAGACCCGAAATTTGGATCACAAACCAAAGATAAATTGGTATCCAGTGAAGTGCGCCCAATTGTGGAAAGCACTGTATCCGAATTGCTGTATGAATTCTTGGACGAAAATCCACAGATTGCCAAGACAATCGTTGATAAAATTATAGAAGCCGCCACCGCACGCGAAGCTGCACGTAAAGCACGCGAATTGTCCCGCAAAAAGACAGGTCCTGAATTGGGCGGGCTGCCCGGAAAATTGGCAGGCTGTTCAGAACGTGACCCAGCAAAATGCGAGTTGTTTATTGTAGAGGGGGATTCGGCGGGCGGTACCGCAAAGCAGGGGCGCGACCGTAAAACCCAGGCAATTTTGCCGTTGCGTGGTAAGATTTTAAATGTTGAACGTGTAAGATTCGACAAAATGTTAGGGTCGGATACGATTGGTGCACTGATTACAACAATGGGTGCGGGTATCGGCAAAGATGATTTCGATATCGAAAAAATGAGATATCATAAAGTTATTATCATGACCGACGCGGACGTTGACGGTCAGCACATTCAGACGTTGCTGATGACATTCTTTTACCGTCATATGCCCCAGGCAATTGAACGTGGATATATTTATGTTGCAAAACCGCCACTTTATGGTGTAACACGTGGCAAACAACAGATTTATCTGCAAAACCAACGCGAAATGGATGACTATCTGATGGAACAATTGGCAACAGATGGTATGATTGAAACAGCCACAGGCGTTCAAGTATCAGGCGCGGATTTGAAACGATTGCTGGGGTTGGTGTTAGATATGCGTAATATCTTGCAACCATTGAATCACATTATGCCATTGCGTTTTGTCGAAGCGTTGGCATTAAATGGTGCGTTTGAAAGTGAAAATGCGGCTGTGTTCGAAAATGTGCAACGTATGTTGGATGCCCAGGAACTGGAATTTGAACGTGGATGGAAAGTATCGACCACAGACGCAGGTATTGAAATCACCAGAACACTGCGCAGCGTACGCGAAACATATGTTTTGCCACGTGAAAAGATTAATGGAATGGAATTGCGTAGCTGGCATAAAATGGATGGACGCGATGAATTGATGGAAACATTTAAAAATCCAACAATATTGCGTGTAAAAACAAAAAACCAGAAAATCTGGGGCGCGCTAAAGTTATTGGATACCGCATTTGAATATGCCAAAAATGGTTTAAAGATTCAGCGATACAAGGGTTTGGGTGAAATGAATGCCGAACAGTTGTGGGAAACAACAATGGACCCAAATCATCGTTCTTTGTTCCAGGTCAAGATTGATGACGCAGCCAAGGCAGACGAGGTTGTATCAATGTTAATGGGCGATGTTGTTGAACCGCGTCGTGACTTTATCGTAGAAAATGCATTAGAGGCAAATCTGGATATATAATTTAATTGTGGCGCAGGAAATACCTGCGCCATGAATTTGTAATGGAGTACAAAGTTATGGCAGAATATCCAAAGATTATAAAACGTGCACCAAGTCAAAAAGATAAACTGACCGCAGAAATGCATGCGTTGGAAAAGGAAATAGAGGATTTAGGGTCGACTGTTTCCGAGAGTCAGATCTGGCATAAACGAGCACGAATAGAAGTAATAAAAAAAGAACTTAAAGCCTTGGATACAAAACAGTTTAATGCAAGTAATGACAAATTAAAATCTATGATGAAATCACAAAAAGGACAATCTTTTAGTCCAGACATGAGTGCGGGGCGCATATGATTGATTTTTCACGAAATTGGTTTTTTGATTTAGATTCTCGGTTGCGTGCAGCAGGTTTGGACAGTGACACACAGACATTTGATGATATCTTGCAAAACTTGCGCACACGAAGAATTTATGATGCAGACGCTTTTGCGGAGCATTGTGCTTATGTAATTTTAGCCGGCGGTTTTTCACAACAAACTGCAAAAAAAATTCATAAAAAAATTACAGAATTCCTGCATCAAAATGGGGCGGATTTTAATGCATTGATTGGTTTATTTAATAACAAAAATAAAATTAATGCAATTTGCAAAATTTGGCAGAACAAAAATGCGCTATGTAACGAATATTACACTTTGAAATCACTAGAAGAAAGACTGCAATTTCTGGAAAAATTGCCACATATTGGGAAAATTACTGCAAATCATCTGGCAAGAAATCTGGGCGAAGATATTGTTAAGTACGACATCTGGATTCAGCGCCTGGGATGTATATTTGCAAAACGTCCTGATTTAGTAAAGAATATAAACAATGGAAAATTATCAGCAGATATCAAGCAGGCGTGTGATGATATGTTTATGCATTTGGTAAAACAAACCGGATTGCCACGTGGGTATATCGATGTTGTTTTATGGAAGTCATGCCAACAAAAATTAATTTCTGCCGACCCAAGGAAATATTATGAATGTACAAATTGAACAATCTTGGAAAAATGCACTAAACGCGGAATTTAATAAAGACTATTTTATTAAATTAGCAAACTTTGTACGCGGTGAATATTTGTCTGGAAAAACAATTTATCCCGCACCACAAAATATTTTTAACGCATTTAATTTATGCCCAATTGATAATGTTAAAATTGTTATTATCGGCCAGGATCCATATCACGAACCAGGACAGGCACACGGACTATGTTTTTCAGTTCTGCCACCAACCCCAATACCACCATCATTACAAAATATATACAAAGAAATAGAATTTGATCTGGGGCGAAAATCTGTTACAAATGGCGATTTAACACATTGGGCACACCAAGGAGTTTTGTTGCTGAATTCTACACTGACCGTTCAGGCACATTTGGCCGCATCACACGCTGGACGCGGATGGGAAGAATTTACAGATAGTGTTATACGCGCAATCAGTTCGCGCGATAATATCGTTTATATGTTGTGGGGCAGCTATGCCCAGAAAAAAGCTGCGTTTGTAAACCAGGACAAGAATTTAATCCTAAAAAGCGCACATCCTTCCCCATTGTCTGCATATCGTGGTTTTTTTAGAAATCATCATTTTAGCCAGGCAAATGAATATCTTGAAAAAAATAACAAAACACCAATCGAATGGTAAAAAAACCGCCATTTGGCGGTTTTTTATTTTGCAGGCGCAATAATTATCGATTTGGTTCTTTCATCAGGTTTTGATTTTGATTCAAGATTACCTTTGTCGCCAACAATCTGGGTCACGCGGGCAAATAATTCTGGAACAGCATCCTTGCCACGTGCCAAGACTTTTTTTGACCCCTTGGTCATAACAGAAATTTTAACTTTGTTTCCTTCGGATAAAAATTCAAAAACTTTTTTCAATTTGATATTCAAATCATTTTCTTCAATAAAAGGTTTTATCCAAACTTCTTTTAATTCTGTTGTTTTTTGATTTTTACGAGCCTCGGACGCGCGTTTTTTCTGTTCATATTTAAATTTTCCATAATCCATAATTTTTGCAATCGGCACAGGCGCATTGGCATTCATTTCAACCAAATCCAATCCCATATCCATTGCCATTTGTAATGCCTGGGGTGTGGGCATAACCCCCAGATTCTGGCCATCAAAACTGATAACCTGAACAGATTTTGCAAATATCTTATTATTCATACGTGGACCAGCGTCACGACGATTATCACGATTCATTGTAGGTTTAATTGTAGGCTCCTTTGTTACAATATAGAGAAATTATTAACTATTATTCGGCACTTTTCAAGATATTTTGCACATTTTGCAAAGCTGTCCAAACATCACGCTTGGCTGCAGGTTTTAATGTCAAGAAATTTGGATGATATATTGGCATTAATACTGCCCCGTTTTCTAATGTAACAGGAACACCATGTGATTTCGCAATATTCACCCCTGCCATTTCCAAGGCAGGCAATGTCCCCAACGATAAAATTACACGCGGACGCAATAATTCTATTGCCCTGTCAACAAATGGGCGTGATAAATCTAGTTCCATGCGTGTCGGACTGCGTCCACCGGGCGTACGCCAAAACACCATCGGAACAATGGACACATCTGCACGCGACAGACCAATCGCTGCCAGCATTTTATCCATCAATTCACCATTTGACCCAGACAATATGTTACCTGATGCATCATCTTCTGTTCCAGGGATATCTGTTAATATCATCATATCACCATTACCTTGGTGCGGTAAGACTGTATTAGTTGCAGTTGCACGCAAAGGGTGATTAAATTCGCCAATCATGCGTTTTAATGTGGATATATCATTTGGTCGTGATGCCATTGCACGAACAGTATCAACAGACATCATTTGAACCGGCGCAACAGGTGGAACAACCGATGTGGCAACCCGACCAATTTCAGCAACGATTGTTGCGGCTGTTTGGCGTCCAGAACTAATAATATCTTCTTTCTTTTCTGAAACGGGCGCGGAAATCGGCATATCTGCCAACTCCCATTTTACGCCAAATAAAACTAAATCACGCAACATATCACAAGACATTCTGATTTCCCTTGATAATTCAAACCTTTTATAGTACAATAGAACACGAGCAACAGAAACTCAAGGGAGTATTTTCATGAAAATTAAAAACTTTGCTTTGTTGGCTGGTGTTGCAGGCATGTTGGCCGCATGTGGTGGTGCAGCTATTGTTGAACCAGCAGATCTGAATGATCAACGTGTTTTCTTTGGTTTCAACTCATCTGAAATCACAGAAGATGCAAAAAACAACCTGTTAGGTCAGGCTTTGTATATGAAAAACCACGAAGATGTTAAAATCCAAATTGCAGGAAACTGTGACGAACGTGGCTCTACAGAATACAACTTGGCATTGGGTGCACGTCGCGCAAATGCAGCGAAAAAAGTTATCGTAAACGACGGTATTGATGCAAAACGTATCTCTACAATTTCTTATGGCAAGGAACGTCCATTGGTAAAGGGTTCTGGCGAAGAAGTTTGGAAGTGGAATCGTAACGCAACAACAACTGTTAAATAATATTTGTTGTTTACAATAAAATTAAAAGCCCCAGATTTGGGGCTTTTTTTATTTTTCTACCTTTTGTAAAACCGCTGTAAATGTCGATTCGGCAACCTTTTTACCACCAACAAATGCAATACCATGAAATTTATGCAGTTTCATTTTTGTCATTAATAATTCGACATGCAATTCCAGCTTATCACCTGGGCGAACCATATGCGAAAACTTGATTTTTTCCATCGTGGTAAAATACCCCAACATGCCTTGGCGTTCTTCTTTGCTTAATCTTTTGAATGCAACATAGCACGCTGTTTGCGCCAACGCTTCGACCTGTAACACCCCAGGCATAATTGGATCCCCTGGAAAATGTCCAGCACACCAAAATTCATCATCACGAACATATTTTATACCAACCGCACTGCTGTCAGTATATTCACGAATTTCATCAATCAGGCGCATGTTGCCACGATGCGGAATTACATTTTCTATTTCTTTTGCATCAATCATAAATCTTTCCTTTTACTTCTTGGCGTATTTGCGCAACCATGCATAATGACGCATAAATTCTGTCCCAGGACCTGCAGGATATCCCATATGCGATTCGCCATCTGGAATATTACGAAAAACACCACTGTTTGCGCCAACAGATGCGTCGTTGCCAATCTTTACACCATTGGCCACACCAACATGCCCACCCAACAATGCACGGTCACCAACCACAACACCACCTGCCAAACCAACACCACTGGCCAAAAAGCATTCATTACCAATTACAACACCATGTGCAATTTGGCACAAATTATCAATCTTGGTACCGTCGCCAACACGCGTATCCGTCATCGCACCGCGATCAATACATGTATTCGCACCAACAGATACACGCTCACCCAGTACAACACGACCAACATGTGGAATAAATATATTTTTACCATTTTGACGTGTATAGCCAAAACCATCTTTGCCAATAACTGCATTCGCGTTTATCACACTGTTTGCGCCAATCGTTGCATTTTCAATATGCGCCCCACTGTGCACAACAGTACCACGTCCCAAAACAACCCCGCGACCAATAAAAGCCCCAGGATATATTTTTACATCAGGCTCAATCGATGCGCCACGTTCAATCGTTACAAATTGACCGATATATACTGTACGTTTTTTGCGAAAAAACACACCGCGTTCAATATGTGCATTTTTGCTGATTCCAAAGCGCGGTTTTTCACGATATATTTCACCTAATATTTTTACAATATTTCCACGTGGTGTGTCTGTAATTAGCAAGGTCGCGCCCTTGGGGGCATACTTTGCCATTTCAGGTTGAACCAAAATAACCGTAGCACGCGTGTTTTCCAATACAGATATTGGCAATATTTTAAATGCGTTACTGTTTTGTTCCGTAGAATAAAATGCCAACTGACCGCCGCGTGCATCTGCTATTGGTGCAACACCACGAACAGGCGCATTTGCATCACCACGTAATTCCAGACCAAATTTGGTCGCCAATGCACCAGCTGTTGTTTTATTTGCTGCTGGGCCAAACAAAAATCTTAATATTTTTATCATAGTACATCGATTATAGATAAAAAAAATTCACGATGCCACAAATTTATATAACCTTATATTTTTCCTTGCGTTTTTGCGAATCGGGATATATAATAAGTGTGTTCTTAAAAATAATTTTAAGAGCGGGGTTCGGAAACAAACCCCGCTCTTTCAATAAGACATACAATAAACGCGAAGGAGTATATAAATGTCTTTTGTATCTATGCCACGTCAGGATTTATTGCTTGCAATCGATTCTTTGGCACAAGAAAAACAGATTAACCGTGAAATCGTTATAGAATCACTGGAAGCGGCAATAGCAAAAATCGCAAAACATAAATATGGCGAAGAATTTAATATCACCGCTGAAATTGACCGTAAAAATGGCGCAATTCATGTAAAGCGTTTGTTTGATGTTATTGAATCAGAAGAAGCGGCGGGCGAAGAATACGACCCAAACACAATGCTGACTGTTGCACAGGCAAAAAAATACGCAAAAAATCCTATTGTGGGTGATGTTGTCGAAGACGCTTTGCCAGAACCTGAATTTGGACGTATGGCGTTCCAAACTGCGAAACAAATGATGACAACACGTGTTCGTGATGCTGAAAAAGGTCGCCAGTACGAAGAATTTAAAGATACAATTGGTGATATTGTTAACGGCGTTGTAAAACGTATCGAATTCGGAAATGTTTTCGTTGATATTAACGGCAAGGCCGAAGGTTATATCAAAAATACAGAATTAATCCCCGGAGAACGCTTGTCTGTTGGTGACCGTGTTCGCGCGCTGATTATGGATGTGGCACGCTCTAATACAGGTCCACAGATTTTCTTGACCAGAACACATCCAATGTTTATGGAAAAACTGTTCACACAAGAAGTACCGGAAATATACGAAGGTATTATTAAAATCAAATCTGTTGCGCGCGCACCAGGTTCTCATGCAAAAATCGCTGTGGAAACAGCAGACCCTTCAATTGACGCAGTTGGTATGACAGTTGGTATCAAAGGAACACGTATCCAACCAGTTATAAACGAATGCCACGGCGAAAAGATTGATGTTATCTTGTATTCTGAAGACCCTGCGGTATTTATCGTTAATGCAATGCAACCAGCAAAAGTCGCAAAAATTATTGTCGATGAAGATACACGCAGCGCGGCAGTTGTTGTTAATGAAGACCAACAATCTTTGGCAATTGGACGTCGCGGTCAAAATGTCCGCCTGGCTTCACAATTAACAGGGTGGAATATCGATGTTATGAACGAAGCCGAAGAACAAGAACGTCGTGCAAAAGAATTTAAAGAAAAAACAGAATTGTTTATCGCAGGATTAGATGTCGATGAAATGATTGCACAATTGCTGATTACCGAAGGGTTCCGTACAATCGAAGAAATCGCATTCGTAGATGTTGCAGAACTGGAAGAAATTGAGGGCTTTAATCCAGAATTGGCCACAGAACTGCAAAATCGTGCAAAGGATTATCTGAATAAAATCGAACAAGATTATATCGACGCAGGTCATAAAATTGGAATGCAAGATAATTTGTTGAATTTTGATTTTATCAAACGTCCAACAATTATGAAACTGGGACAGGCAGGTATTAAATCTTTGGAAGATTTAGCCGATTTAGCAACGGATGAGTTGGTTGAAATCCTGGGCGAAGATACAATGAGTAATCGATTGGCAGGTCGTGTTATCATGAAGGCACGCGAAGTTGCGTATGATATCAAACAAGAAAACGAATAAATAAAAACAGACGGAGTTGTTTAAACATGGCAACATTAACACTTGGAAAATCTGTAACAACTGATGCTGTGCGCAGCAAAAAAGGCGATGCTGTATTTGTTGAACGCCGTCGTCGTGTCGTTGCCCCAGGCAGCAAAGAATTACGCGACGAACCAGTTGCGCCAACAACACCAAAAAATGCAGCAGATGAAAAACTGCGCGCGGTGTTGGCCGCTGCAAAGGCACGTGAAGAAGAACGCAAAAAGCGTGAAGCAGAAGAAGCCGCAGCACGCGCAGCACGTGACGCAGAAATAGAACGTGAAACACGTGAATATGAACAGGTTAAATCCCAGCTGGCTGCACGTGAAAATGTTGCCAAAGAACCAGAAATCGCTGATGAGCCTGTACAGCAAAAAGTAAAAAATACACAACAACCAAAAGTGTTTACTAATAACGCTGTTGCAGGTGCAAATCGCGGTAAAAATCGCAATTCTGACGATGAAGATTCACGCCCTGGAAAGTTTAATAATTCAAAAAAAGATTTCAAGAAATCTGGCAAAATTCATTTGCATGATATCGTCATCGGCGAAGGTGAAGATGATGATGAAATTGGTTTACGTGGCGCAAATCGTCGCCGCAGTGAAGCGTCGTTAAAACGTTTCCGCGAAAAGGCACGCGCTGTGTTTTCTGCACCACAGAAAGTTGAACACATTGTCAATCTGGGTGATACGATTACAGTCAAAGATTTGGCAGCAGCAATGGCAGAAAAAGTAGGAAATGTTATCAAAAAACTGATGGAAATGGGAATGATGGTTTCTGTTAATCAGTCTATTGATGCAGACACCGCTGAATTAATCGCCGGCGAATTTGGCGCAACTGTAAAACGCGTCGAAGTTAAACCATATGCCGATTTATTAGAACGCGAACCAAACCCAGAAAAACTAACACCACGCGCACCTGTTGTAACGGTGGTTGGGCACGTCGATCATGGTAAAACATCTTTGCTGGACGCGTTTCGCAATGCAAATGTTGCTGCAGGTGAAGCGGGTGGTATTACCCAGCACGTATCTTCGTATGAAGTAAAAACAAAATCTGGTCAAATGATAACTTTCCTGGACACCCCAGGACATGAAACATTTACAGCAATGCGCGCACGTGGTGCACAAATGGCAGATATTGTTGTTTTGGTTGTTGCTGCAAATGATTCAATTATGCCACAAACAATCGAAGCGATTAATCACATACGCGCAGCAAACGTTCCTTTTATTGTCGCAATTAATAAAATCGATTTACCAGAAGCAAACCCAACACGTGTAAAAACAGACCTGTTGCAACAAGAAGTGCAGGTCGAAGAAATGGGTGGTGACATTCAATGTGTTGAAATTTCAGCAACCAAGAAAATTGGTTTAGACAAACTGGAAGATGCAATTTTGTTACAGGCAGAAATGATGGAATTAAAAGCCGATGCAGAAATGCCTGCGGTTGCATATGTCGTAGAAGCAAAACAAGAAAAAGGTTTGGGCGCAGTCGCCACAATATTAATGCGTCATGGAACATTGAAAATCGGCGATGTGTTTGTTGTCGGTGAAACATTTGGTCGTGTACGTGGCTTAATAAATTCAAATGCTGAACGTGTAAAATCTGTTCATCCTGGTCAACCTGCTGTGGTATTGGGACTGAACGCTGTGCCAGGGGCAGGTGATGATTTACGCGTTATGGAAACCGAAGCACAAACCCGCGAAGTTGCCGCATATCGTGCACAAAAATCTAAAGATAAAGCAAATGCAGTAAAACGTTCTTCACTGGAAGAGTTATTCGCAAAACGCGACGAAACAAAAAAATTAGTATTGCCTATTATTTTGCGTGCAGACGTACAAGGTTCTGTAGAAGCTATTTCTGATATGCTAAAAGAAATCAATACAGATAAAGTTGGTGTTGATATCTTATCATCCGGGGTTGGGCAAATTACCGAAGGTGATATACGTTTGGCAACAGCATCAGGTGCAGTCATTATCGCATTTAATGTTCGTGCGGATTCTGTTGTTCGTGATATGGCGCGCAACAACGGTATCGATATCAGATATCACAGTGTTGTATACCGCATTACAGACGAAATCAAGGAAATATTGTCTGGTAAATTAGCACCAGAAAAACGCGAAACATTTATCGGCTATGCCGATGTGATTGCACTGTTTACCGTAGGTAAGGGTGTGCGTGTTGCGGGTTGCCGTATGACAGAAGGCACAATTAAAAAAGATGCTTTTGTTCGCCTGCTGCGTAATAACGTTGTTATTTACGATGGAAAAATCGGTCAACTGCGTCGTGAAAAGAATGAAGTTAAAGAAGTTTCTGGTGGCGTTGAATTCGGTATGTCTTTTGATAAATACAACGATTTAAAAGAAGGCGACCGTGTAGAATGTTACGAAGTTGAAGAAGTTCGTGCAAAATTATAAAAAATGCCCAAGATTGGGCATTTTTTTTTATTTTATTTGCAATGACTTAAATATGTTTTATAATTTGTGGAGCGAAGATGAAATTGTTCTTTTGTGCATCTGATTTTGTCAGGGTGCAGAAATGAATAATTTTTCTTCGCAGAATAAAAACAAATAAAAAATGGAGTAAACAATGTTATTTGGTTTATTTGGTAAAGACGAAAAAACAACAAAGTTAAATAATCCAATCGCAGTTGAAATCCCATATGGCGATGAAACACTGCGCCTGGAAACAGGTCGTATGGCAAAACAGGCAAATGGTTCTGTGTTGGCGACAATGGGTGGTACAATGGTTCTGGCAACAGTTTGCGCAGAAAAATCTGCAGTCGAAGGTCAGGATTTCTTTCCATTGACTGTTGATTACCAAGAAAAATTTGCATCTGCAGGTCGCATCCCGGGGTCACGTGACCGCCGCGAAGGCAAGGCATCAACCGCAGAAACATTGACCGCGCGTTTGATTGACCGCCCAATCCGTCCACTGTTCCCAGAAACATTTAAGAACAAAGTTCAGATTATTGCCCAGGTGTTTTCATATGATAAAAAGAATCAACCTGATATCTTGGCAATGATTGCGTCATCTGCGGCATTGGCATTAAGTGGTGTTCCTTTCCAGGGGCCAATTGGTGCCGCGCGCGTCGGGTTTGCAGATGGTAAATATATCTTAAACCCATCAAAAAAGATGACCGAAGATTCTGAAATGGATTTGGTTGTTGCCGCGACCAAAGACGGCGTGTTGATGGTTGAATCTGAAATCGGCGAATTGGACGAAGCAACCGTTCTGGGCGCAGTAAAATTTGGTTTTGATGCACAACAAGATGTTATTCGTGCAATTAACGAATTGGCAGATGCCGCAGGTAAAGAACGCTGGGCTGTGCCAGAAAAAACACCAGAACAGTTAACAATGGAATCTGAATTTGAATCTTTTGCACCTGCAATTGAAGAAGCGTTGCAAATCAAAGAAAAACTGGTTCGTCTGGAAACACTGTCTGAAATCCACACAATGGCCAAGGCGCGTATCCCAGAATTATTCCCAGAATCAGAACGCGCAACATCCACATTGGAATCATGGGCAGATGAAGTTATTGAAAATCTGACAGCACGTATTATGCGCGGAAATATCTTGGCTGGCAAACCACGTATTGACGGTCGCGATAACAAAACTGTTCGTCCAATTGAAATTGAATTGGGTGTAATGCCACGCGCACATGGTTCGGCCCTGTTTACACGTGGTGAAACACAAGCCTTGGTGTCATTAACACTGGGTGGTGGCAAAGATGCATTGCCAATCGAATCATTGGATGGTGCCGAAGAACGCGACTTTATCTTGAACTATAATTTCCCAGGTTATTCTGTTGGTGAATGCAAAGGGTTAAAATCCCCAGGTCGTCGTGAAATTGGTCACGGTAATTTGGCATGGCGTGCAGTTCACCCAATGGTGCCAAGCCGCAGCGAATTTGACTATGTCATTCGTATTGTTTCAGATATCTTGGAATCAAATGGTTCATCATCAATGGCGACGACATGTGGCGCAACATTGGCAATGATGGATGGTGGCGTTCCAATGAAACGCCCGGTTGCAGGTATCGCAATGGGTCTGATTAAAGAAGGCGATGATTACGCAATTTTGACAGACATTTTGGGTGACGAAGACCACCTGGGCGATATGGACTTTAAGGTGACAGGTACAGACCAAGGGGTTACTGCGTTACAGATGGATATTAAAATCACATCTATTACATTTGAAATCATGGAACGCGCATTGGCCCAGGCAAAAGATGGCCGTATGCATATCTTGGGCAAGATAGAAAAGGCAATTAAAAAGCCACGCGATCATGTTTCTGAATATGCACCACAGGCATATACAATGAAAATCAACCCAGATAAGGTTCGTGAAGTTATCGGCAAAGGTGGTTCTGTGATTCAGGCACTGGTTCGTGAAACAAACACGATTATTGATTTGGAAGATGACGGCACAATTAAAATTATGGCAACAGCAAAAGAAGATGCAGATGCCGCAATCCAACGCATCAAAGATATTGTTGCCGAACCAGAAGTTGGACAAATCTATAAGGGGACTGTGTCTGGTATGAAAGACTTTGGTCTGTTTGTAAAAATTATGAATGGATTTGAAGCCATGGTTCATATTTCTGAAATCACAGGTGAACGTATCGCAAAAATCGAAGATACAAAAATCAAAGAAGGCGATACAGTTTATGTCCGTTTCTTGGGCGCAGACAAACGCGGTAAAACACGCATGTCTATGGTTGGCATCGACCAGAAAACAGGTGAAGAAATCAAGAAATAAGGGACATACATATGAAACCAGAACAATTAAATTGGACGGATAAAGAATGGGCATCTCATTTACAATGGGATGTCCGTAATATCCCAGCATTACGCACGTGGCTAAAAGAAAATTATTTCCCTGGCATTAGTCAAAACAAGAATACAGGTGGCTTTGTTTTTTATATATCTAAACTAGATTTAACACCATCTGGTGAAAAACGCATTTTGCCTGTTGCGTCATCAAGTAACGAATTCGATACAGAATCCCGGGCAATTAAATACGCAAATGAAGAAATTATCCCTAGGTTGGAATTTAATCCAATGTCTGCACGGATGATGGGTGTGCCACAACGCGTATTACAAATGTTACATATTGCAAAAAAACAAAAATAATCAGGAGAGAACAATATGGATATGGAAGCATTAATGGCCCAGGCAGCAGAATTGCAGAACAAGGTCGCATCTGCCCAGGAACAGTTGGAAAAAACAACAATCAAAGGTATTTCTGAAAACGGTTCATGCGTTGTAGATATGACAGGTAAATATGAATTAACAGATATTAAAATTCATCCAACCGTATTGGCGCATGGGCCAGAAACAGTTGCGTCGGTTGTTATGTCGGCATATCGTGATGCAAAACAAAAAGCGGATAAGTTGATAGACAAAGTTATGGGCGATGCCACCGCGGGCGTTCCTATGCCAAAATAAAAAATCCCCATTTCGGGGATTTTTTTATCGTGTTGCAAACATTTGTTTTGCCGATTGACACAAAAGTGTGTAACGACCATCAACCAAGGTTCTTATAATCTTGGATTCTGCGTCTGTTAATGGATGTTGAAATCCATTCGTTTCAGAAACATAGCATGTTGGTAAACCTTCTTTATCTGTATAGATAAAAACGGTACCATCCTGGGAATATACACGATATTCACTTTGCCATTTCTTTATTTGATGCGCGCTGTTAATCGCAACAAAAACATCTTTTACTGTCATAAATATCTCCTGTCTTATTATTTCCGTAGTGTATATAAGACAATCACCACAATTTGTCAAGAGGTTATTTACTTTATATCAATACTTGCAATTTTGTTTTATACGTTGTATTCTGTGGTTCGATGAAACAAACAACAATAATTATTATTAAATAATGGACACTGCGCTTTGGCGGTGGCTGGGGCGCATGGGCGCCCATTTTTAATATAAAGACGGAGTATAATTATGGCATACCCAAAAACAGATCCACGCGCAAACTTTCCAGAATTGGAACAGCAGATTTTGAAATTCTGGCGCGAAAATGATACTTTTCATAAGTCGCTGAATCAGACCAAACAAGGGCATCCGTTCAGTTTCTTTGATGGCCCCCCATTTGCCAATGGAAAGCCACACTGGGGGCATTTAGGCGTGTCTGTGGTCAAAGATATGGTGTCGCGTTTCCAGACAATGAATGGACGGTTTGTGCGTCGCGAACTGGGGTGGGATTGCCACGGTCTGCCGGCAGAAAATTCTGTCGAGAAACAACAGGGTCGCGCCGCCAAAGATATAGTTGCAACGGATGGTATCAATGCATTCTGTGATATGTGCCGTACGGATGTTATGACATATACAAATGAATGGAATCGCTTTATTACGCGTATGGGACGCTGGGTTGATATTGGCGATGAATACGGTTATAAGACCATGAATAAAAACTATATGGAATCTATGCTGTGGACATTAAAGTCACTGTATGAAAAGGGTCTGTTGTACAAAGATTACAGCGTGAATCCATATGACTGGGTAAATGGTACGGTTGTGTCAAATTCCGAAGCGTCCAGTGACTATCGCGAAATTGTTGATGATGCCGTGACGGTTTGGTTTGAACTAGAAAATGGTGACCGCGCAATTGCATGGACAACAACGCCATGGACACTGCCGGCAAATTCTGCGTTGGCGGTAAACCCCAACATGGAATATGTACGTATGCAGGATACAGACGGCGCGGTTTATGTTGTTGCCGCATCGCGCCTGGGGGCATACGAAAAACAATTCGCAAACGCAACAAAAATCGGTTCTGTTAAGGGGGCAGATTTGGTCGGGTTGCACTATACGCCACTGTTCCCATATTATGCAGGCGGGTCCGAATTATTATTCCAGGTAATACCGGCGGACTATGTTTCGGATTCTGACGGTACAGGTATCGTACACATTGCGCCGGCGTATGGTGCCGAAGACTTTTGGGCGGCAAAAAACATAGACCCAAAATTCCCGGTTTTATTAAATGTCGATACATATGGAAACTTTGATGAAACAGTAATCGATTTTGCTGGTGAAAATATTTTTGAAGCCACACCAAAAATCATGGAATGGTTAAAATCAAATGGTAAACTGGTCAAGAAAGAACAATACAAACATTCGTATCCATTCGGTGACCGCAGTAAACAAAAACTGATACAACGCGCGACGGATTCTTGGTATATAGATGTGCCAAAGATTAAGGATAAACTGATTGCAAATAACGCATTGGTTAATTGGACATCGGCCGGCGAAAGATTCCGTTCATGGATTGAAAATGCACGCCCGTGGTCAATTTCACGAAATCGTTTCTGGGGGATGCCTTTGCCAATCTGGGAAAAGGACGGTGAATACAAAGTATTCGGGTCAATCGCAGAATTAGAAGAATTCTTTGGGGTGAAAATTGATGATTTGCATCGCCCAACACTGGATAAACTGACCAAGGACGGTTGGACACGCATAACAGATGTTCTGGATTGCTGGGTGGAAAGTGGGTCTATGCCATGGGCATCATTGCACTATCCATTTGAAAATGCAGAACGCTTTGCGGCGACATTTCCGGCGGACTATATCATAGAAGGTCAAGACCAAACACGCGGTTGGTTCTATGCGCTGATGGTGTTGGCGACGGCATTGTTTGACAAGCCTGCGTTCAAGGCAGTATCTGCAAACGGCATGGTGGTGGATGAAAATAAGAAAAAATTCTCGAAATCATTGCGGAACTTTGTTGACCCAAGCGAACAAATTGAACAATATGGCGCAGATGCCGTGCGTTTATACATACTGGGGTCAAACTTTATGAAGGCGGAACCTGTGCCTGTTGATAAAGAAGGCAAGGTATTTGTTGATTCAACAAAAACAATTCAGACACCACTGTGGAATGCGTATCACTTCTTTACCCTGTATGCGAATGCAGGCAATGTGATTGCGCATGAAATTGATGTGGCAGATAATCCGTTGGATAAATATATTCTGGCAGAATTAAATGTTCTGGTTCGCGTGGTGAAAAATGCGCTGGATGAATATAAACCAGATGTGGCAATCAAAGAATTTGTGCGATTCTTGGATATCCTGAACAACTGGTATATCAGACGCGGGCGCGCGCGTTTCTGGGACGAAGAACAGGCGGCGTTTGATACACTGTATACCGTGTTGGTGAAATTCTGTCGTGTGATTGCGCCGTTTGCGCCATTCGTTGCAGAATATATCTATAAAAACCTGACAGGGGATGAATCTGTGCATTTGACAGCGTTCCCAGCTGTGGGTGCAATTGATACGCAAATCGTTGATGATATGCGACGCGTACAATCAATTGTATCGGTTGGAAAACAGTTGCGCGAACAATATAAACTGCGTAATCGTTTGCCTTTAAATTCGCTGACCGTGGCGGGTGCAAATATGCCGGAATACGCCGACATTATCAAAGACGAATTAAATGTTAAATCGGTCATATTCCGTGAAACATTTGATAATATCGCCGACAGTTTTGTGTATCTGATTACACCAAAAATTGGGGCACGCCTGGGCGGTGCGTTAAAGGAAATTATTCCGACTGTTAAGCGCGGGGACTATGAAATTGCAGGCGATAAATTAATTGCCGCAGGTCATACATTAAATTCAGACGAATTTGAAATGCGCCTGAACATGCGCGATGGTATAACCGGCGCAGCATTGCCAGATAACACCGCGGTGGTCGTTCTGGACACAGATGTTAATTCAGAACTGGTGGCCGAAGGGTTGGCAAATGATGCGTTGCGCTTTATCCAAGATACACGCAAGGTGGCGGGGTTGGATGTGTCTGATCGTATTGTGCTGACATATTCGGCGGAACCTGCGTTGGCAATGGCAATTGAACAGCATAAACGCCGCATTATGCGCGATGCGTTGGTTGTTGAAATGGTTTGCGGTGACGGCGAATACAGCAAAGATATAGAAGGCTATACTTTAAGTATTTCCGTTAAAAAGGCATAGGGGGTAAGTTATGGCAAAATATTATTGTGGAATGTACTTTTATCCGGAAAAATATGGTTCTTTATACAAATGTAGCCGGAATGAGAGAAGCAATTGGCCGTGTGAATGTCGTTTTTCTGATTATTGTTACCACAAACTGCATTTGGATAACGAGCAATTTGCAATGCTGGACAGTTTGCGTGCTGTAAAGGAGCAAAATCTAAAAATCTTGGAACAAAACAAAAAGATTATAGAAGAATTGGCATTACAACAATTACAGAAATTAAAATAATGACACCGGCACAATATTTTGATGCAGTTATTCCGACCGTTGATATGACAATTCGGTCGGAACTGTATCATACAAACGAATTTAACTTTGCGGTGGCGGTGATTCTGTCTGCCCAGGCAACAGATAAAAAAGTTAACGAAGTGACACCCGAACTGTTTCGTGTGGCACCAACACCTGAAAAAATGTTAGCCCTGGGCATTGATGGATTAAAAAGTCACATCCGGGTTATTTCATTTTTTAATAACAAGGCAAAAAATATTATCGCGCTGGCCGAAATTCTGGCGGCGGAAAATATTACGGATACCTTCCCAGAAAAATATCACAATCGTGATGAATTAATGCGCCTGCCGGGTATTGGGCAAAAGACTGCAAATGTTGTTTGCAATGTTTTGTGGGGTGCACCAAACATCGGCGTGGATACGCATGTTTTCCGCAATGCACACCGCTTTGGGTGGGTTGGTGATTCTGATAACACCCCAGAAAAGGTAGAGGCAAAATTACTGAAAAAAATACCGCGCAAATATCATGACAAGGTAAATCATGTTATGGTTTTGCATGGTCGATATGTCTGTACGGCATTGAGACCAAAATGCGAAAATTGCGCTGCTGCAGAATTTTGCCCATTTAGAAAAAAATTACTGATAAAATCATAATGATTTTATATTACCTGGGTCCCGCGGTCAAGCCGCGGGATGACAGTGGGATGGATAATCCAGGTTCCATGATGTGTTGCGGGATGACAGTGAGATGGATAACCTGGGTTCCATGATGTGCTGCGGGATGACAGTGAGAGGGATACCCCAGGTTCCATGATGTGCCGCAGGATGACAGTGAGATGGATAACCCAGGTTCCATGATGTGTTGCGGGATGACATGTTCTTTAATATCTTTTACAACATTATAAAAAAAAACACCGGCGATTGCCGGTATTTATTATTTACGCAGACCTAATTTCTTAATCAAGGCTTCGTAATCAGATGGATTGCGTTTCTTGATATAGGCCAACAATTTTTTACGACGGTTTACCATCAACAACAGACCGCGTTTTGAGTGGTTGTCTTTGTGGTTTGCCTTCATATGTTCTGTTAAGTTGCGAATACGTTCTGTCAACACTGCAACCTGGGATTCAACAGAACCACCGTTATCTTGTTCAGATACTTTATACGCCTGAATCAATTCAGACTTTTTTTCTTTTGTTACGGACATTATATTTCCCTTTTTTTATTTTTATATTGTTCGTTTTGGATGCAGTAAATTTTCAGATACCGTGCCAATACCAATGAACAGGTCATCTGTATAAACACGATACAAACCATTTGCCACATCAGTTTTGATAAAGCCGCCGTTTCTGTAAAATTCGGCATCTTTATCGCACAGATTCAGAACCGGAATGTCCCCCAGTCCAAAATCAATCGATTTTAGGTTTGAACCTAAATTTCCACTATTATTAAATACTTTTTCCAAAAAATCAAGTTTTACAGCATTTTTTATGCCAAATCCGTTTGCAGATGTGCGCCGTATCATGTCAACTGTGGCAAATGCGCCATACTTTTTCGCAATATCGCGCGCAACAGAACGAACATATGTGCCGGTGGAACAACGCATGCGAAAATGCCATGAACCGTCCCGCAGGCCCAGATATTCCAGTTCATAAATTTCAACACTGCGCGGTGGAATTTCAACAATTTTATTATGACGCGCCAATTCGTGCGCACGGGCACCATCAATATGAACCGCAGAATACATGGGTGGGATTTGCGATATATTCCCAACAAAATCGGGCAGGGCACGTATAATTTGTTCATCCGATAAAATAATATCATTGCGATTTATTTCGCGACCTGTTATATCCAATGTATCTGTTTCAAAGCCGAATACGCACGAAAACAGGTATTCTTTGGTGTGTGGATTTACATCCTGGACAAATGGTATCATTTTTGTTGCATCACCAATCGCAATTGGTAATACACCCGTTGCCATCGGATCCAATGTGCCGATATGACCAAACTTTTTTGTCCCCAGCATTCGCGCCACACGCCCCCCCGCCGTTCGTGAAAACAGCCCAGAATCTTTGTCCAAGATAATCCATCCAGATTGTGTCATTCGTTATCCAAACAGGTTTAGTTGTGGTTGGGGCAGGTTGTCTGATATAACCGCCTTTTTGCGCATAGGTTTTGGTGCGGGTGCACAGGGCGCGGCAGGGCGCGCGGGTTCATTTGATTCCAATGCCGACAGTACACATTCTGCCCGTGCAATCACAGACGATGGCATACCCGCCATGCGTGCAACATGAATACCATACGAACGATTTGCAACACCAGGGATAATCTTGTGCATAAAGACAATTTCGTTGTTATGTTCACGAACATCAATTGTCAGGCATGCAACATGCTGCAGTCCGGTTTCGCCAGTCAGCGCGGTTAATTCATGATAGTGCGTTGCAAACAGTGTGCGTGGTTGCATCGCGTCCAGGTATTCTAATACCGCCTGGGCAATTGCCATACCGTCGTATGTTGATGTACCACGACCAATTTCATCAAATATGATAAAAGAATGTTCGGTAGCGCGGTTTAGGATGTTGGCAGTCTCGCTCATTTCTACCATAAAGGTTGACTGGCCCGCTGCCAAGTTGTCTGATGCGCCAACACGACTGAACAACTGGTCACAAACACCAATGCGCGCGCACGTTGCCGGCACAAACGACCCCAAGTGCGCCAATACCACAATTAATGCATTCTGGCGCAGGTATGTTGATTTACCCGCCATGTTTGGCCCGGTCAGCAATGCAACCGCGTGTGCGTTCAGATTACAATCATTCTTAACAAAATTATCGCCACGCGTACGCAGTACAGATTCAATCACAGGGTGACGACCACCGGTAATATCAAATGCGCAATCGTCGGTGATATCTGGTCGGGTCCAGGAATATTTATCTGCAACCGATGCAAGTGCACACCAAACATCTGTGTCGGCCAGCAAATCCGCCGTAGACAGCAGGTCATCAGAAATTTCACGTATTGATTCAATGAAACGATTTATAATCTCGGCCTCTATTGCTGATGCCTTTTCGGCGGCACTGCGGACATTATTATCCAAATCAATCAGGCGCGACGTTGTAAAGCGCATATTGCCCGCCATTGTCTGGCGATGAATAAAACCAGAATCAGGACGCATTAATGCATCAGCACGAGAAGAAGGAACTTCTATAAAATACCCCAGGATATTATTATACTTTATTTTCAGTGTAGTGATGCCGGTTTGGGATACATATTCAGACTGCAGCCCTGCAATTGTTTCACGCGCCCCATTTGATAATTCGCGCATATTATCCAGCGCAACATCAAAACCATCACGTATCACGCCGCCATCACGAAAAAATGTAGGCAACTCGTCAGACAGGGCGCACGATAGACTGTTCGCTAAATCCCCGTGCGTGTTTATATTTTCAAAACACTGTGAAAACACACCATCTAAACGCGCGGACAGAACCTTGGCACGTGGTAACACAGTTAAAAATTCTGATATATGGCGCAAATCGCGCGGACCGCCGCGCCCCGACAGCAAACGTGATAATGCACGCCCAACATCAGGAACGGACGATAAAACATTTGTTGTCATCGCCATAATATCTGGGTTCAATAAAAAATGTGAAACGTGTGATTGGCGTAACTTTATTTCATCAATATCAGATGATAAGTTTCGCAGATATGAACGCAGTTTTCGCGCACCTGCAGATGTTGTGGTTTCGTCTAAGACATCAACCAGACACGCGCCGCCGTCATTTATTGGCGCATCAATTTCTAAACTTTTCCATGTGGCAGAATCAATTAATAACTGGCGACCTGATTTGAATGTATAGGGCGCACGAAATGTTATTTTCGCATCGCGTTGGGTGTTAAACAAATATCCAGCAAGCAAGCAAATAGCCCCATCGTTATTTTGCGCAACAACCCCTGAATCAACCGCGCCACCAAATACACGCGATACAACCATATCAATATCTGCACGATGATATAACTTTTCATATACAGGGGTTGATTTAAATGTGTCGCGCAGTTTCTTTATCGTCTTTTCTTCGGCGGTAGAGAAAGGAAATATAACCTCGGCCGGGTTAATGCGGGTCAAGTCGTCCAGCGCATCAGATGTTTGACCAACAAAAAATTCACCAGTCGATATATCACACCCTGCGATATCATACGCACCACCACCAATCGGTGCAATCGCAACCAAGAAATTTGAATTTTTTGGTGTTAATAAGTTTTCATCTGTCAATGTGCCCGGCGTTAATACACGCACAACACGGCGTTCAATAAATTTATGACCGCGTTCTTTGGCCTGGGCCGGTGTTTCCATTTGTTCAACCAGCGCAACCTTGAAACCACTGCGTACCAGACGACCAAAATAATTATCTGCCGCATGCCATGGGATTCCACACATTGGAATAGATTCCCCATCACCATCTGTGCCACGCGCAGTCAGAACCAACCCCAGTGTACCACTGATTGTTTTTGCATCTTCAAAGAATGATTCATAAAAATCCCCCAGGCGGAACATTAACAAGGCATCAGGATTTTCTGCCTTCATATCCACATACTGTTGCATAACGGGGGTTAGTTTGCTTTTTTCTGCCACGATAAATCCGTTTAATTTTTTGTAATAATTATGCGCTGACTTTCAAGGTTTCAATTTTTAATTCGGCTTCCTTTAACAATTGTTCACAGTATGCCTTTAATTTTATTCCCTGTTCGTATGCAGATACGGAATCTGCCAATGGCAATTCGCCAGATTCCATTTTCTTTACCAATTCCATTAATTGCTTGTACGCTTCTTCAAAAGATAATTTTTTTTCGTCCATAATTTTCCCCTGTGATTTATGTGTTTGTAAGATACAAAATTAAACACATATTTTCAAATTAAAAATCCGGAAAATTCCGGATTTTTTATCGCTTGTTTTGGATATCTTGCCAGGCAAGTGCTTTTTTTATATATTGGTGCGCACGATCAATATCAAAATGGCGTGTCCCCGGTTTCATCAGGCGACCTTCGGCATCAATCCATGTTGTATAATCGCGTGGGGTTACCGCGCTAATTTTATTTAAATTTTCCGTTACATTTTCTGGAGACATACCACCTGCGTATCCCATAGGAACATTGTCATATACAGGTGCATCCCATTTGTCAGGACTGATCCCATAACCATATGACGCATCATACAACAGCGAGAATTTTGCCCCTGTTTTGTGCAATTCATCTATCTTATCTTTGACATGGTCATTATATGGAAAAATAAATTCATGCTCTGGGTGCAGGCGGATTAATTTTGCAACCGCATTTGCATCAAAATTTTGCGTTCTGTCACCAATATTTAACTGCCAACGGCGAATAGACGGTTTGTTGTCGCAAACATTGCGCAGGCGCATCCAATTCTTGATTTCACCGGGAATTTTCCCAGAACACATATCATCGCACCACTGATAATTTACATGCAACGCGACATTCAGTGGATATTTATTGGTTTTAACGTAATACATTAAAACATCAAACCATACATTGCGTGGACGCAACCACCCCATTGTACCAGGTGCCGCCTGAACCCCTATTTCAACAGATGGTGCAGTCTTTAATAACGCAAGTACATCCGTAATTTGTAAATCTTCGCGCGGGTCAGAACATGTTATATATTTTAGATTCATTTTTTATCCTTTGTATTATTCAGGCGTAATTGCCCACATGCAGAACCGATATCGGTGCCGCGTTCACGACGAATGCGTGTGTGAATACCATTTTTAATTAAAATATCTTGAAATCTGTGTACCGCATTACCAGATGGGGATGCAAAATCGCGTTCATCAACCGCATTCCACGGGATTAAATTCACCATGCAATTTTTGCCCTGCAATAATCCGGATAATTTTTCTGCATATTCTGGTGTTGCGTTGTACAAAACAGTTTCGCCATTTTCATCACGTCGTCCCAACAGTATATATTCTATCATCAGTTGGCGATTATGATTGTCTGTAAAACGCCATGCAGCATCCAACACTTCACTTAATTTATACTTATTATTTATTGGCATGATTTGCGAACGCAACTGGTCGGTTGGCGCATGCAATGATATCGCCAAATTAATCGGGCGATTCCATTCAATTAAGCGGTCTATTCCCGGTACAATGCCACATGTAGACAATGTTATACGCCGCCAACCAATACCCATATCACGATTTGCACGTTCAATAAAATCAATCACATTTTCTGTGTTTTGTAACGGTTCACCTGTTCCCATAATTACAATATGCGATACATCACCATTATTTGCGTCACCGTTTGGACGAATAGGTTTGTCATTAAATTTATCAGAACGCAATTCCCATTGCGCAGTTAAAATCTGGGCAAAGATTTCATTTGATGTCAGGTTGCGCTTTAACCCCAACAAGGTACTGGCACAAAAGCGACAGCCCATAGCACATCCGGCCTGGGAACTGACACAAACACTGTTACCATATGTTGTGCGCATCAGTACACATTCGATTTGTTCACCATCATTTAGTTCCAGCAAAAACTTGGTTGTTTCGCCATCTGATGATTCCAGTTTTTTTACGATTTTCACCGGTAATGTTTGCGCAACATCGTCCAGATCACGACGCAGTTTTTCTGGGATATTTTTCATAGATGCAAAATCAGGTGCACCACGATTTAACCAATCGCGAATTTGTTTTGCACGAAATTTTGGTTGCCCCATATCAACTAAAAATTTTTCTAGGTCTGGGTCTGTAAAATTAAATAATATTGGTTTCATAATTTATACCGGTCATCATTGATTACAATAACCGCCTTTCTGCGCAGTTGTTTTAATTGCTGGTCCGCCATAAACATTGCCTGTTTATAAGTTGCATTTTGTTTTATAATTTCATCCAGATTTTTGTATTCAGATGTCTTTTTAGAATCACATACTAACAATACAGAATTATCAACATGGGACGACCATGTTAGACGTGGTAAATTTGCAACGCGTTCACGAATATCTGCAGATAATTCATATTGAAGTGCAGTAAACTTTTGTGGAAAGCCACCAAAACTTTCTGCCATTTTTATTGCATCTTCACATGATTTTGGTTTGGTTAAGTGGTTCGCGATATCAGACGGGATATCTGTTAAACGAACAATCGTCATTTCAATTGGCAGGCCATGTTCCCGCGCCAAATTCGCACGTTCAGATGCAATATCTTCATCTGTTACACTGACTGTTGGCATAATGGTTCGCGCAACAATTATTTGCCATGCAATTTCTGCACGCAGTGCATTACGTGCCATTTCGCGTTCAGATGCAGATAATTCACCCAGATTCATTTTCTTTAATTCTGTATCAACTGTTTTATCGTCAGGTACCGCACCAAAATTTTGTGCATACGCCAATTTTACATTATCATCAATTATATTTTGCAATGCAACACGACGATTGTCTGTTGATGTTTTTCCTTGACGAGTCATCAGCTTGGTACGAATGGTAATATCTGTATCTGTTATTGGTGTATTATTAATACTGGCAACAACAGTTGCGCCATACACAGGCACAATAAAAAACACAGATAATAAAACTAATATTTTTTTCATATTTTTTCCTTTCTTTGCTTAATACTGTTGCCCATCAATCGCCATTCCAAACCTAAATTGGAATGTGGTTGTGCCAACATAGTCTTCTTTGACCGCGTTATCACGACGATATTCAACAGATAAATAATAACATGGATGATTATAGAAGAAACCACCTGTATGCCGTTGAAACGCACCGATATCCATGTTGTAAATCGCATTCCAACGCAAAGACCAACGATTAGTAAGCTGAATACCTGCACCAATTATCGCTTCATTAATATCAACATTTTCTGTGAATTTTTCACTTAAATCCAATGACCATATATGCCCGATATTCAAGAAGTTGCGCGATGTTCCAATATTTGCAGTTGTTTCCATATGACGTAATGACAAGTTTTCTTGATTCAGCCTAAAACGAGATGCAATATTTAACCACTTCATATTATTATACGCGACACGACCTACATAATCTGATGCACCATTGTGAAAACCGCTGTTTAAATCAATTGATGGACGTTCTGTAAAATCATATGATTGCCCCAAGAACACTTCTATTGTTTCGCCAGATTCATTAAACGCAGCCCAACGCGCGCCATAATCAGCATAGGTGCCATTTTCCCACAAATCAAGTCCTGCCAAACGATTGTCAGAAAATAAAGTTGAATCTGTTAAAATCGTACCCGCAGAATCATTGCTGAGAGCAAACTCCTCGGCAGACATGTGACGCATAAATGTTATACGTGCACGCGGTTCTATGACCTGGGTCCAAGACATAGATGGTTTGAACAACGGCAGTCCCCATTCCAGATATCCACTTGGTAAAAACCTGTTCTTAAAACCAGAATAAACATCCCCACCAACCATTTTTGTTTTATCAAAATGGTATATATCATATCTGGTTGAAACGCTGGCGGTTAATCTGTTGCCCCCCCATAAGGTCCATGGGGTTGTTAGTCGCGCATCACCAATTAAACGCTGGGCCGCGGTACCATCACCAGATATCCCCAGAACATCACCTGAAAATGTTGCATAGGTTTCCCCAAATAACGGCGCAGTTTGGTGTACTGCACGAATGTTCGGTAAAATATCACCATCTGGGGCAGTATGAATTCCTGTGCTTTCACGCAATTCTTGGAATATATGTGCATCTGCAACAACATAACTGCTTTGCCCGAACACCTCTAGCTTGGCGCCAGAATCTAAATACGGTTGGTCGTTATAAAAACCATATTTTTGTAAATAAGTCCTGTCAGATGCACGTTCCAAAAATATTGTCGCGCGAGCATATTCACCCAGTTCAATCACATCATCGTTAAATATATGCCAACGATCAGCACCTGCACGATTATGCGTAAAGGAACCTTGGGTTCTATATTCAGAATGTGGCGCATTCAAACGATGTTCAATCTGAAATAATGGATTTTCTTGGGTAAGATATGACAATGTTACCGTCATATCGTGTGTATCTGATAAAGATATATAAAACGGAACGTTTATTTGTGTTCCCATTTTATTCGTCGATTCAAAATCAGGCATTAAAAAACCTGTCTTATATTTTATCCCTGGGTCAGGCATCTCAAAATATGGTAACCAAAGAATTGGAAAATCATATGCGCGCATAACAGGATTGTAAAAATACAACATTCGGTCTTGCATATCATGCACAATCTTGGACGTTGTAATTTCCCATGCGTTACCGTATGAATCACAATCATCACATGCTGTAAAAGTCGCGTGTCTGGCAATCGTTAATTCGCCATCACGTGTGATATTATCCGATTCAACATAAACATGATTACCCAGCCACATTTTTATTTCATCACCAGATAATGTTGTGCCACGCTGGCTTATATAAGAATCTGTCAAGGTCATACGCTGGCCAGATTTATTGGTAATTTCTGCATCACCAGAAGCCTTTATAGTTTCTGATTTTACATCATATACTATTTTATCCGCAATGATTGTGCGCGGTTCTTCCATGTTAATCGCCAACGCATAAGAAGACGAGACATATAAAATATTTGAAAAAATTATAAATAATATTTTTTTCATTTTTTCGACAACACCAATAATATACAACCAAATACCGCAAATAAAATAAATGTTAAAATAACAAACCCTGTCATACTGCCAATCATATTAGTTGCAGACATATACAACGCCATAAAACACGCCATAGATGCAACAGAAATCATTGGCGCAAAACTTGCACGACGACGCAGTAACGATGAACGTAATAATATCGTTACACACAGCGCAGCTAGTATTAAATTCATCAACGGTGATAAAAAGCGATTACATAATTCTGCCAAAATCATCTTGTGCTGTTTTTCTGTTTTTGCATCAAACGCAACACGCAGCAAATCCATAGTTGGAACACGACGCACACGAAATGATGTACTGCCACCACGTTCAACCAAATTCAAATCCATATCAAATGATTCAAATGTTCCGGTAACACTTTGTTCACCATTAAACTGTAACGCACCATTCGTCATAACCAGCGACAACCCACGTACAGTCGAAACTAATTTACCTTTTTCTGCAAAAATCGTACTGGGGGCAGATTCATCACGCATATCAGATAACATAACCTGACTTAAATCATGACCAGAAACACCATCAACATAAACAACCAATCCATCCGATATTTCTGTAAATGCACTTTCTTGCAATTTCATATGCGCCATACCATATTGTAAATTCCATTGCGTGTCATAAAATAATGCCTGGCTGTATGGAACAACCCATATATTTAACAACAAATTCAAAACAGTTAAAACACCACCCAACCATAACGCAGGACGCGCAATCTGACGCGGCGACATGCCCGATGCTGCCATAACAGTAACTTCGTTGTCAGCTATCATCTTGTTATAAATGAATATCACCGCAATAAAACACACAAAAGGAACAATGATAGACGCAATAAACGGTATCATTAATGATGTCAAACCAATAAAACTACCAACATCAATGCCGTATTTTAACAAAAACTTCATCATAGACATGATTTGCATCATCCAGGCAAGCCCTGTTAAAATCAGCATTAACATTATAAATATCGCGACCAATTGTCGCATAAAATATCGGTTTAAAATCTTCATACTCGCAGTATAGAGTATATTTTTACCGTTTTCAAGGCATGAATAAAGGGCGTATGAACGCCCCTTTATTTGTTATTTATCACGAATTTTTGCATCACATTTTTTTTCAACAGCAGATATTACAGCATTTTGAACCATCATCAAGTCAGCATCTGTCATATTATCCGTCGGCTGTATTGTTATTGTAAATGCAATCGATTTATTTCCATCTGACATATCAAACGCATCAAAAACAACAACGTCTTTTATACGCGAATCTGCGGAACGCGCAGCAGATATTAATTTTTCCGCAGGCGTATCAACATCTACAATAAACGCAAAATCACGTGTTATTGGTTGAAATTCAGATAAAACAATATTGCGAGACGAACGCGTTGTTGGAATATTTGTGATATCTTCTATAATTGCAATAACTACATTTGTTTTTATACGCATTTTTTTAGCAACAGACGGATGTAATTCGCCAAACTGGGCAACTATCTTTTTACCCTGCATAATCGCACCATAACGATAAGGGTGCGCCCAGCGTGGCGGGTTGTCTGTTGAAACTGTGAAACGCTGGCCCGACATTAATGCAATTAAATCAGATTTTACATCATAAATATCAACATTTCTATTACGACCTGTCCAATGACGTGGCGCTGTTACCCCAGAACGAACAATACACACAGATGTATGCTGCTGTCCCGGCATACCACCATCGAATACAGTTCCCAGTTCAAATAAATTTAAATCTGGATAACCGCGCTTCTCGTTGTTTGATACGGCTGTTAATAACCCACATAACAGACTGTTTCGCATAGTATCATAATCCGCAGTTATTGGATTGGCAATCTGAATATTTGTTTTGTCCGATAACAATTGTTCGGTTACCAGATTCCCAAAACCAAATGAACGACATTCATTCAAACCACGGGATACTAAATTATACTTTATGTTCATTTCATGTGTATCATGTGGACACGCATCACCAACCGTATGATGATTTGATGCGACAATTTTATCGTAACCATATATGCGCAACAAATCCGCAACAACAGTTTCAGGAATTTCAACATCAACACGCGATGAGTGCGGTTTAACAGTCCATACTGGTTTCTTGTAATCAACAATATACCCTAAATCAACCAGTATATCGCGCTGAATATCCTGGGCTAAATCAATTCCTGTTTTCTTTTGGAAATAATCCGAAGAATATTCTATATTAACATTTGGCGCAATATCAGTCCCTGCAGCAAATGTCCCAACAATTTTTCCACCACACGAATGCATTATTATTTCTGCTGCACGCATAGCTGCCGGACCGGTTATTGTTGGATCAATACCACGTTCATAACGATATGATGCGTCTGTAGAAATCCCATATCTCTTTGATGTTTTGCGAACGCATACAGAATCAAAATACGCAGATTCTAATATGATATTTTTCGTTTCATCTGTCATAGCTGCACGCGTACCACCAATAACACCAGCCAACGCTAAAACCCCATCAGAATCAGCAATAACCATATCATCTGGGGTCAATTCATATTCTTTGCCGAACAAGTCTATAAATTTTTCACCGAATTCAGCCATACGAACAACGATATTACCATTAACTTTATCTGCATCAAAACAATGCATAGGTTGTGCCATATCATAACAAATATAGTTTGTTGCATCAACCGGGGCATTTTTTGGATTAATTCCAATTGCAGATAAACGCGATGATATAACACTGTCACTGGGGGCAATGTTTATGCCATGGATTTCTATCATTTTATACGCGCGACATTTTTCTGTCTTTATTTCAACCACACGCGTACCAGCAATATTTCTAAAATCAATATCATTCGAAACTGTATATTTACCAATACCAGACGCAGATAAATCACGCGCTATTCCACGTACAGATAAATAATCAGGTCTGTTTGGTGTTATACCTGCATCAAAAACAGTTTTCATTTCAACAACAGGTTTACCAATCGGGGTATCTGTTGGTAATTCAATAATACCACTGTCGTCATCACCAATTCCTAATTCATGCGCAGAACACATCATACCGTTTGAAACAACACCACGCAATTTGCCAGGCGCAATTTCATGACCATCAATTACACAACCAGGAACCGCCAACGCAGACACCAATCCAACACGCGCATTTGGCGCACCACAAACAACCTGGCGCAAAGTACCAGAACCATCTTCAACCTGCAGAACATGTAAGTGGTCGCTGTTTTCATGCGGCACACATTCAACAATACGCGCAGCTATTGGTGATACAGGCGCAGTAACATCTTCAACCTCTAAACCGATGCGTGTTAGCGTATCTGCAATTTTTTCCGCAGTCGCATCTGTATCTAAATAATCTTTTAACCAATCCAGTGTCCATTTCATTGTATATTCCCCCGTCTTAAAAACCAGCTGATTTTAACCAGCGCACATCATTATCATAAAATTGACGAATATCATTTAAACCATATTTTAACATTACCAATCTGTCCCAACCAAAACCGAACGCAAAGCCTTGGTAAACATCGGAATCAATACCGCAGTTATGCAAAACATTCGGATGAACCATGCCAGCCCCCATAATTTCCAACCATTTATCCCCATGCCATTTCATATCTATTTCAATGCTGGGCTCTGTAAAAGGAAAATACGATGGACGTATACGTAACTGAATATTATCTATCCCAAAAAAGCGCGATAAAAACGTACGAACATCCGCAATCAAATCAGACATTGTTATATTTTTATCAATATACAACCCTTCGATTTGATGAAACATCGGACTGTGTGTTGCATCCATTTCTTTGCGATAGGTTGAACCAACACCAAACATTTTAATCGGTACACCATCCGATTCCATTGCGCGAATTTGAATCGCAGACGTTTGTGTTCGTAATACATTGCCATTACCCAGAAAGAAACTATCTTGCATATCACGCGCAGGATGATGGGCAGGTGTGTTTAACGCGGTAAAATTATGCCAATCATCTTCAACCTCGGGCCCTGTGTACATAGTATAACCAAATGATTCTAGGATACGCGATATTTCAATCAAACCATGCGTCAATGGATGCAATGTACCAATATTTTCAGGTAATGGATTTAATGATACATCCAGTTTCTGTTTTTGTAAACCTGCCATTAAAACCGCGTTTTCGATTTCTGTTTGGCGTGTTTTAAACAATTCTCGTAACGTTTGATTTTCAAGATTTAATGCTGCACGCGCATCGTTATCCAGATTCTTCATTTCGCGCAGACGTGCGGTCATCGTACCATTTTTACCAAAGGTCGCAGTGTAAAGCGCCTGTAATTCTTCTAGTGTATTTATATTTTTTATTTGTTCATGCATAATCTTAACCTTAAAATTTAAAAGCCGTCATACGACGGCCTTTATTATTACAAAACATATACCTGCCGACAAGGTATTATTTAGCTTCGGCAGAAATAAATCGTCTCGCTGTATCAACCAATTTTACGAAGTTTGCATCGCCTGCATATGCCATTTCGGCCAATACCTTGCGATCCAATACAACACCAGCTTTTTTCAAGCCGTTCATAAACTGGCTGTAAGTCATACCATTTGCGCGTACTGCGGCATTGATACGAACAATCCACAAACCACGAAATTCACGTTTTTTAACGCGACGATCGCGATATGCATACTGTCCTGCCTTTTCCGTCTTTTCACGGGCAGCACGATATGTTGAGTGATGACGGCCCAAGTATCCCTTGGCACGCGCCAAAATCTTGTTATGTTTTTGTTTTACGGTTGTTCCGCGTTTTACTCTTGCCATGACGTGTTACCCCCTTATTTTAACCCATATGGTGCCAGGATTCTTGCCTGACCGACCATGTTTTCGTTCAGATACTGTGGTTTTGCACCCGCTTTGTTTGCACGAGCGGACTTCTTACGCAACAGTTTCTTGTGAGAGTTACGTGCAACACGGATTTTGCCGGTCGCAGTCATAGACGCACGCTTTTTCAAGTACGACTTAGTCTTTAATTTTGGCATTTTATATCCTCTTGTTAATATTAGATTTCACAGGTCTGGTGGCAATGCCTTGCCACTTTGACCGCGTTTATTGTGGCATAAATAAAACAAAAATCAAGTTTTTATTGAATATATGACTTTTTATGATTAAAGTATGCCACGATGAAACAGACAAAACTATCTTCCAAATTGTATCCAATTATTCGCGCGGTTGCAGCCAGCGCTGTTTTGCCAATACTGTTCATATATGTAATGATTGCAAAACCAGATTATGCAATTATGAACGCAATGTCACATGTTGTGGTGCCTGTTGCACAGACAATCGGTGATTTTATTACATGGCCTGTACGCGCCATCGGTTCTGCAATTGATAATATCGCAGAATATTCAACACTGCGTTCAGAGAATGAAGAATTGCGCACCAGATTAGCCCAAGCGCAGGCAAGCAAGCATGAATGCGATATCGCAATTGCGGAAAACAAAAAACTTAATCGTGAATTAAAAATCGTTAATGCACAACCTCGTGATACCGTTGTCGCAGATATTATACAAAATAACAGTGCACTGGGGCATAATACTTATATAATAAATCGCGGTGTTTCTGATGGTATTGAAAAAGGAATGGCGGTAACAAATACAGATTTAACATTGGTTGGTATTGTTATTGATGTAGCACACGGATTTTCACGCGTACGCGCACTGACAGACACAGATATTAATATAGCTGTACGCGTCATAGGTTCAGAAGTTTATGGTTTTATGACAGGTAATGGTTCAAAATATCCAGATATCGGATTGTTTAGCGACCCAGAATTCCAACCAACTGATGGAATTAAATTAATTAGCAGTAATATTTCAGGCGTTTTACCTGCGGGATTATATGTTGGTGAAATCATTAACAATGATGATGTAAAAGTTGTTTCGCCAAATAAATTATCACGTGTTCTTGTTTTAAAATATGATACCGCAAAAGGGGAATACAAATGAATTATAAATTGATTAAATTTTTACGTATTGCTTTTCCTTTTTTAATAACAATTTGGTTGTGGCGTTTTTCTGTACCTTTTTGGAACACCGCAGGTGTATTGGCATTAATACCAATATTTTATTATTCGTTTGTACGACCTGTTAATTGGTTTGGTGCTTTTTCCGTATTAATGTGCCTGTGTTTAGATTATAAATTTGAAACTGTATGCTTTTGGGTTGCTGTTTATTGTTTGTTCTATGCAATAAATTCATTTCAGAATTACATAGATATTACCAGAATGAATAATAATGGATTGTTAGCTTTTGCTGTATTCTTTGGGCTGTCTATAACAATTCAGATTTTAACAAATTTTACACTGCAAAATCTGATATACGGTATATGGATAATAACCTGGACAACTGTTTTATACCAACCAATTGTAACCCTAATTAAAAAAACAGAAGATGATTGATACAGAAGTTTCACGCACATTTGATAGACGCAGTGCACTGTTTTTAACAGCAGGTGCTGTCTTGACATCTGTGTTGATTATACGCATGTTACAAATGCAACTGTTTGATTATCAAGATTATAAAAAGAAAAGCGAGAACAACTCGTTTCGTATACAGATAAATATGCCGGAACGTGGAAAAATATTGTCACGCAGTGGCGCGCCAATATCACGCGATTTACCAACATATCGTATATATATTATCCCAGAAGAAGCACATGATATAGATGAACTGATTGCAATATTACAGTTTGAATTAAAACTAAAACAAAAAAAAGTCGACAGAATTCGTACAAAAATAAAAAAACAATTAAAATTTCAACCTGTTTTAGTCAGCGAAAACACAAATTGGGGTCAACTTGCAAAATTGCAAGCAAAAAACCTGCCGGGGTTGCATGTAGAAAGCGGTTATTCGCGCATGTATGAAATGGGACCTGCGGGCGCACAAATTTTTGGTTATATTGGCGATCCATCTAAACCTGTTCCAAACGCTCCTTTTTTAACAACCGGTATCACAGGTCTGGAAAAACGTTTTAATGATATTATGCGTGGACAGGCCGGACAAACTGTTATGATTACAAATGCTGTTGGTCGGGTTACTGGCGAAGATAAATCACAATATATCGCACCAATTATTGGAAATAATGTACAAACAACAATAAACGAAAATGCACAACGCGTTATGTATGATGCGCTGACACAACATCGTTCAGGATGTGGTGTGGCGCTGGATATAAATACAGGCGATATTCTGGCAATGGTGTCTGTCCCCAGTTTTGACCCGAACATGTTTCGCCAAGATGATGGCGATGAATATATTGAAAGTTTACGCACAGATATTGCAAAACCATTTATGAACAAGGCAATCGAAGGACTGTACCCCCCAGGTTCAACGTTTAAGATTGTTGTTGCGTTGGCTGCGCTGGAGGCAGGCGCAATCACCCCAAAAGAAAAAATATTCTGCCCAGGATACTGGGATTATGGTGACCGCAGATATCACTGTTGGGAACATAAAGGACACGGTAAAATGGACCTGGCGGGGGCATTGAAACATTCGTGCGATATTTATTTTTATCAGATTGCGTTGCGTATTGGAATTGATGCAATTAAAGAAATGGCACTGCGTTTAGGATTTACAGAAAAATACATGGATGATATACTATCGCGTGAAATGCCTGGTGTTATCCCAGACAGATATTGGAAAGAAAAACATGTTGGACATAGATGGGTGCATGGCGACACAGTTATTTCAGGTATCGGACAAGGGTTTATTCTGGCAAATTGTCTGCAGTTGGCGACAATGATGGCACGCACTGCGTCAAATAAACGCGTTGTGCCACGACTGATAAAAACAGATGGACACCCAAAATTTGAAAGCATGAAATTGCAGAAAAAAAATATTGATGCGGTGTTAAAAGGACTGGAAGAAGTTTTGAAAAAAGGCGGAACAGCCGCAGCATCTGCAATCAATGTTAATGGAAAGCGTATGGGGGGAAAAACCGGAACATCCCAGGTACGCAGCATTTCAAAAAAAGAACGCGAGAAAGGAGTTCTGACAAATGAACAATTAAAATGGCATATGCGCAATCACGGACTGTTTGTTGGATACGCACCAACAGATAATCCAAGATACGCCGTATGTATTGTTACAGAACACGCCGGTGGTAGCGGACCCGCAGCTAGAACCTGCGCAGCGGTAATGAAAGAATTATTAAAGTAAAAAAAATGGTAAAACAGACACGTGTTTCAAATGCAAATATGATGACATTCCCAGAAAAATTGGGACGATTTTCGTGGGGACTGTTTGTACCAATGTGTATGGTTTTAACAATATCTATTGTAGTACTGTATTCAGCGGGCGGCGGCAATTGGCGACCTTTTGCACTGTCACAGTTGATGAAGATAATTTTGGCATTTGGGGTATTCTTTTTCGCAGCGTTTACAAATATAAAAACATGGATAAAATCCGCATATCTGATTTATGCAATTGCCCTGATTATGATTATATTGGTTACATTTGTTGGGCACACAGGTATGGGGGCGCAACGATGGTTGAACCTGGGGATTATACATATTCAACCATCAGAACTGATTAAAATTGCGCTGGTGTTGGCACTGGCACGATATTTTGCGTGGTTTAATTCGGTTGAACTGGGGCAATTTAAAAACTATCTGATACCTGGCGTTATGCTGTTGCTGCCTTTTATATTGATTGTCGCGCAACCAGATTTAGGTACTGCATTATCACTGGGGATGATTACTGTTGGGGTGTTTTATATTGTTGGTGCAAATAAAAAATGGTTTATTATCGCAGCAATCCTGGGGCTGATGGCGGCACCTGCGATTTGGTATGGCGGTTTACATGACTATCAGCGTGGACGTATTATTACGCTGTTTAATCCAAACAGCGATTTGCAAGGTGCAGGATATCAAATTAATCAGGCAAAAATCGCATTTGGCAGTGGCGGAATGCTGGGACAGGGGTATATGCAAGGTTCACAATCACAACAATCATTCCTGCCAGAAAAACAGACTGATTTTATATTTACTATGCTGGGTGAGGAAATGGGGTTTGTTGGCGCGTTTGGCTTGTTAATGATTTATACATGGATTGTTGTTTTGTTGTTCTGGACAGCAAAAAAATGCAGAAACAGATTTGGGCAATTAATCTGTTTTGGATTTATGTTGAACTTTTTTGTTTATTACTTTATAAATATTTCCATGGTTTTGGGATTACTGCCAACTGTTGGTGTACCGTTGCCATTAATGTCGTTTGGCGGCAGCAGTTTGTTATCACTGATGTTTGGGTTTGGCCTGTGCCAAAATGCATATATTCACAAAGACCAACAATTATCTGCAAAGGGGAGTTAAAGGTATGAATTTATTAATTGTGGAATCACCGTCCAAGGCAAAGACAATTGAAAAATATTTAGGGCAGGGGTGGCGTGTTATCGCATCTGTTGGTCATGTGCGCGACTTGGTTCCAGAAAATGGCAGTGTGGATACAGAAAATAATTTCAAAATGAAATGGCAAATTATGCCAGGTAAAGAAAAACAAATAAAACTGATTACAGATGAACTAAAAAAAGCAGATGCAGTATATTTGGCAAGCGACCCTGACCGCGAAGGTGAAGCCATTGCATGGCACCTGTTGGATATTTTAAAGGCAAAAAAATTATTAAAAGATAAAAAAGTTTATCGTGTTGCATTCCACGAAATTACAAAAAAAGCAGTTCAGGCCGCAATTGAGGCCCCGCGCGAAATTGATAAAAACTTGGTGGACGCATATCTGGTGCGACGCGCATTAGATTATCTGATTGGGTTTAGTATTTCGCCATTGCTGTGGCGCAGAAACCTGGGAAAATCTGCCGGGCGCGTGCAGTCTGTGGCGGTAAAACTGGTGGTTGACCGTGAAAAAGAAATTGAAAACTTTAAACCGGTTGAATATTGGTCACTGGAATCTGTATGCAATGTTCAAAGTACACAATTCAAAGCTAATTTAACCAAATTCAATGGGCAGAAAATTGAAAAAATGACCATTGAAAACAAATCAATGGTTGATGATATTTTATCGCAAATCGGTAATCCTGAAATCGGGGCCAGTGTTATAAATATTGAACGCAAGAAAAATCAACGTAAACCTGCGGCACCGTTTACAACTTCAACACTGCAACAGGAAGCGGCACGTAAATTATACTTTGCATCTAAACGCACAATGAGTGCTGCACAACACCTGTACGAACAAGGGTTAATTACATATATGCGTACAGACGCAACAAACCTGAATGCAGATGCAGTTAATGAAATTCGTGGTTTTATTGCGCGCGAATATGGTGAAAATTTCGTTCCAAAAACACCAAATATTTATGCAACAAAATCTAAAAACGCCCAAGAAGCACACGAAGCAATTCGTCCAACACACTTTGATGCGCCGGCAAAAAATCTATCGGGGGATGAAGCAAAACTGTATGAACTGATATGGAAGCGTACAATTGCATGTCAGATGACAAACGCGGAATTTGATTCGGTTGCCACAGATATTGAAACAGATAACAAAGTTGCGATTTTCCACGCGGTTGGTTCAACACGGACTTTTGACGGTTTTATGAAGGTTTATACCGAAGATAAAGATGATGAAGAAGATAAAAAAGAATCAAAATTACCACCGTTGAATGTTGGTGATGTGATTAAAATTTCTGAACTGATTCCAGAACAACACTTTACCCAGGCACCACCCAGATATACCGAAGCGTCATTGGTTAAAAAATTGGAAGAGCTGGGGATTGGGCGACCATCAACATATGCGACAATTATGTCAACGATTGTAGACCGTGCGTATGTTGAACAGGATAAACAACGACGCTTTCACCCAACAAATGGTGGATGGGTTATTGCATCGTATTTGAATAAATACTTCACTGATTTGGTTGATGTTAACTTTACCGCAAAAACAGAAGATACCTTGGACGATGTTTCAAATGGTAAACAAGACAAGATAAGTGCATTGGAAAACTTCTGGGGACCAACAAATAATATGATTGACGGCGCACGCGGGATTAAAACGTCTGAAATCATCGATGAAATTAATGAATTTATGAACAAACACTTATTCCCAGACGGCAATGACACATGTCCAGAATGTGGCGCAAGGTTGGGGATAAAACTGTCTAAATTTGGACCTTTTATCGGGTGTGAAAAATATCCGACATGCAAATATACAAAACAGTTGGGAAAAATTGATGTCGCGACGCAGGCGGCAGAATCCGCCGTACAGACAAAATCAGATGCGGTTGAATTGGGTGATGGTATTGAATTTCGTGTTGGAAAATTCGGTCCCTATGTGACAGACGGTGCAAAGAATGTCGCTGCAAAACAATATACCGCAGAAACTATAACCTTGGAAATCGCGCGCGATTTACTGTCTAATATTGTAAAAAAATCAGAACCAATCAAAATTGGTGAAAACCCAGAAACAAAAAAAATGATTTTCTTTTACCCAACAGGCAGATATGGCGCATATATTTCTTCAAACCGGGTAAATGTTTCTGTGCGTGAACAACCTGATTTAGATACAGCAATAAAACTTATTAACGACAAGGCAAAGAAAAAATAATGGCAGGACCCAACCGCAATTTTACCGATGAACTGCGTGCACGTTTATCAATACTGGACGTGGTTGGGCGGGCGGTGCCACTGAAAAAAAAGGGGCAAAATTATTGGGGTTGCTGTCCGTTTCATAATGAAAAAACACCCAGTTTTTGTGTCAATGAAGAAAAGGGTATTTTTAAGTGCTTTGGTTGTGGCGAAGGTGGCGATATTGTTTCATTTATGATGAAGCATAATAATATGGACTTTCGCGCAGCAATCCAAGAATTGGCAGATATGGCCGGGATAAAAATGCCGGACTATAAACCACGTGACCCGCGTGTGATTGAACGCGAAGAACAACTGTTAGAAATATGCGAAAAAGCGTGTCAGACATATACCGAAAAATTATTTACCCCAGATGGGGCACATGCCCTTGCATACGCACGAAATCGTGGATTTTCTGACGAAGATATAAAAAAATATCGCCTGGGGTATGCGCCAAAAAATAATATAATTGCAAATAAATATGCGGGTTCAAAATGTCTGATTGATGCAGGACTGTGTCGGCGTGGCGATTATGGAATGTACGATTTTTTCCGCGATAAATTAATGTTCCCAATTTTTAACGCAAGTGGAAAAGTTATTGCCTTTTCAGGACGGTCGCTGGATGGGTCAGACCCAAAATATATAAATACAGTCGATACTGATATTTTCCATAAACGCAGAACTATTTTTGGATTTAACTTTGCACGCGAAGGTATTCACCGCGCCAACCGCAGCATTATTGTAGAAGGGCAGATTGATGCAATAAAAATGCAAATCGCGGGTTTTGCCGAAACGGTTGCGCCATTGGGAACCGCACTGACCGAAGATCATATTGCAACCTTGTGTAAATCAAATCGCAATATTGTTTTTTGCTTTGATGGTGATACCGCAGGCAGCAAGGCCGCCGCACGCGCATGCGGTATTGTGCTGCCGTATCTGCGTGATACATCGGATGTTAAATTTGCATTTGTGACCGGTGGCAAAGACCCAGATGAAATATTAAAAACAGGTGGCGTGGATGCCATGCGCAAAATTATAGATGATGCAGTGCCGTTGGTTGATTATATGTGGGAAATGGTAAATAACCAATTCTTGGTCAAGACACCGGGCGGACGCGCACAGGCAGAAAAATTCTTGAAAAAAGAATTAGAAAAAATTGTAGATCCTGATTTAAAATCTGAATTTGAAAAAGAATATAATTCACGCAAGTTTAATGCATGGCATAAATGGAAAAAGACAGATGTGTCTGCAAATATTAAATTACCTGATATTGATGCGATTACAAAAAACACACTGATTTATATCGTGAATAATTTTCCAGAACTGGCGGAAAGATATCTGGATTTCTTGGGTTCGCTGGGGGTTGATTTTGATGGCACTGTGGCAGATCTGAATATGGATTTGACGGCGGCGGAAAAATATATTGTATCATTAAAGTTGCAAAGGTATTTAGAAAAACTGAATATACAAAAACGCGAATACACAAACAAACTGTTGGCCGGGGACGAATCGGCGCGCGATGAAATACAACGCATTGATGAAGAGATAAAAAAATATAATGAAAAATTAGAAGTTTTGATTTCAATATAGTGGTTAGTGTAAGTTGTAAGTAGTTAGTAGTGGTATAATTATTTACCGGCCTTTTTGAACATTTTTATCAAAAAAGCCGGGAATTTTTAACATTTTTATTTGTTGTGCTACCGGGTACAAACAAGCCTGATAAAAATGTTTTATTCACAAAAAAAGAACCGATAAAAATCGGTTCTGAAAACGGGCCGTAACCTCTTGCAAAAAAAATGCATTGTAGGCGTCCCCAAAAAGTTTTATGGCTTTTTTGCACGCCTCGTTAAATTGTTACGAAGCACTTGTTATTATAATTATATCCATAAAAATTTTCAACAAAAAAAAACACCGGTGTTTGCCGGTGTTTTTTTTAACAATTTTATTTAAATTAATTATTAAACAGGAAGTGACAGATGTCGCCGGGTTGCATAATATAATCACGACCAACCAGGCGCATTTTGCCGGCTTCTTTCACTGCAACTTCACCACCCAGTGCAATAAAGTCAGTGGGCGAAATTACTTCGGCACGAATGAAACCTTTTTCAAAATCTGTATGGATTTTTCCCGCCGCCTGGGGCGCAGTCATTCCGACAGTTATTGTCCAGGCGTGTGCTTCCTTGGGTCCGATGGTGTAATATGTTTGCAGACCAAGCGTTTTATAGCCAGTCTTGATAACCTGGTCCAGACCAGATTCTGATAAACCCAAATCATCCAGGAACATTTTGCGTTCGTCAGGGTCAACAATTTGTGAAATCTCCATCTCTATCTTGGATGATATTACCAACACATCATTTGTTGCACCGAACTTTTCACGCACCATATCTGAATATTTATTACCGGTGGCAGCGGACGCTTCGTCAACATTGCAGACATAAATAACAGGCTTTGTTGTCAGTAAATTAAACGGGGCAGAATCAACATCGCCCAGGCGCGCAGGGATTGATTTTTCCAAATTCGCCTTTATCATATTTGCATCAGCTAATAATTTTATGGCGTCTTTGTCCAGACCGCGGGCTTTCTTTTCCAGGTTTTTAATTTGTTTATCAATGCTTTCCAGGTCCGCCAACATTAATTCTGTTTCAATTGTTTCGATGTCGCCCAGTGGGTCAATTTTACCATGAACATGCACAATGTCGTCGTTTTCAAAACATCTGACAACATGAATAATTGCGTCCGTTGATAAAATATTGCCCAGGAATTTATTTCCCAACCCTTCGCCGGTGGATGCACCTTTTACCAAACCAGCAATATCAACAATTTCTAGTTGGGTCGGCAGTATTTTTTGCGAACCTGCAACACGCGCTAATTCATGCAATGTGTTATCAGGCACAACTACGCGCCCAGTATTTGGTTCAATGGTACAGAATGGATAATTCTGCGCATCGGCCGCGGCACTTTGTGTCAAAGCATTAAACAGTGTGGATTTACCAACATTTGGAAGCCCCACAATTCCACAATTGAATCCCATTTAAAAATCCTTTATAATGGCAATAATATGTCATACATGTGGAATGAATTCAACATAAAAACTTTTCCTGCGGAAACAATTGTTTTCCGCGATGGCGAATATTGCAGTGAATTATCAACATTGCCAAATGCACCGATTAACAAAAATTATGATTTACCCGTTCATGTTATTTATGTTGGTGAAATCGCAGATGAAAATAACCTGGAAATTTTGGTTGGGGCAGATAATCAAAAAGTTTGTGTTAGTGTAAATATAAAAATAAAAAAGCCGGCTTTTTTTAACATTTTTATTAAAAACGCCGGGAAAAATTCTGAAATTTTATCACATATTATGATGGAAAATAATTCAAAACTAACATATAAATGTGATGCGGAACATTTATGCGAAAATACGGCTATTTTGATAAAAAACAAAGTTTTGGCCGGGAAAAATTCAAATTCTAAATTAAGCGGAACCGCAAAAATAAATAAAGATTGTAAAAACTGTAAATCCGATATTGCATTCTTGGCAATGGTGGAACAGGATGCAAAAATTGAATTTTTGCCGGCACAAATAATTTCTTCTGAACCAATTTATGCCGATCATAGCGCGGGAATTTATACACCAAAAGAAAATCAAATTGTTTATCTGCGCGGGGCAGGGCTGTCCGGAGCAGAGGTAGATACAGCAATGCGCGAAGCATTTATGAATGATTTTGATTTATTTTAAAAAACACCGGCAAATGCCGGCTTTTTTTTATTTGTTACATAAATTTAATTTTTCGTAATTTTCATTTTGATCAATTTCTTTATTTCTGATTTCTTGGGCAGCGTTTATTTTTTGCCACAGCAATAATACATCAGGGTGTGATGAAATTTTTTCGTTTAATAAATCAACCGCATTTTCCACTTCTGATTTATCTGATATAAAAACCGGCATTGCGGAATCAGCTGCATAGAATAGTGAACTTTTTATTTCAGGTTGAAATTCATCAATAATATCAAGGTATGTTTTTATGTGTTTTTCTTCGTGTTCCATAACAACATTATATGAACAAGAATTTGGTTTGTGACTATAATCTATTTTAATATGAAATTTTTCAATTCCAACCTGGGCATCTATTTTTTTTAATGATACACAATATCCATTCGCCACAGGAAAAACACTGACATACAAATTATAAGCACTGATAAATGTAGATTCAACACTACCATGCATTTTATCTTTTGTTATATTTGCCTGCTGGATAATCTGTGTCCATTTTGGCTGTTCTATTAATACTTCTGGGGTTAATTTATACGAAACGCAATCTTCTGCAAAAACAGGTGTGATGAACAATATACAAAAATAAATAAATATATTCTTCATAACTTAACATAAATTATTCAAGCGCACCTTGTCTTTTTAAATATTCATTTACAAAGTTTGTTCCATACATTTTATATAATTCTTCTGCCAATAATACAGATGAACGACCAGATTCAAACAAACGTAACATATTTCCAAGTCCGCCAAGTTCTGTATTCAAAATTACAGATTCGCCATTAACAGGACGTGATAATAATACCGCACGTTTTAAGTTTGGATAGGCTTTTCCCTGAATAAACGCCATTTCAAGTGGATTTAAATTCCAATTGGAATAATCGTTCGAACTGGCCGCAGGGTTGCGAAAGAACATGACTGTTTGTGCCTGGCCGCGAACAACGTCACCAATCCCCAGTTTATCTAAAACATTTGCGCGTTGGAATGCAACCATGTATGCCTGGCGATTCTTGCGTCCTTCTTGAAGACCTGCAATAAAATTATCGCGGAACATTTTGTTTTCCAACATTGGCGCAGTTTCGTCAATCATAATCAAAGACGGATTTCCACCAGATACGGTTATATTGTTAATTCTGTGCAAAATATATGAAATAACCGCAGGCGACAAAACTTCATCTTGTAAAATTTCGGTAAAGTCAAATGTTGTTAAACGAGAATGCAGGTCCAGTGTATCTGACGCTTCGTTAAACATATCGCCATACTGTAATGGATCAACCCACTTTTTTAAAGCAGGGCGCATTTTACCATTCGAAGAAAAACAACTTTCCCACAGATTTTTTAAGACCCTGTCTTTGGATGTTAAATAGTCAAAATTAACGGATACCGCACGTGCGATTTCATCTGCAGAAACAGCATCATTTTGATCAGAAATAATCGAAAACCAACGACGTAAAAAGGCACGATTTGCCGCGCTGTCCGGCATTTTTAGCGGATTTAGTCGCGCCATAAAACTTTGTGCCATTGGATCTTCATTTTTCTCTTTACCTTGCATGGTGATATATTTACCACCAACCGCCATTGTAAATATTTCGGCACCTTTGTTACGGTCAAAAAAGAAAGCTTTTAATTTAGGATGACGCAGCGACTGGGCAATTAAAAATGAAAATAATGTTGTTTTTCCACCACCTGTTGGACCAATTGTCATTGTATGACCAACAGCCGCAGGTTTATCAGATACATGAAATTGAAATTGATATGGTGTGCCCTGGGCGGTTGGAAATACAACCAGGGGTCCGGGGCCCCAATCAGAATTCGCAACACCGCGTGGTTGGGTTGCCAAAGGAATCGCAATCGCAGCAGTACGTGACAGCAACTTAAAACTGCGCGGAAATGTATCAAAACCAGGAATTTGTGAAAACCATGATACCTTGGATGCAAACTTTTCAATAATTGGCGATATTCCATACGAAGCACAAATCTTTTTAAATTCGCTGATATGTTCTTGTAATTCTTCGAGAGTGTCAGAAAATATTATAAACAAAGGATAGTAATTAACCAGTGTTTGGGTACCAGTAATATTTTCATCCATCGCACTTTCAACTTCATAAATTTGCTCTTCGGTGGAAATTTTCTTTTCATCTTGGGTTGCGCGACGCTGGCGAATTGTTTTTTCAACATCTTTTTGGCCCATTATCCCAAAACCATTCATCATTATCATTTCTGATTGTATTGTGGTAATAGCATCATAAAATTCTTCTTCCATGTAATCGGGCGCAACCTTGAATGATAATAAAGATGCATATAACTTCTTTTCACCACTGGAATAACAAACAGTGCCGTCTTTCATAAACTCAACATCATCAACAGTTGTTGTGTTTGCTATATTTTTATCCGCTTTTTTGGGTCTGGGCTTAGTTATAGGGGATAAAATACGCCCAAAAAAACACGCCATGTTATCAGAACTGTTATTTTCTAGAATTTTTGGATTATATACAGCAAATATAGATTCTATATAATTCGTGTATTGATTTAGCTTGGCATGCGCATCTACACCACTGACCGATAATACAATATAATAACTGTTCAGGAAAATCTTTAGCCCCTGTGAATCCCATTTATTGTATATTTTTTGAAGTACAGGCTGATCAAATTCGTATTTTAATGTATTTTCAACAGTATCACGAACAGTGTAAAAACGCAAAACTGTGCTTTTATCTCGTATCTGGTTAAATAACTGAGTACGCAAATCCAGAAATTTTTCTTTTGTTTTTTCATCTTGCATACTGGTTTGAATACCAGAAATACGAAAAACCCTGATAATGCTGCCATTCGTTATGGACATTGAATTATCTTCGTATACCGTTTGAAATGGTAAATAATTTGCATATTTATCATAACCAAATTTAGGAAATATCTTCTTGGTTAATGCAGGTATGTATATCAACAAAAAGACAAAGATAAATAAAAAGAATAACAAAATAATACTGGTGGTTAATACAAAATTACCACCCGCAAAATAATCAAAAAAATTTCCAGATTTTATCATGCTACTAATTTCCTTGGCGCTTTTGTTTTTAAAAATTGTATTTTTGCAGCGATAATCTGCCCCAGCTGTGGATCACGTTTTGAAAAAACAGCTATTATTGAATGAACAATTATCACTGTAACTAGAAAAAAAGCAGGGTTAACATCACTGTCTGCCCCTTTTATAATCAAAGAGGCGACAAAAATTGTCATAAAAATAAAAAACTGAATGGTAAAATTCATTACCGCCAACGAATAAGGCACATAAAATATTAATGCCGGGTTGGCCAGCGCTTTAAAAACTCTTAATCTCATAATCTCCCCGTCCTGTTTATTAATTATAACATTTTTAACAATTTTCAACAAGCAGTAAAAGTTATATCCATTTTTTGTTGAAAGTGTTGAAAAGTGCATATGTTTTTAACTGTTAATTATTTTGATAAAAATCAGGTCTAAAATTATTTTTTCCCAGAAATCCGGATTTTTTTTGTTAAAAAACTGTTTATTTTTTGTTCAAAAAAGTTTTCAACAATTTCAACAGCCACTACTAAAACAACAATAATTAATATTATTATTTGATTTTTTAAAAATTCTGTTTATAATCGCCTTGTAAAAAGGATAACGATATGAAATTTTTAAGTTCATTAAAGGCTTGGAAAAAACGCGGTAATGTAAAACAAATCCGTCGTGGTAAACAAGTTATCTTGATTGACCCTGATAATCCAAAATTTAAAGCAAAGCAGGGCTTTAAGAAAAAATAAAAAATTCCGCCGTTTGGCGGTTTTTTATATATGTGCATTTTTTTCTCTTTTTTGTTATAATATCGTCATGATAAGGATGATGTTATGCAGAAAGTGAATATTTTACCACAAATTGAAATGGAAAGATTGTTTTTATATGCGGATGATAGCAAAACAAATGCCGCATTTGATAAGATTGCACGTAAGGTTTTTTCAAATATTGTGCAAAATCTGGGAATAGATGTGGATGATTTCCAATTTATGCTGTTTGATAATGGTACAAAAAATGCTTTTTTTATTAGCGCTGATAAAACATTGAATGGTAAAAATTTAATTGCTGTTTCTGCCGATTTATTAAGATCAATTAGTTCTTATGATGAATTGGCCGCGGTTATGGGGCATGAATGTGGACATTATGTATGGAAACATACACTGGGGGGAGAGAATACTATTTTTCAGGAAAGAGGTTCAGATTTATATGCGGTTGATTTGTTGATTAATGGTGGATATAACCCAACTGCAATTACAAGTGTATATAATGATGTGTTTGCATTTAATCAAAGAAGAAGTATAACAATGGATGTTCATGGTTCACCATGGGGAAGAATTCAGGATGTTAATGCGTATTTAACAAAAATATCCAGTGAAAAGGGGGATTTTCCAATCTTGGAAAGACACAATGTTGATTTTATTGCGGATGTTAACGATGTGCTGGTGGAAGAAGAGGCATCTGAGAATTTTTTTGCAAAACACATTTTTCAAAAATTTGGTGTAAAAAATTTATCGTTTTATAAAAATTTAACAATTGCGGATTTTGAAAAATTAATGCTGGAATTATTAAATAGTGGGGCGATTGTATCAAAAGATAGGGCAGAATCCTTTTTATATATTATTGAAAGTACGCTTGATAAATATAAGAGAGCATCAAAAGAAGAAATTGAACTGGAAAGAGAGATATTTATAAAATTTCAACAACAAACTGCGACTTATGGGGATGATATCGCACTTCGGTTGTTTGATAAACTTAGAATTTCTATATCAGACGAGTTATTTGGACCGTTCTTAGAGCAAGCTGAAAATTTACAGAAATTTATAGATTCTGCATATGATGAAGAACAGGCAGTAAAGTATGCTGAGTTGTGTGAAAAAAATATTTGGACTGTACAATATACAAGATTTTTTAGAAATAAATGGCCAAGATTCAAGGCGTTGGGAAAAAATAATGTTGGTAAAATGTTGCCGTGGGTTCATATGCGGAAATATTCAAGTGAAGCATGTAGGAATGTTTTAAGCAAATTGTTAGTAAATAATATTAATAATTATTCAACCCCTGAATATGAAAGTGATATGTATTATTTGGATATGAATTATGTTGTTTTAGAATATGGGAAAAATGTACAACAATTAATTTTAGATAATGAATTAAAGCGCTTAAAGGAAAAGTTAACACCGGTGTTAGAACATTTGAATATGCTGACCAAGGTGAGTAAGGGAGAGGTTTCAATAGCGGAATATTCAACATTTGTAGAAGAAAATGGTGGTTTAAAAAGATTAGAATCTATAGTTTCAGGAAATATTGATTTCAATTTTATTAATGATGAGTTTATAGAAAAAAATCAAGATTCAGATGCTTACTTAGAAGAAATATATAAGATGGATTTCTTTAAAGAAATTTATAAAAAAAACAATCTTGTTAGAGAGTTTAAAGATTTACCAAAAGAAAAATTAAAAAAAATTAATTTTTTTACGTCATGTAATTTTATAAAAGAATTAAAATTTATGTATGCTGATGTTCTGATGCAGTTGGCAGAATATAGAACAAATACAGAACAAGAAAAAGTTTTATACAGTTATATTGATTACGAAAATACGGATGTTGATTTACTGTATTCTATTGTAGAATCGTTCGCACTGAGAGATATAGAACCCTATTTAACATTGTATAATTCGCTTGTTTTTAAAATACTTGAATCAAATTATTCAGATTCTGTTGTTAAGTATATACATCAAGATAAGTTGTCGCGCACGATATCAGAAGAGATTAAAGAATTTAAAAGAATAAAAACAAAATTAAAATTTGATATAGCGCTAACAGCTTCTAAAAATAGCATATATGTTAAAAATTCAGTTAAAGAACTTTATTCGTATATTTTAGAGGAGTTTGATAAAGGAAAAAAATCCCAAGTTTTTAAAAATGTTCTAAATACAATGGGAAAAAAAGAACTGCAAACACCTGATGAATTGTGGGATTTGATGAAAAGCACAGAATATAAAAGTGAATTAAAAGAATTTTTTATAATGGATTATATATTATCAGGAAAAAAATTATATGTTTATGGTTTGTTAAAAGATATGGAAGTATATCCTGTTTCATCAGTGTTTTCTGATGTTTTGGCAGAATATATGATTAATAATAAAATACTTGAAACAGAAAATTTAGATGTAAAAATAGAAATCTTTCATGAATTATTAAAACGTAATGCCTTTTCTGAGAAAAAAGCAAATAAAATAAAATTTGCAAAAATTATTATTAATGAATTAGTCAGTAATCGAGATTTTAATAATCCGCAATGCCAGAAAAATGTTGATAATGTTCGTGATATTTTATTAAGAAAATTATTAGTACAAAATGATGATAAACATGATGAAGATCTAGAATTTTTCAAAGAACGTGAATTGCTGATTGATTTTTACGCAGATTATTTTTTTCACAGATTTGGACCTGATGATGGCAGTGATGAATATATTGAAAAATTAGAGCCTGTTATAAATCTTATAAAAGGTGATAAAAAAACAACGTTTTCTTCGGTTGTGGCAAACAGTTTTGTAAGAAAATTTTCAGATAAAATCATCGCGCAAAAGCGTGTTGCAAAAATCTTGGAGGATGCAAAAATTCGTCGCATTTCTGGTAAAACAGCAGAAGAATATGATTATTATGGACGTGGCGCAGAAGCATTAATATCTGTGCTGTCAAATTCATCAGATAGGGCATTGGCAGCAATAGAATTTTTATCATCTGAATTTACTGATATAAATTATGCATTGTTTATTTCAACATTGGATCTGAAAGATATAGAAAGAAGTTTTAAAGAATATTTATATGTAAGGAAGATGTATGATAATACTTATAAGGTAAGTAAAGAATCTTTTATGGTTTTACATGAAAATTTCTGGAGTGTTGATTTGCAGATTCGTGCGGTAATCATGAATAGATTGTTTAATGCAGCATTCTATCAAACAGAGTCTAAAATAAAATTTATTCACAGTTTGTTCTTTGATAAAGATTCAGAGTATAGTGAAGATGCATATGTAATAATAAATGCTGTTTATAATAATCTGAAAGATTATGAGCGGGATTTGATTATGTCTGCGATTATTTGTGCCGGGAAAAAAGATGAAAATAACAATATGACAGGTGGACAAGCCATAGGAAATGGTTTAAAAATGTTCTTGCAAAATAAAGGCCCGGCATTTATTAAGTTTGGACAGTTGCTTAGTTATATGCCAAAACTGGATTCAGAAATTAGAGCAGAGTTGGCAACGCTGCGTGATAAGGCGGATATTCCATCAAGATATGAATTGTTTGAAATGCTGGATAATATTTTACCAGAAGATGAAAAAAGAAAAATTACACATGTTGGTAAGATTCTGGGGGCGGGGTCTTTCTATGTTACTGTTCAATTGGAATACGATGGTAGAGAATGTGTAATTGGTTTAATGCGACCAAATGTTGCAGAATTAACAGAATCTGGAATGAGAATGATTGATTCAACTGTTTCTGATATTGTTGAAAAAAAACAAATGTATAAACCGTTGAAAAAAATTGTTAAACAGGCACGTGCATCAGCAGAATCTGAAATTGATATAGAATCTGATTATCAAAAATACCTAAATGCGGTTGATTTATATGAAAAACTGCAGGTTTCAACACCAACAGGTGATTATTCACCAGATGTGGCAAAATGGATGGCACATGGAAAAAATTCACAAGGAACCGCATATAAAATTATGGAAATGGCAAAAGGCAGCGCGTTGACTGATGATGAATGGACAGTGGAAGAAAAACATGATTTTGCCGTTGCGTATGTAACACTGGAATTGTGTATTTTATTGTCAGGACAACAGTGGGATACAGACCGACACCAAGGACAACAGAATTTCTATAATAATTCATTTCGTGATTTTGTAATTGGGATTTTTGATACTGCAGCACAAATGGATAAAAAACCAAATGTTACAGACAAGGTAATGTTAGGGATGATGTTGTTCGATATGTTGGATGCGGAACAGTCGGGTAAAAATCTGTCTGATGTTTTAATGAGTGAAACTGATGAAAAGTTCGAGAAAAGGTATGGCGCAACACCAACATATATAGATGGTGTTAAGCGTGGGTTAACAGCATTGTCTGATATTATTGAATATCAAAAAGAAATCAAAGATGAAAATGGTAATATTATACAGGAAAGTAAAAAATTAACACGTGATGATATGCAAAATATTATATCTGCAGTTGTAAATTCTGGGATTGTAAGTAAGACTGTTTTATCAACGATTGGGGCAAAGGCTATTATAAATGGTATGTTAACCAATATGGTAAAATATGCAATAAAAGGCAGAAAATTAAAAAATCCAATAAAAGTTAACTATACAAAGAAGGATAATAATAAAGTTTCAGAACGTATCGATAAATCTGAAAAAGAATTACAAGAACTGTTAAAAGAAAAAAGAAAAGGGGAATTGTTTGGAATAGATAAAAGATTTATTGATACAGATAATAATAATAAATAAAAATACCGCCAAACGGCGGTTTTTTAAAATGTATAGCGAACGCCAATAGTAAATTCTGACATGTTGTGTATTAATTCATTGCCAAGTGGTGTGTAGTTGTATCTTAGTATTCCAGATACATTGTCACCTGGAAATGTATACATTAAGCCAATCCCCAAGCGGGTGCTAACATTGTTGTCAGATTTTTTTTCTGATGTTTCGGCAGTTGGACTGATGTATGTGGTTTTGTCATATAATTTATAATTAGCAACACCAAATGATGTGAAAAAGTTTATATCGTGTGTTATACTGTAATATCCATATATATCAAATCCAAATATCATATAATAAATTTCGTGGTTTGTTGCGGTTAAATCATATACATATTCAAGATTATTTGTTGATGATTGTGAAAAAAATAATTCTGCACCAAAATTAGATCCAATACGCGCACCTGTGTTAATAGTTGCAGAATAATATACGTCATCTAAATCAATATCCATGGTATAATCCATTATGTTCATACCACCATTGACACCAATATATGGTCTGAAGTTTGTGTTTGTATAAATTCCAGCATTTGCAAATATTGGGAATATAATTGCAAGTATTATCAATATGTTTTTCATACATACCCCCTTTGTGTTTTGTATATTTTTGGATTTTATTATAACTTATTATATGATATAATAATACTTAGAAATAAACATAAAAAATAGGATTTTATTATGGCGAAAACTGAAATATATGCTCTGATTGAAACGCAAGAAGATTTTAAAAACTATTATGATAATTTTAAAAAAGCAAGAATGAACGGAGAAGATACTGACTTTGTATTGTCGCCTGATTTTGATATAAATATCATTTATTCGCCAAATATTACAAATTTTGAACCTGCATATCATGCTTATATAAGCATGTTGGCGAAAAATACTGCTGAAGTATACAAAAAAGAAGAAGTTGCAGAAATTGTTAACAAGATTTTAGATAGTGTAAAAAATAAGTGGACGTGGAAAACAGGTGGTATTTATTCACAAGATGTTTTGAATAATGAAGTTCTGGAAAATGGGGCGAATTCTGTTATTGCGTTCTTGCAGGGATTTCTTTTTGTGAATAATAGCATATTGCTGGATAAGAAAAATCCAAATCAATTTAGTAAATATATTACACCAGAAAATCAAGTTATATTTAATATGGTTAGTGGGTTTAAACATGATTATAATTTCTCGGAAATGCAATTTGAAAATCTGAGAATGATTGAATCTGTATTGCCCAGAGAAAAAAATGAATATTTATTGACATCAAATGAAAAAAAATTGATGGAAAAGTTTAATCATGATTTTTATCCGCGCAAGGTTGATTATAAGAAAATATTTCCAGACGCAAAAAAACCAGAGTTATTGTATGATTTACGCCGTGGAAAAATAGATGCGTATATGGCAATGCAGCAAATGGATAAAGATGACTATAAATTTATTTTACCAAGCCGGGATTTCGTAGATTTAGCCCCAGATAGATTGTATGAATTAATGTCAAAACCAGGGTTGAATTGGTCAACCGCACAAGTGCGTTCGTTTATGAATTTAATTATAGACAAGGCACAACCTACGCGGAAATGGCTGGATGATATTATGAGGGTTATGTATGCAAATAAAGCGATATTTATGACACAAACAGAAGATAATTTGAATTTGTGGGTGAAAATTGAATCAAAATATCGCGAACTTTTAAATCTGGACAGGGATTATGTTACAGGGATTAAGATTGAATTAGAAAAAGCACGCAGAACACTTCAACAGAATGCTGAAGATATTGGTACATTGGTAAAGAAACATGATTTATTACAAAGACAGAATATTGAGTTTAATCAACTGAATAAAGAAGTTGAAATGTTAAGAGATCATGATAAAGACGAGACGGATTATTTTTATTTCCAAGCGGGGGCTGTTTTAGAAGCGCTGAATATGTTCTATTCCCAAGGTGTGGCTGTGGAACTTGAAATACCAGAAAAACCATGGCGTTTGTTCGCGTTTGATAAAGAAAGAAAATTTTATAATCAATTGGTTGATGTTATTAATAAAACCAATAAATATGTGAAAAAATCAGTGGAAGAACGTAATAAAGTATTTGGTGAACATGAATTCCATATGTATGAAAAGTTGGCAGATGTTACAAATATTATTAAATCGAATGATAGAGAAGGGGAAAAAGCAAACAGATATATCGCAGAAAATGAAAATGTGGAAATGTTTAGTTTGGGATATGTTGATAAAGAAATAGAAAAGCAAAAAACAGCCAAGACACAGCGGTATGATGCTGCAAAGGCTAAAATGAAAGAAAAGGGGATTATAACTGGTCAAAAAAGTGGTGTGGTTAAGGCTGATTCGATTGCAAAACAAACCAGGATAAAAAATAAGATGGAACAATTGCGTACAAATAAAGCGTACAAAGGTATGTCTGAAGAGCAATTAAGAGCAGTTGCAACAAATATCTTGTATAGTAAAGAAAAGTAAGAAAATTCCCAGAAATGGGAATTTTTTATTTAAATAATTATATGTTTATATTTGTTTTTTTGTTATAATATCTTGGATAATTATAAAGGACTAGATTAATGTTATTGGATATTCCACGTAATGAATTTGGTATGCGTGAAGACGATTTTGAAAAGCTGCGGTTATATAAGACTGATTCTAAAATTGGCAAGCTGGTTGGGGACAAGGTAAAAAGCGTCTTTGAAAAAATGTTTAATCATATGGGAATTGATAGTAACGATTTTATTTTTATGTGTTTTCATGATAATGAACCAAATGCTTTTTTCATTAATAAAGATAATACAAATGCTATGTTGAAAAAACATGTAATTGCGGTATCTGATTCAATGATAAAAAGATTAGATTGTGAAGAAGAGTTGGCCGCAGTTATCGCGCATGAATGTGGACATTATATCTGGCAAAATAATATTACTGATAATAATACAATTGTCCAAGAAAGATGGTCTGATGTTATGTCTGTCGATTTTTTGATGAATGCAGGATATAACCCATTGTATATCTTGGAAATGCAGAAAAAAGTTTTTTCAAATTTTTCATATTCATCTGTTGATTTTGGTGTGCATGGAACAGCGTTTGCACGTTCAGAAGATGTGAAAGCACGATTGACTGTTTTAGGGGCAGAACGTGGGGATTTTGAAAAAATAGAAAAAGAAAAAAATCCAGATTGGGCAATATATCAACAAACGTTTCTAAGTATATATAATAAAGAGGGGTATAATACATATATCGAAAAATTATTAATTGATAAATTTGGAACAAAAGATTTAGAGAAAATTGATAGGATTGCTTTTTTGCAACTGATTTTAGAAAATATAAAAAATAATAATATTTTGATGGATGTGCGTATAAATGACTTTAATAAAAAATTAAGACATTTAAATTTTGATAATAACTTTAAAACTAGATCACACGAAGAAATATTATTACTGCAAGATATTTTTTATGCTGCAGATAAAGAATGGCCCAAAGGTTATGTAAAAAGTTTTTTATATGAAGCACACCTTGATTTTTTTGGACCGTTTGCAGAAATGAATGAATATATTAAGAATTTTATAGCGGCGGTTGATGATGAAGAAAAATTGATTTTTTATGCAGAAAAAATAGATAAATTAAAATGGGTTATGGATTATAGGGATTGTTTTACCGTAAGGTTTGCAAAGTTTACTGCGTACGAAGAAAAAAACGTCGGTAAAATGTTGCCGTACGATAAATTAAGGAAAAATAAAAATCAAAAAGTGATGCAGGCTAGGAATATTATCGAGGGGTTGCATGAGTATAGATTTTATTTAGACTATCTAGAAAATGACTATTATTTGGATGAAAATGGTATTGTGCTTTATTACGGTGAAGAAGCCAAGCGTCAACACGATAAAGATATGGAAAATACAAGAAAGGGAAAAGATAAGAGAATATTAGAAGAAAATAAAAATAGTGTAGATTTGTTTGTTTCTTATTTAAATGCCTTGGCAGATTTTGCAACAGGAAAAATTAATGAACAAGATTTTATAAAAAATTTTAAACCTTTTTATTATTTTGGGTTAGACAAATTTTCATATGATGATTATACATATGAAATGAAGGAATTATACAAAAAAATATACTCGTCACGTGGATATGATTATTTTTTTGGTGGGAATAATAATCCTAAAGATAAAGATGATATCTTTGTTTATGATTATGCATATATTAATACATATGTAGAAAAATTTAATCAGGATTTTTATCCTTCAAAACTTTTACAATATGAAAG
>JAZSDC010000017.1:0-7898 GCA_045530935.1 Candidatus Enterousia sp. | reverse complement strand
GTACCCTGAATTGGCGCGCGAACAACAACGTGTTATCGAAATTATTCAAAACGAAGAAAATTCATTTGCAGACATGTTGCAAAACGGTATGAAGTTGCTGGAAAATGAATTACCAAAATTGAATAACAATATTTTGCCGGGCGATGTCGCGTTCAAGTTATTTGATACATATGGTTTTCCATTGGATTTAACCCAGATGATTTTGCGTGATAAAAACATAGATGTTGATGTTGCGGGATTTGAAAAATCTATGACAGAACAAAAAGAACGTAGTCGCGCCAATACCAAAGGTACGCGTATTTTCTGGGAATCCCAGACAGAATTATCGGATACCGATGATGCGGCCAAGTATGCACCCATTGATATGGAAGCTAAGGTTTTATCGATTTTGCGTAATGGTGAATTTGTTGAATCTGCAAATGCAGGTGACGAAGTTGAAATTGCATTGGACAAAACAACATTCTATGGCACCCAGGGCGGTCAGGTTGGCGACAGTGGCGAACTAAAACGTGGCGCTGAAACTGTTATGAATGTAACCGAAGCAGGGCGTGTCAACAATGTTGTTATTCACAAGGGGGCGTTGGTCGCAGATGTCAAGGTTGGCGATATTGTGCAACCGGTTATTAATGCAAATATTCGTCAACAGACTGCACGTGCCCATACGGCAACACACCTGTTGCAGGCGGCATTGCGCAATGTTTTAAACGAAGATGTAGAACAGCGTGGGTCTAAGGTTAGCCCAGATTCCGTTCGTTTCGACTTCTCATTTGGGCGTGCAATGACAGCCGAAGAAAAACAGGCTGTTGAAGACCTGATTAATAAGTGGATTGAAATGGATATGATGGTTGAACACGCAGAAATGTCTATGGAAGAAGCAGTGACAAAAGGTGCGATGGCACTGTTTGGTGAAAAATACGGCGACACGGTCAAGGTTATTACTGCTGGGGACGTTTCGTGTGAATTGTGTGGCGGAACCCATATTCATCGCACGGGCGAGATTTTAAAAGCGCGTATAAATAAAGAAAAATCTATCAGCAGTGGTATTCGTCGAATAACAATGTCTGTTGGAACATTGGCAGAATAAATAAATCCCCCATTTTGGGGGATTTTAATATTTTATTTTTGGATATAACTGTTTTACATTTTCCATCAGTGCTTTTTCTAATTCTTCAATACTGATTCCCTTTATTTCTGCCAATACACGCGCGGTTTCGATGACCATTGCTGGCTCGCACGTCTTTCCACGATACGGTACTGGTGCACAGTACGGCGCATCTGTTTCAATCACAATTCGATTTAATGGAATCTTTTCAAAGGTGGCGCGTACATCGTCTGCATTTTTAAATGTCAAAATTCCACTGGCTGAAAAGAAAAAGCCCTTGTCCAACATTTTGTGCGCCAAATCCCAAGAACTGGTAAAACAATGCATAACACCACGTACATCTGTATCTAATATCTCGGCGGTGTCTGCTTCGGCTTCACGTGTATGAATTGCCACAGGCAAATTGTATTGTCTTGCAATTTCTAATTGTTGTTTAAACAGGGTTATTTGTTCAAAACGGTTGTCTTGTGAATAATGGTAATCCAGACCAATTTCCCCAACGCCAACGACTTTTGGATGTGTCAGGATTTTATCAGCCAGGTATGTTGTTGCGTCTGTCGGTGCATATTCTGGATGAATTCCAATTGTGCAAAAGATATTATCGTGTTTCTGGGTCAACTGTATTGCATTATGAATATCGCTTGGGGCCGCTGTTGGACAAATCATTACACCAACATTTGCCTTTGTTGCGCGCTCTATCACTGTATCTGCACAATCCAAGTATTTATCTGTCAAATGACAGTGTGTATCTATAAACATTTTTTGATTTCCATAATAATTTTAAAAATACCAATTTCTGGTTCCAAATATACATTTTTTATATCTGCCAGCGCGTGGGCGGCGCCCGGATACAATTCAGCCAGCCCAAAGTATGCAACTGCATCTAGTAATATTTCATGTAATTCTGGGACAGGAGCAATTTTTTTTGCCATCATCATCACATCTGCGCTGGTTGCGGACGTGTTTTTTAATAAATCTATTAATTCTGCATATATTGCATCGCCACCAGATTTTTTTAGATTGGCAATTTTACCAAAGCTGCCATTGCACAGACGCAATGTTTCTGTACTAACTTCATCTTCTGGGATAAATCTTGCGCACAGATCGCGCAGCTGTGATATTGTCAACGGACGCATTTTTTCAACGCGTGCGCGTGAACGAACAGTTGGTAATACATTTGCCAGTTGATGCACAACTAATAAAAACAAGGTTTTTGCAGGCGGTTCTTCCAACAATTTTAAGATTGCATTTGATGCCGATGTGTTCAGTTGGTCAACAGAATCAATTAATACCACACGCCAATCCCCCGACATAGAAGACATTTGCATTTTGTCAATCATGGCACGAACAGTATATACAGATATAACTTTGCCGTCTGGTTTTGGTTTTCCGTCCTTGTCTATGTTTCTGTCTAAATCAATTATAAAGAAATCCCCAATGTTTCCGTATACCATTTTAGCAATTTTATATGCCAGCGTAGCTTTGCCAATTCCTGTCGGACCCGTTAACATCCAAACAGGATGTATCGGATGTGTGTCACGTTGTTCCCATGCGGATATAAAGTTTTTCAGTGTATCAGCATGTCCAACCAGGCATTCATTATCCATGGGGTGTGGAAAGTTGGATTCATTAACTGTTTTCTTGCGTGGTGCCATTTTAATCCAGTCCAAATATTACCTTAATATTCTTTATTACGCGCCCAAATAATTGGATTTTTGCAACGCGCTCTTTTGCAATAATTGGCGCGCGTGTGATTATGCGTCCATTCTGCTGTGCAATAATCTCGCCAATTTTGTCGCCAACGTTAATTGGGGCGTTTACAGGTTCGTCAAAACGTGCCAAAATTCGTACGCCTTTTAAACCTTCTTGTTTATCAACTGTAATCGCAAATGGTTTTTCGACGGTTGCGGCAACATCTGGTGCGCGACCATACCATACTGGTATTTTTGCGACGATATCGCCTGGACGATAAAAAACCTTACCAGTTGTTGTTTCAAAACCAAATTCCAGTAATTTTTTCATTTCTGCCGCCAGCGCGTCATGCCCTTTGGCGTTAAATCCGTTTATAACACCTATTAATCGTCGGCCACCTGTTTTTGCACTGGCGACCATGCCATATCCACCCTGTGATGTATGTCCTGTTTTCATTCCATCTGCGCCACGCATTGTGAACAACAGTTTGTTATAGTTTACTGTATGCGTGCGTCCCCATTCGCGACACCAATCTGTTTTATGTTCATTAAATTCAAAGCGTTTTGTTGCAAACATTGGATAAATATCTGGATAGTCTGCAACTAAATGTTGGGCCAATATTGCTAATTCACGACTGGTCATCATATTATTAGGATTAGGCAATCCACTGGCGTTTCCGAATGTCGATTGTTCCATACCAATGCTACGTGCTTTTTTCTCCATCATCAGTGTAAATTGTTCTTCTGATCCGGCCAGTTTTTCCGCGACAACAACAGACGCATCACCCCCAGACAGTACAATAAGCCCTAAAATTAAGTCCCGAACAGAAACATCTTGACCTGAAACCAGGCATATTTTACTGGCGGGGTACCATTCTGGCCTGTTGTAATCCGCATTTGGGCCGACTGGAAAACGTGTATCCATTGTAATGTTGCCCGCTTTTAATTCGTCAAACAACACCGCCAATGTCATCAGCTTTATCATAGATGACGGTGGCATCAGGGTATCTGCATTTTTGGCAAAAATTTCCACGCCTGAATCATAATCGATCAAAAAAGCAGATTTTGCCTTGGTCTTAAACTCAGCAGCATTTGCTATGCCCGCCATCAACATAAAAAATAGGATATATAATTTCTTTTTCATGTCCCGATATTAGCAATTCTAAATCTTAATTCCAACAAAATAATCATTATTAATATCAGTTATTTTTACATTACAAATTGTTCGTACGGGCAGGGCGGCGCCATTTATTTTTACTGCGATATCATGTGGGCATCTGGCAATGTTGTTTTCTTCAACTAAAACTTGCACTGTTTTACCAATTTGATTTCGCATAAATTCCATACGTTTTGTATTTGCTAAATCAGATATTATTTTTACACGTTCTCTTGATACGAACCTGTCAACTTGTTCCGGCATATCCGCAGCAGGCGTACCTGGGCGCGGCGAAAATGGAAACGCATGTATTTTTATTGGTTCTACCTCTTCAACCAATTTTAATGTTTCGTCAAACAAGTCCTCTGTTTCCCCCGGGAAACCACAAATTATATCCCAGCTAAATGTAATTTTACCCATACCGCGTGCAACCAAATCACGAACACGTTGTGCGTTATGTCTGCGTCCCATTTTGCGCAAAACAGTATCGGCCCCCGATTGCATCGAGAAATGTATATGCGGCATCATGCGTGGTTCACTTAAGATTAAATCAATCACATTGTCAATATCAGGAACAGCTGGGTCAACAGACGATAAACGCAGTCTTTTTATTCCTGGCACATCTTGTAACAGTGCGCGACATAAATCAGAGATTAAAAATAACCGACCGTCTTTTTTTTGTACATATGACGCAATATCAATTCCTGTCAAAACAATTTCACCAAATCCATTATTAACAGCATCACAAACATCTGATAAAATAGTTTCGTATTCAAAAGAAACAGATGGACCACGTAATGCACGCGTTATACAGTATGCGCAGTTATGATTACATCCATTTTGAATCTGTACAAATTGTTTTGATAATTTTGATGTGTGTTGGTCGAATTTTGTTATGTTGGGCATTTTATTTGCGCATGGGATAGATTCCGCGGCAGCAATATAAGTATTTAAATTCATTTTATCACGATTGTGTACGACCACAGTATTGGGTATTGCTGAAAACAAATCTGGATTGCGTGTACCTGCACATCCTGTTACGAATATTGGTGCGTTTGGATTTTCGCGTGCAATTTTTCGTACAGCTTGTCCTGATTGGCGTTCCGCTTCTGCCGTAACCGCGCAAGTATTCACGACAATTGCCGCGGATATATGCGGTCCCAGCATTTTTTGAATCTTTTCAGACTCCAATGTGTTCAGTCTGCATCCAAAAGATAATGTTTTTATATTGTTTTTTTTATTTTCTGCTTGCATTTTTGCCATCCGAATGGCATTATAGCGTCGTTTAAAATGATTTCAACAAAGGATTTACAAAATGGCACGCACAACAAATTCGGATACATTACCATACGTAGAAAGCCGTTATGAGCTGGGAATGCTGGCTTCTCAACGTGTTCGTGACTTGGATGGTGGTGCTGAAATGATTGTGGAACGCGGCAAAGATAAATTGACAGTTGTTGCATTGCGTGAAATTGCAACTGGAAAATTAGATGTTGCAAACGTTCGTCATGAATTTGTTCAATCTTACAAAGATGCGCCATCTGCAGAAATAGCCGAAGAAACACTGGAAGTCGGCAGTGAAGATCCATTATTACGCGAAATTGACGCAGAATTAGAAGCGTCCCTGTCTGATGAAGAACCAGGTGTAATCTCTGCCGAGGAATCGGTTGCAGAAGCTGATGACGTAGAATAATCTCAGATACGGAGATGTCGCATAGTTGGTCTAGTGCGCCACATTGGAAATGTGGTATACTCGCAAGGGTATCAAGGGTTCGAATCCCTTCATCTCCGCCAGGAATAATTAAAAAGGTATCCGTTTTGGATGCCTTTTATTTTTATCCCTCAGTTGCCCCGTAATTTGGGGATTTTTTATAGTTGAAATCCCAGTATTCACAGTGGTATGCTCAATTTATTGAAACAAGTTGCAAATTTAGTATAAAAGTATACCCTACCAAAAAGGTGTATGTGAATAAAGGGGTAGATGTGTCTGTTTATAGTCACGATATTGATCCATCTGTTTTTGAGGGTGCTTCAAAAGAAAAATTAATAGAATTTAATAAAATAATGTCACAAATAACGAAACGCTCTGAGGTTAACACCGATAGGGCTTCTTGTTTCTTGTGTAAAGAAAATAAACGGTTTATTGTTTCTCATTCTATACCAGAGTCTGTACTTTACAATATTGCTATAAATGGCTATGTGGATATTCCTGCCGCAATTTTAGGTGTGCCAAAGTTAGGACAACTACAAGGAGTGCAAAAAGCCGGAACTTTTCGTTTGTTGTGTAGTGATTGTGATAATAATGTGTTTTCAGATTATGAAAATTCTATTGAGAGCAAAACAAAGCCTAGTGGGAGAATATTGGCAGAAATTGCCTTAAAGACATATTTGAAAGAATTAAATAAAAAGTTTTTAGAAATACCAGAATTTGATGATCCAGAATTAAGAAAGGTAATATACCCAGAAGATCCGAATAACATAATAAGTATTTTTGAGAGTTGGGTGGCATTTAGATCAAAGTACAGTCTATTAGATAGGATGAAAAAGCGTGCTGAATTAGATAAAAAATGTTATCTAGCAGACATTTTATATGCAAAAAAATATATAGATAGTAACTATCAGGCAAACGGATATTATCTGCATTATTATAAACAATTAGACCATGTTGTCCCAATTGCATTTCAAGGACGGATTACTTTATGGGGCGGTTTTGATGATGAAATGGTCAACTGTATCAATGATAAAGAGAAATACTCCGATTTGCATATATGCATATTCCCAATGCGAGATGGCACAAAAGTCTTTATGTTTACAAAAAATAATGATAAAACATTACGTAGATTCATCAAGAGCTTTAATCGACTGGATCCAGAAGATCAGTTGAGAACCATATGTTATATCATATTTGTTTATTCTGAGGAAATTTATATGAATCCTGAGCTAAAAAATAAATTGGGTGAGATTTCTGGTGTCAGAGATGCTATAACCAGTATTGGTCAAACCATTCATACAGAGCCTGTAACAAACGTAGAGCAAACGCTCGCATTAATTAGAAGAAACAGTTTAACAAAGCGTCACAATTTTCCAAATTTATTGTCTGAGAAGTACAAAATTAATATTTAAATAGGTTATTGATAGCACAATTTATTTTACCAGATAATATATCATTGGCCTTATCAGGCATCATGTATGCTAAGTTGAAATATCTGTATACCGTCATGGGCGAAACGTGATATTCTTTTGCCACTAAATCAACATCGCCACATCGTTCATATAGTTCCCTATACTTCCATGCTGTGGCAAAAGCTTTGAGTATCAAATGATTATTGTCGGTGACATTTAATACACCGTTTTTACCACGGTCGTATACCGTGTTGACGTATTTGCGTAAGAATACTTTTTCTGTAATTGTTATGCTGTTGTCTCCAATTATGTATTCCATTTTATCCGCATTTTGATTTACATAATTTTCTGTCATAAATGGTTGTAATTTGGTTGTGTCAGTGGTCAATGTATAAATCAATTGGTTTTGTGAATATATAACTTTTTCAACTAGTGATTGAATCAATTTGCGTTTTTCTGCGAAGTTCATATTAGTTATATCTATGCGTTTTAATGTGGTGGTTAAGTTGGGTGGTAGATTTGACATATCGCTGTTCAGAAAGTATGTTATCGTTTTTATGACGATATCGTCCACCTGGGGTGCGGGTAGATAAAAGCCACGGGTTGCATAATAATGGGTGTTGGTTTTGCCTTTGCCACATGTTCGTTGATTGGTAAAGCGCACGCCGTTGTGATTAAACAGTTTGCCGGTCAACAAATTGGGTGAACCGTGTGTTTCAGACTTGTTATTCGCGTTGTTTTGCAAGGCCGCTTGTACACGATTAAACAGTTCTGTGGGTAATATCGCCTGATGCTCGCCCGGGGCAGTAGTATTATTCGTCTTGTT
>JAZSDC010000016.1:0-34121 GCA_045530935.1 Candidatus Enterousia sp. | reverse complement strand
ATTTAATTTATTCTAATTCACTGACAGAAAATATTTTTAATATTTATTATGATGTTTTGGTGGATAGTGCTATTTATAATAATGTATCACAGCAATATTTAATTTATTTTTCTAACTTGTTTGCAAAAACAAATTTTATATTTTCTAAACACAAAATTCCTGGTTTTGTTAAAGAAAATTTTATGTATAAAGAGGAATCACAATATATAAAAAATATTCTAAATCAACTTATAGGTAAAGACAAAATAAGTAATGAAGATGAATTAATTCGTGTGTTAGGTTTAATAGATGATAAAGATTTAGCTTTTTACGTATGGGCAGAATTTTTAAGACATGGTGGTTATGCGGATTTAATTAAAGTTATAGAAACAATGACAAAACATGATAATCATCAGTATTATGATAAAATAAGTGGAGCAGAGATTATTTCAGATATATTAGGTCAATTTATATCAGATAGGCAATTTGATTCTTTGTCATTATATGAACAAATTTGTTATTATGAATTTATAAAATATAATAATTTGTTTTCAGATAAACATGCAAATCAAAATAAATATATAAAAAAAATCGTAGATAGTATTGTTTATAGCTCAATAAAAAATGATGAAAATATTTCATATGCTTATAAGTTTTTATCACGAAATCCAATATCAAAATATGGAAAAAAATCAAAATCAGATATTGAATTCTATGCAGAACGTGAAAAATTAATCGAATATTATTCAACTTATTTGGCAGAAAAATTAGGGCGTGATGATGGGTCAGAAGAATATCTGGCAAAGGTTCGTGGTATGCTGGATGAATTGCAAATACAAAAGTCTGATGAAAATGTTTTTTCTGGTGTAATAAAAAAATCTGTGTTAAATCGTGTGTCTGAAAAAGTTATATCGCAAGAAAAAGCTGCAAAAATCATGGGGGTGGCGTCAAGTTTTAATGTGGCAGAGATTGCAAAAAATGATGAAGCAATACGTGCCGCCGAGGCGACGTTTGGTGTGTTGGCGCGGAATCCAGATGCGGTTATTATAATGATTAATTTTTTAAGCAGTAAATTAACAGAAAATTTATTGAATGACACTTTAATGAAGTTTAATAAAAAGTTACGTGAAAATAATCCTATGCTGTTTAATAAATCTAATCTGATGTTGATTCATGAAAATTTCTGGGGAATGGATTTACCTGTTCGGGCCTATTTGATGAACAGATTGTTAAATTCTTATAGTGAAAAAGATCAGGATAAATTAGATTTAATTTTGTCAATGTATTTTGATAAACAATCAGAGTACTATAAGGATGCAAAGTTAGTAATAAATGCAATATATAATAACCTGCAAGATTATGAACGAAATTTGATTATTGCTGCCTTGGCATCGGCAGGTCAACGTGATAATTCTGAAACCTTGTCTGGGGGGCGTATGGTTGGACAGGGATTGAAAATGTTCCTGCAGAATAAAGGACCGGCATTTATTAAGTTTGGACAGTTATTATCGTATCTGCCAACGTTGGATTCAGATATTCGCGCAGAACTAGCAACATTGCGCGATAAGGCAAATATTCCAGAACGTAGCGATTTATTTGATATCCTGAAAATGGCATTGCCTGAATCAGAAACTAATAAAATATCTTATGTTGGAAAATTGTTGGGGGCTGGGTCTTTTTATATCACTGTCCAGGTTGTTTATGATGGACGACCTGCGGTAATATCGGTTATGCGACCATACGCACATGATTTAACAAATTCTGGGCTGGATATGATATCTAATACAATAAATGATTTGGTCAAGGCAGATAAAAAATATGCACCTTTGAAAAATATATTGGAACAAGCAAAAGAGTCAGCATTGTCTGAAATAGATATTCAACAGGATTATAAAAAGTTTAGACATGCAAAAAATGTATACGAACAATTTAAAGTAACAACAGGTGATGCAACTTATTCGCCTGATGTGGCACAATGGTTGGCGTATGGGGCGGCACCAGATGGGCAAAATGCATATAAAATTATGGAAATGGCGCCCGGAAATTCTTTGATGTATGATATGTGGACAGAACAAGAAAAACATGATTTTGCTGTTGCGTATGTAACACTGGAATTGGCGTTATTGTTATCTGGGGAAAAGTGGGATACAGACCGACACCAAGGACAACAAAATTTTTATAATTCTGACTTTAGGAATTTTTGTATAGGTATATTTGATACAGGCGCACAAATGAATAAAGGTCCAGGAACCAAGGATAAGGTAATGCTTGGGCATTTGATGTATGAATTGGCGCTGGGGGCAAAAAGTGGTCGTGGAATTGGTGAAACATTGGTCAAAATAATTAAAAATATAGACACAATGGCTGAAAAATTAAATATTGATACATCTTATATCGATGGGGTACAGCGTGGATTAACAGCTTTGTCTGATATTATCGAGTATCAAAAAGAACAAAAGGATGATAGTGGGCGGATTATTAAAGAATCTAAAAGTTTAACAGCGACTGATTTTGAAAATATTATTAATGCAATATATAAATCTGGTGTAATAGACAAGACTGTTGAAAAAACTGTTATAACAAAAGCAGTGTTGGATAAATTGATGATATGGCGTTCTGGGTTGAGTTTTTCTGGACACAGTTCAGTGTCTGGTGAAGATTCATATACAGGGCATCCTGTTGTACTGGAATATTCTCCAAATGATAAAAGCCAAGTAAAATCATTAGCTGGTATTATGAAGGGACAAGAAGAGATTGAAAAAATTTTAGCTGTAAGACAAAAAAAGCCATTAATTGGTATGAATGTAGTAGAAAATAATCGGGATAATGTCGTGTCATTAGCTTGATTAAATTTAGATAAAAATAAAAAACATCCATTTTGGATGTTTTTTTATTAAAACTGGTTGCGGGGGTTGGATTTGAACCAACGACCTTCAGTTAATAGGTCAAGTATTTAATAATGTTTAATATCGTTTAATTTTTCTTGATTTTCTGCGTGTTGTGTCGTAAAATACGTCTAACAAAAATTAACAGAAATTGGTAGCAAAATGTGAAAATTTGTGATATTAGTAGCAAATAGGTAGCAAAACAAAAAAGATAACAGGTCAAATTTACAGGGGTAAAAAATGACAGATACGACACTGAAACTGTTTCAAGATACGAATATCAGAACCCAATGGGATGCGGATGCTGAAAAGTGGTATTTTTCCATTGTTGATGTTATTGCGGCATTGACGGAATCAGATTATCAGCATTCACGTAATTATTGGAAGGTCTTGAAAAGCCGTCTGAAGGCGGAAGGAAATGAAACGGTTACAAATTGTAACCAGTTGAAATTGGTTGCGCCGGATGGCAAGTTGCGTATGACCGATGTGGCGGATACAGAACAGTTGTTGCGTTTGATTCAATCTGTGCCGTCTAAGAAAGCTGAACCATTTAAGTTGTGGTTAGCCAGTGTTGGCAGTGAAAGAATTGATGAAATATCAGACCCTGAAATCGCAATACAACGTGCATTGAATTATTACCAGCGGTTGGGATATTCGGATGAATGGATTGCCCAGCGGTTGCGTTCCATTGAAATTCGTAAAGACCTGACCAATCAATGGGACAGGGGTGGAATTAAACAAGGGCTGGAATATGCTTTGTTGACCGATGAAATTACACGTTCTTGGTCGGGGATGAAGACCAAAGAATATAAACAGCACAAGGGGTTAAAGAAAGAATCCTTGCGTGATAATATGACTAATGCCGAACTGGTTTTGAATATGTTGGCGGAATTGTCTGCGACCGAGATTGCAAAAAATGAAAATCCAATGGGATTGGCTGAAAATATGGCGGTGGCCAAGCGTGGTGGCAATGTCGCCCGTCAGGCACGATTACAGTTGGAACAAGAAACCGGTAAAAAGGTTGTGTCGGGTGCAAATTCAAAACTGTTAAAGCGTGTGGATAAAGAATAAATGTCTTCTAATCGTATAAATTTTACAGAACGGGCGTTGGAAAATCTGAGTATTCCCACATCGGGTCAGGCGGTGTATTACGATACCGGCAGCCATGATGGCCTGTGTGTTATTGTGACCTATGGCGGGACAAAGACTTATTATGCATATATGAAATTCCAAGGCACACCAAAGCGTGTAAAAATCGGGCGTGTGGGACAGATTAAACTGTGTGATGCCCGTCGGCAGGCACATAGCTTAAAAGAAATGGCGACCAATGGCACAGACCCCAGTGTTCAAAGACGGGAAAATCTGAATGACATGACGTTGCGCCAGTTTTATGAAAATATCTATAAACCCGAATATTCCACAATCTATAAAAAACAGCATTCGGTTGTAAATGATGACAGTGTGTTCAAGCACAGGTTGAATCAATTTCATAATCGCAAGTTGTTAACTATCAAGGCGGACGAGATTGAACGCCTGCATGCGGAAACTTGTAAAACACACAGTCCATATACGGCCAATCGGGTTTTGTCGCTGATTAAGCATATGTATGTGATTGCGGTAAAGAAAGGCCTGATGGGGGTGCGTGGCAATCCAGCCGGCGGAATCCGTAAATTTACAGAAAAAAGTCGGGACAGATTCTTGAACGGCGATGAATTAAAGCGGTTTTGGACGGCCTTGGCGGAATGCAAAAATGATGTGTTCAGGAACTATGTGATGATATCGCTGATGACTGGGATGCGACGGAATAATGTGTTGACTATGCGCTGGGAACATGTGGATTTTACGTCGGGGTTGATATATTTACCAGAAACTAAAAACGGTCAGTCGCAGAATGTACCAATGGTGAATCAGTTGCGTGAATTGCTGTTAAAAATCAACCAAGGCAAGAAAAAAGGATGGGTATTGCCGAGTAGCAAAAGTGTCAGTGGTCATCTGGAAGACCCAAAACGTCCGTGGCAATCGTTGTTGCGGGCGGCAAACATTACAGATATGCGGATTCATGACCTGCGGCGAACAATGGGTTCATGGCAGGCGATATCGGGTGCCAGTTTGCCGGTTATTGGTAAATCACTTGGCCATAAATCCACCAGCGCAACACAGGTTTATAGCCGCCTGACCGTTGACCCAATTCGTGATTCAATGCAAGCCGCCACAGATAAAATGCTGGGTTTTGTTGTCGAATCGGGGAAAAATTAAGTAATCCGAATCAGTTAAGTTTGTAAAAAAGTTAAAAAAATACACAAATATCGGTTTTGTATCAGAATACCGATTCAGTTTTCCTTGTCAAATATGCAGAATATCCGCCTTTTTAAAAGTAAAGCAAAAAGTAAACAAAATTTAATTTTTATGTATTGTTATGTTTTATTGAAAACTATATATTGTGGTTATGTGGTTGGTTTGTTGGCTATATGTTGTGAAAAAGACTGCTGCATATAGCAACAATCTTAATCACTGGGATACCTAATGATATGCCCCTCTCGATGCATATTATAACAGAGTCCCGAATCGAAGGCAATCACTTTGTGTTAGGTATGGTTGCCAACTTGACATAACCAAAGGAGTTTATCATGTCAAGGTGTACAAGAACATGGGACTTAGAAGTCCATCATATCCGTATCGACGGTGGTAATGGTTTAGATAACGCACGTGTTTTGTGTAAAAAATGCCATCAGAACACAAGTACGTATTGCGACCCAAATCACAAGAGTCCACCTGCTTTCACTCAGGAAACGAAAGACAAAGCATTAAAGCGTGCTGGTCATCGTTGTGAATGCACTAAGGGTACATGTTGTTTGTAATAAACGAATCCAACTGGTCGTATGGCCAGTTGGTGTTTCTTTGAATGGCGGTGTGTTATGTGGGAAATGAAAACACTGAAAGATTTAGCGATTATTAAAGCGTTCGTCCCGGAAAAAATACCCGATTTTGTTGGGACAGAATCAGTGTTTGATTTTGTTAGATGGAATTTGTATGACAGAATTGCAAATGGGCTGAAATCATTTGAGCTGTTGTGTGATAACAGACGATTTTATGATGCGTTTCTGGTTGCGGGTAATGTGTTGGAAACGTGTGCCGTGCTTAGTTATATCAAGGATAAACAAACCGAAAAAGAACGTTTAAAAAATCTGAATAAATATCTGGCACGTTCGTCAGCTGGTCAAATGGTTAAAATATTGTCATGGGATGATGATTTTCATAAGGATTCTGCATGGAATGCATATGTTGCGGAATTAAAAATATTTGCACCGATTGGTGATTGTATAATCAAAAAATTAAAAAACGACAAAACAGACAAAGAAAATCATCAAGAAATTTTAGAGAAATTAAAATATCGTGATGGTAGCAATGCCGATAAAAAATCGTTGATATATTCTAATTATGTGCGACCAGACCCACAGGGGTATGTTAGAGCGTTTTCTAAAACTTTTGACGGACTGGATAATGGGAATTTTGAACACATGTATGACAAATATTGTGATTTTAAACACGTTAATATAATGTCGTACGGTGTTATATCCGAGACGATGGAAGAAGATGTTGTTGATTGGGCGATAGAAATTATGGCGGCTGTGGTTTTATATTTACAGCGTTATGGATTAGAGCCGGTGGATGATTGATATTAATTTTTGCATTTATAGGTATTTACTGTTATTATAAGTATTGAATCCGATAGGGGACTAGCGGGTTCGGGTTCCAAAAGCCCATACTGTACGGTGCGATATGCATCGTTATCCACTTTTGCAAATGGTGCATTCGCATCGTTATGCCTGACCTTTGGTCGGGCCACCTGTTGTAATACAATAAGGGCAACCTGAACGCAATGGGAGTCATTTACAGTATGATTTTTGGAAACGCCCGACCGTCAATATCTCTTATTGGCGGTGTTTTTTACAAGGGGTGTGGTATGAAAAAGATAATATTTGGTTTTATTGGTATATTTTGTGTAATTTCTGCACATGCGGTGGATTTAACGTTAGAGTATTATGATAATACCGTTTATTTTATAGAAGACCCATATACAGCAAAGAGAGATGATTTAACAAGTATTTCAGATGAACGGTATTATTTTAAGCCATTTGATAAGACGTTAACAATTACTGCGATTCATTGGCTGGGGGATGGTAGTGGTGGCGAATATGAAGACCCGAATAGCCCATATGTTTTTAATTATACGGATATAACATTTGATTGGTTAAAATCGTATTTTACTGATTATATAGGTAACGAGTATCCATTTACTCAGATTAAAAATCAATTTGATAATTGGGTTGTGAATAATGTTTCTGAATTGGTGGACTTATCTGTAATTGGAATTTTAATAAACGTTGTAAAACAACACAATATTGATATTTATAATTCTGTGTTTAGTAATACAAGGTTTAATGAAGATAAGTTTTCTGTTTGGGGGACAACATTATTTAATTCAATTAATAAGTCTGGTAAATATGATTATTCAACAAATGGACTGGGTATTGTTTTGGGGGCGGATTTACGGTTGTCGGATAGTGTTTTAATTGGTGCGGGATATAGTTATTCAAATGTTGATGTGAATATAAATCCGTCTGATATATTGTTTGATACAAGCAGTGTATTTTTATATTCAAAATGGCAACCAAACAAATTCTATGTAAATGGGTTGGTTGCGTATAACTTTGCAGATTACGAGTACGTAGATAGCGAATTGAATAATGGCGAAGTGTCCGCTTTATTTGCATCGGTTATGGTGGGCTATAAAATAGAATACGGGTTAAGTCCAGAAATTGGTATCAGATACACAAATATAGAATTAAATCAAAACAGTGAATACTTAAAAAAATCAAAAAGTGATTTTTATAGTGTTGTTGCAGGGGCGGGTTATGAACATGCGCTGGGAGATTTTGTGTTGGGTGGTCGTGCGTTGGTTGAATATGATGTTACACAACCAGACAATAAAGTAGAATTAGATGTATTGGGGTATAAATATAATTTTGAAATAGAAGATACAGAACGACCGCTGGGGGTAGAACTTGGTATTTGGACTGAATATAATATTGGTGGCATAAATTTACGCTTAAATTATGATTTAAGATTACATACAGATATGGTTAGTCATACGGGTGGTTTATCATTGAAATATGTTTTTTAATATAGGGGATAGGGGGTGTTGGTTTGGTTAAATAATGCCCTGTACACCCTTTTTCAGATTATATGTCCGGTATGTTTGATGTAAGTACTGGTTTTATAGTGTTTATATAAACTTTGTTGAAATAACTTATTGAATCTGGTATAATATTACCGACAAGGTAATAAGGAAAAACCGATTGACGGAACGTCAATCGGCTGTTTTATTGCTGTGTTTTTCTTGTATTATGCAGAAAATGTGGGTTTTTAATGGTTTTGTTTATTTAAAACCTTAGGTTTATGCGGTTTATGTGATTTGTATTTTAAATCAAATAAGTCCCATGAAAATATCAGTCTGTCGCTATCAAAGCGAGTGTTTTTATCTGCATCTAATTCTTTTAAGCAATACCCAATAACATATTGTGGATTATTTTTTATTGGGGTTATATGTATTGTTTCTTCGCTTAACTTCATGTTTTTTATAGTTTTATTTGCAGCTGCTTTTAATTTATTTGTATGATGATTTGGTGCGATTAGCAGTAAATGCCAATGCCATGATTTTGTCTTGCCACGTTCTGCCATACCGATAAAATGCAGTGTTTTTTTGTTCCAATGTGATTTAATGGTGTTTTTTTCGAATTGTTTCATTGTGCGATATAGTATTTTGTGTGCGCTGGCTTGTTCTGCGTTAGTTGCGGGTATTGGCAACCGTACTGTTAATAGATGTGTTGGTTTAAATGTGTAAACCCAATCTGTTATTACAGAGTGTAATTTTCTGGTTTTTATATAATTTTTATCCATATTTTTCTCCTAAAATTTTTGTATAAAATAGACCTGACATTTTTTATAAATGCCTATTGTCTTTTCTTAAATTTGATGGGTGTACAGATATAACTATGGCAAGAACATACCTGTATGGTTGTTGTTATCCAGCCCCCCAGTTGACGTCAAAAAAGGGGTGTAGGTGGATTGTTTATATTGTTTAGCCCCCCTATACCTGTCGCATTTGAGATGCAATCCAAGAATCAAGGTCTTCTTTGCGGTATCTGATACGGTTGCCCCAGCGCACATAAGGAATGGTGTTGCGACCATAGTGTCGCCAACTGTTTAATGTTCCAACTGTTGTGCCAAGGTATTCGGCCGCTTCTTTTTGTGAAAGTAAAATTTTGTTAAACATATTTCTTCCTTTATTAGGTTGAAATAATATTTATATATAGTCTGTATAAAAGATAGAGTCTCTGCTAGCAGAAGCACTTTTTATATTGGTATATCCATTTTAGGATTCTTTCTGTAGGATTTTTTGTGGCAAGACGTAATATTTGTCCGTTCTGATTTTTTACGGCACCATTTTCAATTTCTGATGCAATTTGTTCAGCTATATTTTTATCTGTTCTTTTTGGGGATTCTTTTTTTACTTTTGTATAATAGTCTGTGGCGTAATTTTTAAGCGGGATATAAATGTTTTCTTGTTTTTTATTAGCCATATATTGACCTTTGATGGAAATAGCATAATCCTTGAAAGATTCTATTTTGTATTTTGCATAATGCGTTTGCAATTTATAAGTGATATTATCAAGGCAGTATGCATCGGCGATTACTTGAGTTAAATACAGGTGTTTGCAATCGTTTATCATTTGGTCTATTAATAATAGTAAGCAAATAGCTTGATATTCTCTAAAGGATATGTCTTTGTTTTGTTGATTCCATAGCTTTTCGGTGTTTTTTATAGTTTCTAGGGTTGTGTTTTTTGTAAAATCAGAAGGTTCTAATGACAATATATCATGCATTGTGCATCTTTCTTTTTTGTTTGTTTTTGTAATTAGTTTTTTTACAAGTTTATTCAAATGGTTTAATAATTTTTTTTCATCTGAACGTTCATTGTCTTTAAATATTATGTCTAATGCGGTTTCTTGATATTCGTAGTAAATCCATATATCGTCATAAACTAATCCGGAGCTTACAATAATTTCTTTTAATGCAAAATCATCGCTTGTGGGGTTGTAGTGTATAAAATACCCCCAAGGTTGTTTAAAATGTAAAAAAGGATTGTATCTTTTCATTGTTTTTACCGTTTTTTATGATTAAATCATAATAAATATTTATTCATAATCAAGAATAGTTGTTTATATCCTTGGTAGCAAATAGGTAGCAAAAGGCGGAAAATAGGGCGGTTTTTAGGGAGTAAAAAAGTATTAAAAAAGCCCAGAAATCTGCGGTTAAATCTTGGTTGCGGGGGTTGGATTTGAACCAACGACCTTCAGGTTATGAGCCTGACGAGCTACCGGGCTGCTCTACCCCGCGATGAAGTAAAAAGCTTTGGTATTATATATTAATTATGACAATAGTCAAATAAAAAAATTATTTTACTGATTTTTGACTATTTTTTTGGTCTTTCTTGAATTATTTGTTTTTTGTTGTTATGATTTATCTAACATTTAGAAAAAAGGCGTGTTGTGTTTCAAAATAAAACTTTTAGAAAGTTATGGAAGGGCTTTTGGGAGCCGATTTTGCATTTAGGGATTTTTCAATGGATTATTGCTGTTCTTATGGCGATTCCAATTTGGTTTGTGTATTTTACTTCGATTAAAAAAATAACTAATATCAATGTGTTCTATGAATATAGAAAAAAGCCGGCGATTTTTGTGTTTTGGCATGGGCGTTCTATGATGTTAAGTCCGATTATTTGTCTTGGGGGGATGCGGGCATATGCGGTGGCCAGTCGACATAAGGATGGGCGTATGATGGCAAAATTGCAACGATTGTTTGGGTTGCGGGCTATATATGGTTCAACACATCGTGGTGGGGTATCTGTGTTGCGGGAAGGGTTAAGGGTTTTGGCGCGCGGTGATCATGGTATTTGCATGTCTCCAGATGGACCAGGGGGACCGTCGTTGCGTGTGCAGGATGGGGCGTTGTATTTTGCAAAAATGTCTGGGGCGCCGATTATTCCGGTGTGTTATACAACGTCACGTGCATGGTTTCAAAAGCGTTGGGATAGATATTTGGTTGCGTGCCCTTTTTCAAAAATTGTTTGTAATGTTGGAAATCCTGTTTTTGTGCCACGTAGGGCATCAGAACAAGAGTTTGAAAAAATTCGCAAGAATTTAGAAAGTTTTATGGTTAAACAAATGCGTGATTTGGATTTAGAGTTTAATTATCCAGAAGTTGAACAAGATTTGACCGCGTCTGAATTCAAGAAAAAAATTCGTGAAGCAAAAAATAAAAAGAATAAATAAATGAAGAAAATTTTGGTGATGCTTTTGTGTGCGTTTAGCCCAACACGTGAAGGACGCAAGAAAATTCGAAGGAAGTTTTTCCCAGAAAAATTTTTGTGTATTATGGGACGGCATTCTTATATCGGTAAGGGGTTTATTCGCGCGCATAAACAAACATCTGTTGGGGCGTTTTGTTCAATTGGTACAAATGTTGCAATGGGACCGTCGCAACATCCGATAACATGGTTGTCTACATCGCCGTTTATGTATAAAACTAACAAAAAGATTGTAAAAAGTCAGAAATTGATGGATTGGTCTTATGAGCCAGTTGTTTGTGGAAATGATGTTTGGATTGGTAATAATGTAATTGTTCAAGATGGTGTGAAAATTGGTGATGGTGCAATTATTGGTTCAAATGCCGTGGTGACGCATGATGTGCCGGCGTATGCGATTGTTGTGGGCTGTCCTGGACGGGTTATAAGATATAGGTTTTCAGAAGAGGTTATTGGGCAGTTGTTAGATTTAAAGTGGTGGGATTTATCTGATGAACAGATTGCGAAATTGCCATTTGATAATATTGAAAAATGTATAGAACTTCTAAAAAAAATAAGGGCAGAAGAATGAAGACGCCGCGTTGGTTTTTAAAAAAGAATTTAATTGCGATTTTGTTGTTGCCGTTTTCTTGGGGCTATTATTTCTTTAGCAGGTGTGTGTTTTTTGTTCGTAGTTTAGCGCCTGTAAAGTCGCGTAGAAAAATTATTTGTGTTGGGAATATCTTAACAGGTGGGGTTGGTAAAACACCAATCGTAAAACAAATTGCACAATATTTTGATGCGCCTGTTGTTATGCGTGGATATAAAAAAAGCAGTGCAACAAATAATGTAGGGGATGAGGCTGATATGTTGGCGCGTTGTGGTTTGGCGGTGCATGTTGGGGATAGAAAAAGTAATATAATATTGCTGAATAATCAAAATGATGCGGTTGGTCCGATTGTAATGGATGATGGATTGCAAAATCCAACAATAACTAAAGATGTTTCAATAGTTGTTTTTGACGAAGCAATAGGATACGGAAATGGTTTTTTATTGCCGGCGGGACCATTAAGAGTGCTTAAAAGTTCTTTGAAAAAGGTAGATGCGGTTATTGTTATTCGTAATAAAAAAGCAAAAAAGAAATTTGAATTATTGTATGATGTGCCGGTGTTTTGTGCGGAAAATAAAACAGTTTCGCCATATGATAAGAATCAGAAGTTGGTTGCGTTTGCAGGAATAGGGTATCCAGAAAAATTCTTTGCTGCGTTGGAAAATGTTGTTGCAAAACGTGCTTTCCCAGATCATTATGATTATACGGAACAAGATATAGAAAAATTGTTTAAATTGGCACAAAAGCGTAATGCTAAATTAGTTACAACAGAAAAAGATTGGGTTAGATTACCGCGCGATGTGCAAAAGAAAATAAAATTTGCGCGTTTGGACACCTCAATAGAGGCGGGATTTTGGGATTGGATAAAGGAGAAAATATAATGGCGACTTTTAAAAATCAGATTTGTATTTCAGGTGTCGGTATTCATTCTGGTAATGCGGTTGATATTGTTATAAAACCATCAGAAAAGAAGGGGATTTTCTTTCGGCGTGTCGATATGCCAGGTGATGATTTAATTTCGGCAACATATGATAATGTTGGTGAAACAAAGATGCGGAATACAACAATTGGTAAAATGTCTGGCGCGCATGTTCAAACCATAGAACATTTGATGGCAGCGTTATTTATTGTTGGTGTTGATAGTGCGATTATCGATATTAATGGTGCAGAAACACCAATTCTGGATGGCAGTGCTGCGGAATTTATTTCTGTGTTTAATAAGTTTGATGTAACAGGTGAAAAATTAAAAAAGATTGTTGTAAAGCGTCCTGTCGTTGCATACGCGAAAGAGGTGTTAAGGCAGTTACCTTGGTTCGTTCGGCTTAAATTATGGTTGCTTAACACATTTACAGGGCGTAAAACAGATGGGTTTGTGAAACTTAGTCCAAATGATGGTAAATCATTAGAGGTTTCAGCGACGTTAGTTTATCCGGAAAAAATTATAGGAAAACAATCTTGTAAATATGTGTATAAAGGAACAAAGAAGTCTGTTGATGATTTTGTGGAAAATTTTGCACGTGCACGTACTTTTGGAAAATATTCAGAATGGGAATATCTGAAAAAACGTGGAATGGGGCGTGGTGCGTCAGAAGAAAATGTTATTGCTTTGAATGATACAGGTGATGGAACGATAAATCCAACAATTTGGTCTGATGAATTTGTAAGACATAAAATTGTTGATGCAATTGGTGATATGTTTACAAGTGGTGGTATTATTTGTGGGGCGTTGGAATCTTACAAGGGGAGCCATGCGTTGAATAATATTGTGTTGAAAAAATTGTTTATGGACCCAGAAAATTATGATATAATCTAGGCAAAATAATATTAATAAAGGAAGGGGAAAAAAAGATGAAAAAGATTTTTGCGTTGATGGCTGTTTTGTTTTCTGTGGTTGCGTGTGGTGGTATGGTTAAAAATGAAAATGGCAGTCAGTATCTGGTTCAGTTAGATGCAGAACCTATTGGGTGCGTATTCTTGTATAAAATAGAAGCCGAAGCTTCTGTTTATGATGCAGCAGATGCACGCAGGTATTTGGAAAATCGTATTGTTGATCAGGCACGTAATGGTAATGCTTATTGGATTACTAGTCAAAGAACAAAACCAAATGAATGGGTTGTGTTTGGGCCTGAACGTGCATTTATTTTAGTTGCAAATGTATATGATTGTCCACATCCAAACAGTGTACGTACTGCACGTGGTGGTGGGGCGATAACTTATTCTCCGCTAGAAAATACATCTTGTGAATATGGTGATTGTCGATAAAAAAACGCCGTTTGGCGTTTTTTTTATATATTAAACATGTGTTTAAAATGTTTGCGTTAATTTGTGGTTTTGTGGTATAATTATGTTTATCAATATGAGAGAGTGTTTCCTTGGCAGGTCAGGTTGTAAATATTAATCGTAAAAATTATGCAGTCGGTATGGTTTGGCAACCGATGATGGCTGGTTTTACGGCGCGTAATTATGCGCGCAATTTGTCTAAAAATATAGATAGAAAATTAAATTTATATACAGAATATAAAGGTCTGATTGGTTTGGCGGCAGGTAAAAATGGCGCCAGGGCGGGGATGTTCAGCGCAGCGGCTGAGGTTATGGACGCTTTTTCAGAATACACGTCTTTTTTGGCTGTGTTTAGTGTTGCGAATTCTTTTTATATGGTTGCGGCCAGAAATGGTGTTATCTTGGTTGATAGGTTGTTTGCGCTGGAAAGTCAGGCGCGTGAAGAATATACAAAAATGGCAGAAATTCCTGATTGGGGTGCGTTGTTCGCGCCAAGTGGTTGGGGGGTTCCGCGCGCTGCTGAGAGAAATTTATCTGATTTATTGGTTGGGCGTGCACATGCGATGTTGCATACGATTAGTCGTTTCAAGGCACGTGCGTTTTCTGTGATTGTTCTGTGTATGTTTGCGTTTGCGTTAATGTTTGTTTTTAAAGATTCTGTTAAACAGGTTTTTGCACCGCGACCACAGGTTGCGCAATTGAATCCGGAATTGGTTGCAGAATATAAAAGACAGATAGAACAAAAAGAAAAAGAACTGGATGAACAATTTGAAATAGAAAAAACGCCACCGCCAGAACCGATAATTATGCCTTATGAAGTGTTGCCGAATCCCCAGGAACGTGCACAGCAATGTTATCAGGCGATTGCGTTTATGATGCAGTCTATACCAGGGTGGAATCAAACAAATGTTATTTGTGGAAAAAATTATGCCGAAGCAGAATTTGTTCGAAGTTTTGGTACGTTGGATGAATTTTATACCGGTCTGTCAGAGTTGATGCCAGGTGCATTAATTAATGAAGTTAACGAGGATTTATTAAGGGTGCGTGTTGCGTTGCCAGAATTGAATTTTTATGCCAGTCAAGATGAGCGTGATGTTGATACGGTCGTTCGTGATGTTGTGTCGGCTTTTCAGGGGATTGATACGGCGGTTGATGTTGAAACAGCAGTTGATACATTGACGAATGGTGTTGATGTTGCGACGGTTAATCTGGTTCAGGTTGGTGTTGCAACAAAGTTGGTGCCACAACAATTTATGAATGTTTTTGAAGAATTTGAAGGAACCTATTTAGTGCGTGCATCTTGGAATGTGCGGACGCGTCTATGGAACTATGAGGTGTTAATCTATGCAAAATAAAAAAAGCTTGTTTGGGGTGTTGGTTTGTGGTGCGTTTTTGTTTCTGAGCGCATCTTATGCGGATGTGATTGTTGAAGAAGAAGTTATTATGGATGATGTTTCGTCTGCGGATGCGGTTTCGGCATATAATCCAGATGGTTCTTTGTTTCAAATGATTACTGATTTGGAACAGGAAAAAATTTTAATGCAACTGGAAAAGGAACGTGCACAGTTGAATTTAGAGTTGGATAAATTAGCAGCAGAAAAAATAAAGCTGCATATGGAAATTGATACATTGTCTGGACGTGCAGAACAACAAAAACAAGAAATAGAAACCCAGAAGGCAAAACTGGAAGCAGAGGCGGCACGTATAGAACGTGAAAAAGAAGCGTGGCTGAAAGAAATGGAACAGGCGGAAAAGCATGAAGTAAAATCTTTTGCAACAACAAAACAAAAAGAAGAAGAAAAAAAATTGTCTGATAATTGGCGGTTGATAAATGTTATCGGGGCAGGGGCGCAATTGCAGGCGACTGTTGAAGATTTAACAAATGGACAGACCAGAAGAATTGGTGTCGGAAAGACTTTGGATGGATTTACTGTAAAGTCTATATCTGTATATGATGGGGTTGTTTTGGTTGATAAAGATGAAAATGTCCAGATTTTAAATATTACTAGTGGAAAATAATAGTTATGGCCAATGAAAAAGAATTTGCTGATGTGAATGAAAGACGTTTGTCTGTACCGACAGGTATGGAAAATTCTGAATCAAAGGATATTATCGATTATTTGTTTGCAAATAATAATAAACTGTTGACCGCAACAGGCGGATTGTTTGAATTGTCGCATGATACCCAGGGCTTGGTTGCTTATTTTTCAGGGGGCGAAATTATTATATCAAGAACACACCGATATGATGGACGGGTTTTAGCGTTTTTGGATTTGTTAAAACGTCGTGGCAGAATTGTGCTAGAGCCTTTTTATTCTGACCTGGGGTTGATTTCAAATATATACAAATTTTATGAAATGCGTTTGGGTGGTGGTGGTCGTGGTCGTGTGGATTACGATAACCAAATGCAAAAGGATTTTGTCGATATTATTGCCAAGGCTGCTGCAAGAAAAGTGTCAGATGTTCATATCGAGGTTGCAGACCAGACAACAATTTATTTTAGAATAGATGGCAGTATGCAGCCTGTGATGGAATATAATTCTCAATGGGGGGAATCTTTTGTGCGTGCTGCGTTTGCGTCATCAGATATGTCAAATGCAAACTATGCCCAGAATGAATATCAGTCTGCACAAAAAGATGGCCGTACGCCATTGCGTGGTACAAAAGATTTGTATTTGCCCGCTGGGATTTTGGGTGTTCGTATGCAATTTAATCCAATCGCATTCGGCAGCAGATATGTGGTTATGCGATTGTTATATGATAATCCGTCCGAAGGTTTAAAGACAGAACAGGAATTTGGACCGTATGAACAACGTTTGTTGGCGCGTCTGCGTTCTTTTCCAACTGGGTTGGTTATCGTTGCGGGACCAACCAGTTCAGGTAAATCAACAACGTTGGTGCGTAATATGTCTATGATGTTACGGGAACGTAATTATGAAATTAATATGATTACAGTGGAAAATCCAGTCGAACAAAAGATTTTTGGTGCACGACAAATGCCTGTGGTGAATACGACTGATGAAGAACAGCGTGAAAAAAAATATGTAGAGGCATTGGCGGCGGCGTTAAGAAGTGACCCAGATACATTAATGGTTGGTGAAATTCGTACTTTGGCGGCGGCACAGTTGACCGTACGTGGGGCGTTGTCTGGGCATAATGTTTGGACAACATTACACGCGAATTCCGCAATGGCTGCTTTGACAAGATTGTTGGATTTAGGAATAGAATCTTTTAAGTTAAAAGAAGAAACGTTAATGCGCGGATTGGTTTCTATGCGTTTGTTTAAAAAATTATGCCCGCATTGTCGTGAACCATTGATAAGACATCCAGAACGTGGGGCGTATCGTCGTGTGTTGGATGCGTATGGAGATGTTGGTTTGCGCCAGGTGTATCAACGTGGTCTGGGGTGTGAACATTGCGATGGTTCAGGAAATGTCGGACGTGTAAAAGCAGGTGAAATTATTATAACTAACAGTGAATTTTTGCGATTTGCGTTGGCGGGTAAAACAGAAGAAGCTGTTCGTTATTGGTTGGAAGAAATGGATGGACGTACATTAAAAGAAGCTGCAACTTCGTTGATGTTGCAGGGAATTATTAGTGTTGATGAATTAGAACGCTGGGTTGGACAATTGAATCAGCCAGGGGTGTATTAATATGAATAAATTGGAACTGTTGTATGCAAAAATTGTATTTCGTTTGAATACTGAAAAACGTATGGCGGTTTGTCGTAAGTTGGCGTCTTTGTTAAGAAATGATTTTACATTGATTGATGCGCTGGAACGTTTGGAAAATATAGAATCAAAAAATGGTACCAAGCCTGGCGAACCATTCGCAATTGTTATGCGTGAATGGCAAAAAAATTTGGAACGTGGTATGACTTTTTCAGAAGCAACACGTGGTTGGGTGCCGCCGAATGAAACATTGTTGGTTACGTCTGGTAATCTGTCGAATTTAGTCATTGCGTTGGAAAATGTTGGGCGTGTTGTAGATGGTATGCAACGGATTAGGCGGGCAATGGTAACCGCTGTGGCGTATCCATTGTTTTTGCTGGGGTTGACGTTTGGAATTATTATAATGGTTGGGATATATCTGGTTCCGCCATTGGCCGAGGTGGCGGGAAACACGGTTGTTTGGCGTGGAACAGCACGCAGTTTGATATGGTTGTCTGATTTTTCAATTCAGTATTGGTATGTTTTTTTAGTTGTTTTTGCGTCAGTTGTCGCAATATGTTGGGTCAGTTTAGCAAATTGGAGTGGGCGTTTGCGTGCAGTGTTTGATAATATACCACCGTGGAGTACATATAAAATACAGGTGTCGTCAGGATGGTTAATCAGTTTGGCGGCAATGGTTGGAGCAGGGGTTACGATACCAGATGCAATCCGTATGTTGGCGGATAGTTCTAATAAGTATTTGCGCAGGATTTTAGAAAAGACGTTAAAATTTATTGCTAATGGTGATAATTTGGGAAATGCATTGGCGAAAACTAATTTTAATTTTCCTGATGCAGAGATAATTGGCGACTTGATGATTTATTCCGATATGAATGGGTTTGAAGAAAATTTAACCCAGGTCGCAAATGATTATTTGGAAGAGTCAGTCAGGAAAATGGAGAAGATTTCAAATCTGATGAATAGTATCGGTATTTTGATGGTTTCTGCAATTATTGCGTGGGTGGTTTTGGGAACTTTCCAAATGCAGGATCAAATTACTAATGCATTGACATAATCGAATTTTTTTAGCTTTTTAAAAGCTGTATACCATACCGATTCCGTAAAAACCGTATGAATTGTTTTCTGGGGCGGTGTTACCATTTGAAAAATGTTGTGCAAATGCTTCGATAGCGGTGCATTCAGATAATCTGAATCCAGCGCCCATCTTAAAACTGAATAATAATTTGGAACCAATTCTTTCATTTTGTTGTGCCTGCATGCCGACACCAACACCAATAAATGTGTACCAGTTATCGCCATAGAAAGGTACAATGTCTTCGGATATCAATGCGATTGGAATAGTATATTTATCCCAGTGCCAACCGTATTTTTTTCCATGCCCCAGGGTTTGAATAATGCTTAAAGATTTGCGTGCATGTAGGCGAAAAAATTCGGTTGGTTGTGAATATTGTGCATGTAGCATTATAAACGGTACCCATTGTGATGGTGGCGGCAATAAAAAGCCACTGTTTACACCATAACCAAAATTAAATGCGATTTGGTTTTTGTATCCGTTAAAAAAAGGGTTTGTTTCTGCGTATGCAGGCAGAATTAAATTTGATAAAAGTAGTATGTATAAAAATTTTTTCATGGTGATACCGATTATATCATAAATAGTTGGGGGTGTACAATATAATTTATTAAAAAATACAATGATTTTAAATATGAATGAATTCATTGTGATGGTTTTTCTTGCAATTAAAAAAAATATTGTTATAATGCGTGGCGTTTGGCAGCGTAGCTCAGTGGTAGAGCAGAGGAATCATAATCCTTTGGTCGGGGGTCCGAATCCCTCCGCTGCTACCAGAATTTCCTGGTGTTCCGGGATTTTTTATTTAGTAAAAAGTTCTCAGTTTCGCCCGAATTTGTAAGTTTTAGCAGATGTGTTTACATATACTGGACATAAATTCGGACATAGAAACACCGCCCGAATGGGCGGTGGGGATTATCGTGTGTTTTGCTTTTCTTTGTTAAATGCAGACAGGATTTCTGTGACATTATGATGCATATGTTGTTGGATGGTACGAAATGATGCATTTTCTCCAATTTGAATCCAGCCACGGGGGTATTTTTCAAACTGTTTGGTTTTTGGATTGTATGAAATAAACGTGCTGTAATATATTGCTGTTAAATCAGTCGGATCGTCATCTTCATCAATCTGGGACGAATGATTAGGTTGGTGGGTGTATGTTCCCCAAGTGTATACTGTGGGGATGCTGGCGATAAATGCCAATTCACGACCATTGAAATCTGGGTGTGATTCTAATAGGTGTTTTATGTTGGATAGTGCTTCTACTCCGCTATCTTTTTGGTAGTCTGGATTGTGGTAAAAATGGCGTAAATACAAATGACCCCAACGCACATTTAACATTTGTTGAACCATTTGTGGTGTTAGATCTGTGATTTCATAAGATTTAGTTGTTGTTTCAACTGGTACTGCAGTTTTATTTACAGTAGGCGTTGTTGTCTGTGGATTGTTTTGAACATTTTTCAACTGCCAATTTTTTATAGATTCCAATATGTTCAAAATCTGTTCTGCCCTTTGTGGGGATGGTTTGTTGTCGGGGGGTAGATAGTTCCAATGAATTTTTTGCCGCCAAAGTTCTATTTGTTTTATAACATCATACATCTGGGGTGTGTTTTTAATGTGTGTTGATATCATCAATGGATACCAATAACGAAATCTGTCATGGCATGCTTTGTGGCTGTATTTTATGTTTGATATGGTCAGTTGTCTAAATAAATCATCAGGGCATTTTGAACGAAATTCTTGGTAGGTATCTCGGCCCATATAAATATGTACATAACGCTTGTTCAGTTTTGACATGTTTGACCTTTTTAATCTTTTACATAAGTTTTTTAGCATAAAATTTCAGATTTGCAAGTGTTGTGGCGGTTTTTAGGTAAGTGAATTTTGTATTTAATCTGATTAACGCTTATGGACAATTTTACATATACTAGACATAGAAAATTGGTGTGCTGTGGAAAGTGGTGGTTTTCTGCGGGGTCCGTGGTCAGGTCGCGGGATGACAAAGGAAACAAAACACCGCCCGGGGGGGGACGGTGGATTATCGTGTCTTGTAATGGTCGCACAGGTGTGTGATTTCCTGGGTTAAATTTAACATGTGTTGTCTTATTTGGCTGTCATTGGTTGTGTTCAGATCTGCAATACTTTTGTATGCGGGTACCAAAGTGCCGGTTGCATCTTTGTATCTAATAATCTTTTTATTGCCAATAATTGGTGTGTAATAATTAAGAAAATTGTTTGTTATTTCGTCAAGCTGGCCGTAATATACGTCCAATTTACAATGTTTTTTACAACCATCGCAATGCAAAATATTTGTTTTCTTTTCTTGTGTAAATGACATTTTGATTTCCTTTATTTTGTCTTGTGATAATGCGGACAGTGTCTTGCGGTAAGGCGTGCCTGATGTGTTGCCCGCTCTAATGCAGCCTTTAATGCGCCTTGGGGCAGTGGTGTAAAAAACATACTATCATCACTATCCCAACTATAATTTTTAAGTTGTATTCCTGCATCACATTCTTTGCCGAATTCATCAATGTATTTATTTATAGCCATATCGCCAATCATGGGATGTATGTAATAAGTAGCATAAATTGAACCATTTGTGTGCACGTTTGCCCATAGTTCGCAATTCTTTTCACATCCTTCACAATAAAACTTGGCTTCTTGTACAGGCGACATTTTAAGTACCTTTTTAATATTTTACACAAGATTTATAGCATAAAAATGCAGATTTGCAAGCGGTGTGGCGGATTTCTGGGGAGTTCGTGTGGAAATTTACCGTGGGGGCCGATAAAAAAGCAGGTTTTGCAAGTGCAACGCAGCGAAACCGTTGCGATAGTGTAATAGAAAGGAGAAAATATGAAAAAATTATCATTTATTTTGTCAGTTATGACATTGATGGCATGTGGTTCAGATTATAAAGAATATGATTCTGTATTTGTTGGGTGTGAAAGAATTGAAACAACCGAAAAACATTTGGTTTATAAATGTCTAGCAGATCAGGAATTGGTGGTTGCAGTTAAGAACTTGGAACCAAATGGTATGTTTAAAATAGGTGGTGATTTAAATTTATCAGAACTTTATGCAGATAAAGATTATGTTTACGCCGAAGTTGCGTTTAATGACCTGGGTGTGTGTAAGGAAGATTTTACAATTCGTACGATGATTGCGGAACCAAACAGTGATACTTATTGGGCATTTATTGGATGTAAGTAATAAAAAATATCCCATTTGGGGTATTTTTACTTTTGTGGGATTGCAGTTTGCATCAATAGGTTGCGATATCCATCAAGAAAGCCTCCCATTTCCAGGCATGATTCCATTTCTGAACGTTTCAGGGTTGAGTAGCGCGCGCCCATATAAATATTATTTGGGCGGATTATGCGACCTGTTTTTTTATCGCGAACAATCAATTTATGTACGGCCGCAGGTATGAAATCGCCACCGTTTCTGCCAACCATGCCTGATTGTGTTGGGGATAATTGTGGATTTGATATTAATTGTCCGTTTTTAATTTCGCCACCTTGTGTTAATTTTTTGGGGAGGCGCATAACGTCTTCTTTTTTCATAAAGTATATTGGTCTTTCTGAATAGGCGGGCAGGTAAAGATATGCAACCAATTCATATCTTTCGGACCAACGAACATCGTTGTCTATGGATTTTTTGAGATCTTGTGCCAGTTTTTCGTCTGCTTGTTGTTTAGAATAACTTAATATACCATAACAACCTTTTGTTTCGGATGGTAAATAGCCGCCATATCGCAGTTGGTTGTTATCATAGTTATACATGATAAAGCATCCTTGGTTAGGGAACCAATTATTTAGCATATCATTTGTTAATATTTCTTTTTTATATTTTTTGAACATTAGGTTGCCTCTTGCTTAATATAAATATACCACAAAATAATATTTTGTCAATATTTTTTGTGAAAAATGGTGTTTTTGTATTTGGTATGATTAAGTAGGGGTAAAAACTTTACATAGAAAAATGATTTATGATTTTTTTGGGGGCAAGAGATGACAAAGGAAACAAAGCACTGCTTTTATGAGGGTGTTGATTTTATTGATGTTGACTTATATTTTATTTATTTTGTATAATGAGGCGAAATTATAGAAGAAGGGAAAGGAATATGCGAAAATTTTTGGTTGCTTTGATGGCGTTGATCCCAGTGAAAGTGATGGCAAATCCGGCGTGTCCAGTTTGTACAATCGCAATTGGTGCGGGGTTGGATATCGCGCGCCGATTGGGTGTGCCAGACAGTGTGGTTGGTCTGTGGGCAGGGGCATTGTTAACACTGTTGGGGTATTGGATGCTGAAATGGATGGATAAGAAAAATTGGCATTTTAGTGGGCGTGATGCGATTGTAATTGTTGCGTCTGTGGCAATGATTGGATTTATCTATCTGGGGCAGGTGACATATAATCCGACACAGATTTGTGGGGCGTTGGTGATGGATCCGGTATTGTTTGGAACGGTCTGTGGCGCGCTGATATTTATTTTAACAGGTAAACTGTATCAATGGATGAAGAAAAAAAATGGTGGACATGCACACTTTCCTTTTGAAAAAGTTGTGTTGCCAGTGGTTGCGTTGGTGTTAGCTAGTTGGGCAATGATGTTGTGTTTTTAAGAATAAGAAATTTAGGGTGATAAAATGAAAAAAATTGAATCTGTTCAGGAATTTGTTGAAAAGTTAGATGCGGCAAAGAAAGTTAATCCAAAAGATTTATCGTCTGACCAAGATTTGACAATTGGTATTATGAATCTGATTTCAATTGAAGAACATTTGATGTTTTCAGGCGCAAAGACAGGTAAAACAGAATTTTATGATCTGATTAACGAAGTGCGTGAAATGCGCAAGAATGCAATGTTAAAAATTATCCCATCGTATGAGGGTGAAGTTTGGTGTATTTCCAAGCATTTATTAGCAGCTTCTATGAGAGTGTTTGAAGTTGGTACCAAAGCATTGGCTGCCGGTGATAAACAAACCGCATATGATTTATTTAATCAGTCTTATGAACTGTATTGTATGTTCTGGGGGTTAAATATGGGGATGTTGACAGGTGACAAGAAAGATGTAAAAGTCGCCAAGAAGGTCGCACCAGCCAAAGCCGCCCAAGCACCAGTTGTTGCCAAAGAAGAAAAAACAGCCAAAGGTGGTATGGGTAAGTTGAAGAGTTGGGTTAAAAATGCTGTCAATTGCTGTATAGAATAAAATAAAAATTAAATCTAATGGCATATCTAAAGCGGGTTGGTAATGGCTCATGTAACTTCTGTACACTACGCCATTTCCAACCCGTTTATTTATACCATTATCTTTAATTTTTTCCCCGCAGCAGGGGGGGATAAATAAAAGTTTATATTAGTTGTTAGTGTAAGTTGTTAGTGGTTAGTTATTGTGTGCGGCAAATGCCGCACATTATAATGCCAACACTTATCACTTACACTAGTAACTCACAACTTAACTAAACTTTTATTTATCGCTGTATTGTGTACTTTATCCTTGCTTTTTATGTATGGGGCGTTATAATTGGGAAAGTTTTAATTGCCCTAATAGTCTAGTGGTAAAACACGTCCTTGGTAAGGACGAGTCGCAAGTCCGATTCTTGCTTAGGGCACCATCCGCTTTCGCTTACGCTGCAGCGAGATTGGTTTCGCAGAAAGCAAGTGAAGGTGCGGGGTTAGGGAAACGGATGTCTCGCTGTAATGAACGAAGAGAATGAAAGCGGGCAGAAATGTTTTATGTCTATATTTTACAAAGTACAAATTTTCAAGAACATTTTTATGTCGGTTATACGGCTGATTTGAAAAAACGATTGCAGGAACATAATGATGGGCGTTCTGTGCATACTAATAAATTTAGGCCGTGGTGTTTGTGTGGATATGTCGCGTTTGATAGTGAAGAAAAAGCGCAAAAGTTTGAAAAATATCTTAAGACAGGCAATGGGCGAATTTTTCAGAAAAAGTTTTTTTAGGCTTGGATTTTTGTTGATTTTGTGATTTTTATAATCTAGAATTCGAGCATTGTAGGTCAAAATACGGTGATGTGATTGACAACCACGGAGTATTAGCCTAGTAAAAAAAGTTATAAATCAGGGTGGCACCGCGCGATTATTTATTGCGCCCCTGAAATTTAACAAATGTGTGGGTGCCGAAATTCCAAAAATTTTTCGTTGCCCCGCAAAAACAAAAAAAGGGACCGAAATGTTATCTTTGAAATCAAAGTTCAGAACACATACATGTGGTGAATTGAATACAAAAAATGTTGGTGAAACAGTTGTTTTGTCGGGTTGGGTGCATCGTAAACGTGACCATGGGTCATTGCTGTTTATTGATTTGCGCGATAATTATGGCCTGACACAGATTGTTTTTGATGGTGGGGATGAAAATTTGGAAAAAATTCGTCCGGAATCTGTGATTCAGGTGACAGGAACTGTTGTTGCGCGTGATGCAGCGGCGGTTAATGATAAAATCCCAACAGGGGGTATTGAGATTCAGGCAACTGCATATGAAGTACTGACAAATTGTGAAGTTTTGCCGTTCCAGGTGTTTGGTGATGATGATTCTGTGGCCGAAGATTTGCGTTTGAAATATCGCTATATTGATTTGCGTCGTGAATCACTGCATAACAATATTTTAATGCGCAATCGCATTATTAAATTTATGCGTGATAAAATGTGGGATATGGGATTTTCTGAATTTCAAACACCGGTTTTGACCGCGTCCAGCCCAGAAGGTGCGCGTGACTTTATTGTCCCCAGCCGCAATCATCATGGTATGTTCTATGCATTGCCACAGGCACCGCAACAGTTTAAACAATTGTTGCAGGTTGCAGGATTTGACCGTTATTTCCAGGTGGCGCCGTGTTTTCGTGACGAAGATTTGCGTGCGGACAGATTATTAGAATTCTATCAATTAGATATGGAAATGTCGTTTGTTGATTTGCCAGATATTCAGGCCGTTGGTAATGAATTAATGCCGGCAATGATACGCGAATTTGTGCCAAATGCAATTGTCGCAGATGATATTCCACATATTCCATTTGATGAAGCAATGCTGAAATATGGCTCTGACAAGCCAGATTTGCGCAATCCAATCATTATTCATGATGTGACGGAAATATTCCGTGGGTCTGAATTTGGAATCTTTGCGAATGCAGTTGAAAATGGCAGTGTTGTTCGTGCAATCCCAGCACCAAATTCATCAGATAAGCCACGTTCTTGGTTCGATAAGCTGGGTGATTATGCAGTTAAAGAATTAGGGCTGGGTGGATTGGCGTATGTCGTATTCGGGGAAGAGGCCAAAGGCCCGGTTGCCAAGAAGTTAGATGATGCGCGTATTGCAAAACTGCGTGAAATTGCAGGTGATAATTCGTCCTTGTTCTTTGTTTGTGATGCGGCAGATGCAGCAGCGCGCGCAGCGGGTAAGTTGCGTACAAAATTGGGTGAAGATTTAGGTTTGATTAATCCAAATGAATTCCGTTTGTGCTGGATTGAATCTTTCCCATTCTTTGAAGCAGATGAAGAATCACCAACAGGGATTGCGTTTACACATAATCCGTTCTCGTTCCCAATGGCAACATTGGAAGAATTAAGTACTAAAAATCCATTGGAAATCAAGGCAGCACAATTTGATATGGTGTTAAATGGTGCGGAAATCTGCAGTGGTGGTTTGCGCAACTATAACCCTGATATTATGGTAAAATGCTTTGAAATTACTGGATATGACGAAGAAATTGTAAAAGAAAAGTTCGGCGGTATGTACACTGCGTTCAAATATGGTGCGCCACCACACGGTGGTTGTGCATTCGGTATTGACCGTTTGGTACAAATTATGCTGGGCGAAGAAAATCTGCGTGGTGTTGTAGCATTCCCAACAAACCAGCGTGGACAAGATCTGATGTTGGGGGCGCCAACAAATGTGACAGAAACGCAACTGCGTGAAGTTCATATTCAGGTTAGAAAAAAGAACTAGGTCAAAAATTAAATAAAACCGTCCGATTGGGCGGTTTTTGTTTTGTGTGAATTCATACCTGATGCCAAAGATTTTATTCCATATATAATTTTAACAATAAAAAAGGAAAGGGAATAAAATGCAAAATTATATAAATGCTTTGGCGCAAAATTTGAAACTTAGCCCATATCAATCAAAAAAACTGATGTGCGAATATGGTCGATATAATATGTCGCGTTTAGAAAAGAGGGGTGGGGTACTGTATGCACCATATCAATCAAGGGGATTTTGTGGTTGGATTGGACGTATGGTATTTGGAGCGCGTGCAGATTTAATTGGTGAAAATAAAGTGCTGTTACGCGCACAAAGAAATATTAAATTTCGCGCAAATGGTTACCACAGCGTTCGTATTGGCCGTCATGTTTATTATGCGGACGCCATGGGGAATGTTGTGTCTTATAAACAATTCTTGGAAAATGCAGGGCGGTATTAAAATTTATCATGTGTCTTGATAAATGCGCGCATATAATGTGGGTCTAGGTTTTGCATTATTTCAGACAGTGAGTATTTTCGTGTTCCGTCAGGCAATACCCCCAGGTTTATCGTTGATGGTGATGGTGCGGTGCCGCGCATTATAATATCAAATTCACCAGTCATTAAGCCATCTGTTATTGCTAGGCCGCCAATAATATCAGTATGACGTGTGGACAGGTCAATTGCTTCGGTTGATATGAAATTGCCATTTGAATAAGTGCCAACTAATCGCATTTTTTTGATTCTGGATTGGCCGCCTTTAAGTGCGCGTGATAATGCAAATTCGGAATTTAATATTGTTATATTTTCCGCAGATGCATAAAAATCATCAAATCCAAAGCCGACAATATATCCGTCAGAGAAGCTAAGGTCCAGGTTGCCAGACATGTTATAATATATGTCATGTGCGATTTGGCCATTGGTCTTCATTGTGATTTGGCCTGTTATCATTGTGTCGCGTATGTTTAAGGGCATGTTTGACGATAGCAGCGGACCGTTTATAACAAAACGATTTAGTTGGGTAAATATTGTATAGTTTGTTTTGTTGCGTTCTATTGTGGTAAGTAGATTTCCACGTGTCGAATCTGTTATGGAAAATGTTTGAGATTCTGGTTTAAGAGTGTATAAGAAATTATTGTACTTACTGTTTTTATATATCAGTGCGCCAGAAGATAAAGATATGTTGAATGGCAGATTAAACAGGGTCAATATTGGCAAATTGCTTAAGAATTCCATCTGTTCTGAATTGTTGGTGTATTGTGGATTTATGAATGGTTCAATGTTAAAAGTTTCAGTGTTTAGTGTTAGGTTTTTGCCAGATGCACTGCCAGAAAATTCATGACCTGCGATATTTAGATTCATGTTAGATATTTTATTCCCATCAAAGAATCCAGAGATTGTATAGCTGGAATCTTGTAAAAAGCGTATGTCTAAATCAGATGGCAGCCATGATTTAAAGCTGGTGCCGGAAATATAAAAGTAATTGTCGTATGTTGATAACTGCCATTGTTTGTCATATGGTGTGAATGTCAGCATTCCGTTGTTCCATGAAAAATCACCAGATGCTGTTTTCATAAATTCTGGCAAGAAGGGGATGTTGATGTTTAGCCATTTAAGTGTTTTGTTTTTTGCGTAGTTGTATGTCGGAATTATATCTGTGCTGGTTATCTGGTAGGTTCCGGATATGTCTGCGAAACTAAATTTTATTGTGCCTGATTTGCCCAGTTTGCGCGCCAGTGATAAAAGCTTTTCATCTGTTGGCATTTTTGTTTTTGAAGTAACATTTATAAAAAATACATCGTTGTCTACGGACAGACTGCCAGATAAATTGTCGTAAACAAATTTACTGCATGTCCAATTTTTTGGTGTTCCAGAAAACAGGCATTTTGCAGTTTTATTGTCAATTGGCAGTGTTATTTTTATATTCTTGGCGCCGTTTTTAGTTATCAGCCCACCAGAAATTTGGGTGTCTCCAATGATAATTTTACTTATTTGTAATGTGTCTTGGGTGCCGGTGGCATCGATTAACAGGTGGTTAAAGTTTTTCCCTTGGAAACGCAGGTCACCATAGAAATTTAAATTTAATTTTGTGTTGTGTATTAATTCGTTCGGATTTAGTAAGAATGTAAAATCATAGTCCAGGTTATCTGATACCAATTGAATTGTTTTTTCACCATTTTGGTAAAAAGTAATGTTACCAGAAAAATGGTCAGAGACAATGTTTGTAAATCTATATCCATCGCCACCATTCCATTCAAAATTCATACTTAGTTTGATTTTTTGTTCTATTTTTGGTGTTTTAAAACCAAACCATTCATTTATATTATCTGTTTCAAGGCTGATGTGACCGTTGATTGAACCGTCACTGAACATTTTTCCAGTAATATCCAGATTACTGTTCTTGTTCTTTATGTGGAAATTGTCGCCAGAAAATTCAACTTCGTACTTGTGTTCAGGGGTGCGAATTATTCCGTGAAATTCATTGTCTGTGAAATCTGCACGAACAATATGAAATTTTCGACCCATGAAGTTAATATTACTGTTGTAAATTTCAATATTGTGATTAAAGGCAGCAGGACTTAATTTATCAATCGTTATTTCTGCATCGTATATGATAACAGGACCGGTTAATTTTGAATTTTCAATATTGAAAAAACCGCGGAATGGAATAGAAAATAATACCGAAGCAATTTTTGCAGTTGGAATTGTAACATCGTGGGCGACAATCGTTGCGCCACCAATCAAACTGAAATGTATATCACCGTCTAGTTTTATAGGTACGTTTGTTTGTTCGTAAATAGATTTTTCAACAACTGGTTTAAGCTTGTTTAATGTTATCATTGGGGGAATGATTACAACTGCCAGCGCAATTGTGGCAATGGTGCAAATTGCACCCCAAAAAAATCTGCGTTTATGTCTTGGTTTTAAAGCCATTCTCTCGGTCCTTGTATTTTTATTATAATGGATTATATTTAAGATTGTTAACAAAAAAATGAAGCAAGCAGATTTTTATCTTGAAAGTAAATATCAGCCGATGGGGGATCAACCAACGGCTATTTCTGAATTGGCTGATGGGGTAAAGCAGGGACGTCAATCCCAGGTTTTGTTGGGTGTTACAGGGTCTGGTAAAACGTTTACAATGGCAAATGTTATTGCAAAATTGGGACGACCTGCATTGATTATGGCACCAAATAAGATTTTAGCAGCGCAACTGTATACAGAAATGAAGTCTTTTTTTCCGCGAAATCATGTGGAATATTTTGTGTCGTATTATGATTATTATCAACCCGAAGCATATATGCCAACAACAGATACTTATATTGATAAAGATGCGTCTATTAATGAGCAGCTAGACCGTATGCGGCACAGTGCAACGCGTGCCATGTTGGAAGAACGCGATGTCGTTGTTGTGTCCAGTGTGTCCAGTATTTATGGTATGGGGTCGCCTGAACAATATGCGGGGATGAAATTTGTCTTGCGTGCAGGGGATGTTATATCAGTGCGGGATGTTATGCGCGCGTTGGTTGATATTCAGTATAAAAGAAATGATACTGCATTCGCGCGTGGTGATTTTCGTGTTCGTGGTGATACAATGGATATATTTCCATCACATACAATGGACAGGGGGTGGAAAATATTGTTCTGGGGGGATGAAGTAGAAGAGATTTGGGAATTTGATACTTTGACCGGGGCGCGTTTACAAAAACTGGATAGGGTGGTGGTTTATCCGAATACTCATTATGCTACGCCAATGCCGACTGTATTACAGGCAATTGCGCAAATTCGCGATGATTTAAAGGAAAGGTTGGATTACTTTCATGAAAATATGAAGTATATAGAAGAACAACGCCTGCGTGAACGTGTGAATTTTGATATCGAAATGATGGAAAGTACAGGAACGTGTCGCGGGGTGGAAAATTATTCGCGGTATTTATCGGGACGGTTACCCGGACAGCCACCGCCAACGTTGTTTGAATATTTACCAAAGGATGCAATTCTATTTATTGATGAAAGTCATGTAACTGTGCCACAAATTGGCGCAATGAGCCGTGGTGATCGTGCGCGTAAAGATACATTGGCGCAATATGGATTTCGGTTGCCATCATGTGTTGATAATCGTCCGTTGACGTTCGATGAATGGGATAATTTGCGCCCCCAGACGATATTTGTGTCGGCAACGCCCGCAGGGTGGGAGCTGGAACAATCAGGTGGGATTGTGTCTGAACAGGTTATTCGTCCCACAGGGTTATTAGACCCAGTATGTGAAGTAAGACCAATAGAACACCAGGTTGATGATTTGCTGGATACTATCAAGGGGGTGTCTGGGCGTGTGTTGGTGACGACGCTGACCAAGAAAATGGCAGAACAACTGACAGATTATTTGAATGAAAATGGGGTTCGGGCAAAATATATGCACAGTGATATTGAAACGCTGGAACGTATTGAATTGTTGCGTGAATTGCGTATGGGGAAATTTGATGTTCTGGTTGGGATTAATTTATTGCGTGAAGGGCTGGATGTTCCGGAATGTGAATTGGTTGCCATTATGGATGCAGATAAAGAAGGGTTCTTGCGTTCAACGCGTTCGCTGATTCAGACGATTGGGCGGGCGGCGCGTAATGCAAAAGGACGTGTTGTTTTGTATGCAGATAAAATTACAGATTCTATGAAAGATGCGCTGGATGAAACTGCGCGGCGACGTGAAAAACAAATGGCATATAATGCGGCGCATGGAATTGTGCCAACAACTGTGACCAAGGCGATATTTGCCGAAGTAGGTGAAAAGAAAGAAAAAACAGACAAGGCGAAAAAATTTGTGTATGATGGGTCAGGTGGGGTAATGGATGCGGACTCAATTCGTCGTGAAATCAAAAAGTTAACCCAACAAATGCATCGTGCAGCCGAAGATTTAGAATTTGAAAAGGCGGCAGAACTGCGCGATGCGGTACGTAAATTAGAAGATGATTTATTATTAGTAGGATAAAAAATGGCAGAATTTATATTAAATAATGTTCAAGAAATGCGTGCATGGGCGGCAGATTTTGCAAAAAAATTAAAGGCGCCATGTGTGGTTGCATTGCACGGGGATTTGGGAATGGGAAAATCAGAAATTGCGCGCAGCGTTATTCAAACATTGCGTGGCGCGGATACTGTTGTCCCCAGTCCGACTTTTACAATTGTGCAGAACTATGATGGGATTTCGCACTTTGATTTATATCGTATTGAAGATGCAGATGAATTGGTCGAAGTTGGCCTGCAACATGCAATATATAACGATATAACAATGATTGAATGGCCCGAGGTTGCCGAAAATATTTTGCCAGATGACACAATACATATTTTCATAACCCCATATGGTGATGGTCGAAAAATTGTTGTTTAAATGTCCGTGTATTTATGATAATATGCATGATATATGTTGTATGGGGGCATAATATCATGGCAAGGATTTTGTTATCATTTTTGATGTGTGTTTTAGTGTGCGATTTTTCAATGGCGGCATCCGTTGGGCGTGCAGGGCGTCGTATTGTAAAAGATGATGGATTTGGGGCAACGGCGCCAGGTACACGTGCCCGACGTTCTTCGATTGATGCAGATATTGTTCGTGGGGGTGGGGTGGTTGATGATGACCAGACGCCACCATCCGATGATGAAAAACCATCCGATGATGAAAAGCCGTCGGATAATGAACCACCAAAAGATGATACAGGGAATGATGGGACAGATAATGTATTGCCACCATTGGATGTAGAAATAGATATTGAAAAAAAACGCAAGGCATGTTTATCCAATAATATTGGTTTGGGAAATACTTTTGTTTGGGCGGCCAAGGATAATCCGGGCACTGATTATTTACAAATGCAAGAAGATGTTAAAAATCCTGAAAATAATGCGTGCTTTGTTCGTGTTACAATCAGGAATACCGATTCCAAGGTTAAAACATCTGATTTCAAGGCGCGTTATTTTAAAATGGGGGATACTGTAACATGTGGTGAATGGTTAGACAGCGGTGTGTTAAAGGACAGGGTCTTGGATGCGTCCAAGTCTTCACGTGTTTGGGGAACTGTTGCAGCAACTGTTGGTGGTGCAGGTATTGGTGTTGGTGCAATGGAATTGTTTGGAAATAAACTGATTGGTGGCGCGGTAGAGGGGCAAAAAGATGAAGATTATATTGGTGAAAAGGAGGTTATTAATTCTAATCTGTTAAAGTTGAAAAACAAGGATGAAGAAGATTTTAGAAAAGTATGCCGATGGTTGGAAGAGTTGAATGATAGTGACGTGTGTAGTGGTGAAAATCCCCCAAAGGACGCCAAGCCATATTGTGGTATCTCTTGTAAAAACCTGAATGATTCAAATGTAGCAAAATAGGAGAGTGAAAATGAAGTATATTTTTTCAGTATTTTGCGTGTTGTTTGGCCTGACCAGCTCATGGGCGGATGTTACTAATGTAGTATATGATACTTATACTAATGCTGCTGAAACGCTAAGCCAAGAATCTTTTTTAAAACTATGTGGAAAAGATTTTCCAGAAGATAAGTATTTATCATGTGATAGTATTGATTTTGAAGGGTATAAATGCAAAAATGCTGGGGATTTTGTTAGGATTGTTGCAGATAACGAAAATCTCAAATGTGGAATTGTAGAAGAATGTGAAGAATCTTCAGATGACTATTCAATTACCTATTCTGAAGACAGTGAGTGGACAGACGTTGGCGGTTCCTATGTTGGTTTATTTGGTTATTTTTGTGAGGGCACCAGTTGTGAATGGGATACATTGGAAGAGGCTAAAGAACAAGGGGATTGCATCCCCTGTTGTGAAGAGGGTGGTGATACGAATGAATGCTATGAGATACAAGTTGGTGATTATGACTATAAATATTATGGCTTGGATGGATATTTGTATACAAAAAAGTGTCCTTCTGATGGGCAGGTAGTGGTCGATGCGACAGTAGTGGATGATGGCGCCAGTGCGGCAACAGGTACCCCCGAAGTTGTAGTTGGTGCCAATGTTGTTGAAAATGCGTCCGGATGGAAAGATATTGTAAATAAATTAAAAAACTATGATTTGTTGAAACGGTCTGCGTGGGTCAATAAGGATGGTAAATTTAATACAACGCGTTTGTTGGTTGATACAGGGGCGGGTGCAGTTTTGGGTACAGTTGGCGGTGTAATTGCAAACAAAGTAATTCGTAAAAATCAAATATCGTCTGGAATGGATGGCTATCAATGTGTTGTAAAT
>JAZSDC010000028.1:0-4632 GCA_045530935.1 Candidatus Enterousia sp. | reverse complement strand
ACCGTATGTTGTTTTTGCCTGAATTGACGCATAGTCAATATCCGCACGCAATGTATGCAATGGAATACGACCTTCGCGGATTTGTTCGCTACGTGCGATTTCAGCACCATTCAAACGCCCACTGCACATAACTTTGATACCTTGGGCACCTGCTTTTTGAGCATTCTGCACAGCTTTCTTCATTGCGCGTTTAAATGAAACACGACCTTCAATTTGCTGAGCAATATTCTGCGCAACCAATTGCGCATTCAGGTCCGGACGGCGAACTTCGTAAATATTTACGACAACCTGATCATTTTTAACCAGTTTTTTGATATCATTACGCAATGTTTCGATATCGGCACCGTTCTTACCAATAATCATACCAGGTCTAGAGGTATGAATCGTCACAACCACCTTTTTGGCAAAGCGTTCAATAACAACCTTGGCCAAGCCGGCTTTCTTTAACTTCTTTTCAATAAATTTGCGAATTTTAACATCTTCTGCCAACAGGGCTGCATAGTCTTTTTTACCTGCAATCCAGCGTGAATCTGTAATCTTATTGATAAATTCGCGCAATGAAATTGGTGATACTTTCTGTCCCATTTCTTTTTTCCTTAATTTTAGCGAGGGCGTTCTTGAAGCCTGATAGCTTTATTCAGGAATTTTCATTCCATACCGCCCCACACTGACTACCTTATTTTGCTGTTTCTTTTTTTGCTTTTTTCTTAGAAGGCGCCGTGCCTGATTCCAAAACGATTGTCAAATTTGAGAAAGGTTTCAGAATTGGACGTGCACTGCCACGTGGACCAGCCATAATGCGCTTCATTGTCAACGCTTTACCACACCAAATTTCTTTGATAAATAAAGTGTCAACTGGTAACTTTTTGTTGTGTTCTGCATTTGCAACCGCAGACAACAAAGTTTTCAGCACTTCGCCAGCAACGCGTTTCTTTGAAAATTTCAAGACATCAACAGCGCGTTCTACTGGTAAACCACGAACCAAATCGCATACCAGATTCAGCTTCTGATGGCTAACGCGAATCATCTTATTGAATGCGCGAACCTGATTTTCTTTAATTCCATATCTTGTCGTTGTCATAACTACTTACCTTATATTATTTTTTGCCTGCTGCGGCTTTTTTATTAGCGGCATGACCCTTAAATGTACGTGTTGGTGCGAATTCACCCAATTTGTGTCCAATCATATCTTCTACGATTGAAACAGGGATAAATTTATTACCATTATGTACTTCAAATGTCAACCCAACCATCTGTGGTATAATTGTACTACCACGAGACCATGTTTTAATTGGTTTACGGTCATCATTTTCAATCGCCTTGGCTGTTTTTTTCAAAACAGAAGGATGAACATAAGGACCTTTCCATACTGAACGAGACATCATTTACTCCGTTTATTTTTTATTATTTCTTTTTCGCCAAATGTCTGCTGCGAATAATCATCTTAGCAGTACGTTTATTGCTACGGGTACGATATCCCTTGGCTGGAATACCTGTACGTGATACCGGTTCGTGGCCCTTAGAATGACCATTACCACCACCCATTGGGTGATCTACTGGGTTCATCGCCATACCGCGAACTGATGGGCGGATACCCAACCAACGTGCGCGACCTGCTTTCCCCAAGTTGACATTACGCTGATCTGGATTAGATACGCTGCCAACTGTTGCCAAACATTCGGAATGAACTTTACGCAACTCACCGCTGTTCATTTTAATCTGTGCATAAACGCCGTCTTTACCCATCAACTGTGCATAGCAACCTGCACTGCGTGCCAATTGACCACCTGCACCTGGTTTCAATTCGACGTTATGTACAATTGTACCGATTGGCATATTCTTCAATGGCATTGCGTTACCCGGCTTAATATCGGCATGTGCCGCCGCGATAACAACATCACCCGCTTTCAAATCACGTGGTGCCAAAATATAAGAACGCATACCGTCTGTATATTCAATCAATGCAATAAATGCGGTACGGTTTGGGTCATATTCCAAACGAACAACTGTCGCAGGAACATCCATCTTTTTACGTTTAAAGTCAATCAAACGATATTTACGTTTGTGTCCCCCACCCTGGTGTGGAACAGTTACATGACCAAAATTATTACGTCCACCTTTGGACTTCAGGCCAACTGTCAATGCCTTTTCTGGCGCACCACGGTGCAATTCACTGCGATCAACCTGGGTCAGACCGCGTGTACCTGGTGTTGTTGGCTTATAATGTTTCAATGCCATTTTTTTATCCTTTTTCTAAACCCTGACACTAGCATCCTTAATATTTGGGTTCTCTGCCAGGGCCATTTATTATACTATATATTTGCTGACAAATCCAGTTTTGCATCTGCCGGCAAAGATACATATGCTTTTTTAACAGTGCGCTGTGTACCTGTGCTGCGACCACGGAAAGTTTTCACCTTACCTTTTGTGACTACGATGTTCACCTTAGATGGTTTTACACCATAGATAGCCTCAACTGCACGTGCCACATCTTCTTTGGTTGCCTGCACAGCAACTTCGAATGCTACACCATTACTTTCAGACAGTTTTGCTGCCTTTTCCGAGATAATCGGACGACGCAGTATATCATAAATACCGGCTGTCGCAACGACTTTTTTCTCTGCTGTAACTTTTTTTTCTGCCATTTTGTCTACCTTCAATTCTTATAAAATTACGCCAATCTTGCTTCAACCGCTTTGACTGCGTCAGCTGTCAAAACCAATTTTTCATGTTTCAAGATATCCAAAACATTCAAACCGATTGTTGGCAAAACATCAATATTCGCGATATTAGCTGCAGATTTCTTAAAGTTTTCATCCAAATCAGCCGCGCCTACGAACAAAGCAGATGCAATATCCAATTTTTTCAACTGTTTTGCAAACGCGTTTGTTTTTGCCGCTTCTAATTTTTCAGAATCAATAATAATCAAACTGCCATCTTTTGCCTTTGAAGACAATGCCATTTTCAAACCCAAAGCACGGATTTTCTTTGGCAAATCAATGCTGTGATCACGAACAACAGGTCCATGAACAACACCACCGCCACGCATGTGAACATTATATCTTTCACCTTGACGTGCATTACCTGTCTTTTTCTGTTTAAATGCCTTCTTACCGCTGCCGGCAACTTCTGATACAGATTTTACTGCATGTGTGCCCGCACGCTGCTTTGCACGTTGCCAAGTAACAACGCGGTGCAAAATATCTGCACGTGGTTCCAAACCAAAGATACTGCTCTCCAGTTCAACTGAACCAACTTTCTTTCCATCAAAATTAATAATATCTAATTGCATTTTAATTACCTCACTCTTGCTGTTAACTTATTATTCCGCCACAGCTTCTGTTTCGGTTGCTGTTTCAGCTTCAACGGTTTCTGTTTTCGCAGCAACTGTTGGAACTGGTAAATCTTTGTGTTCCTTTTTGATTGCGTCTGTAACCAATACAAATGTACCATTTGCACCCGGAACTGCGCCTTCTACGAAGATCAAATTATCTGCTTCGTCTGTACCGAACACTTTCAAATTCTGAACAGTGACAATTTCATTACCCATCTGTCCAGCCATCTTTTTACCTTTCAATACGCGGCCTGGCCATTCACGCATACCAGTACCACCGATGGAACGATGTGCTTTCAAAACACCGTGGGTTGCTTCTTTACCGCCAAAATTATGACGTTTCATTGCACCCTGGAATCCTTTACCCTTGCTTGTTGCTTGGACGTCAACGAATTGACCGGCAACAAAATGAGATGCCACCAACTGTGTTCCAACTGGGATAACACAATCATCTGACACACGGAATTCTACAACCTTGCGATACGGTTTTACACCCGCTTTTTCTGCTGCAACCAATTGTGGTTTTGCAACATGTTTTGCCTTGGCTTCGCGCAAACCTAAAATGTTTGCGACATAACCGTTCTTTTCTTGCGTGCGATTTCCAATGACAGTGCAATCACCAACCGCCAAAACAGTTACTGGATGTGCAACCCCGCCATCATCATACAGACGCGTCATTCCAATTTTTGTTGTAATTAATCCGCTACGTTTCATTTTTTTATGCCTTTTTTTATGCTAGTTGGTTGGTTTCAAGACATCTTTTCCCAACACTAGCCGTTTATTTAATTTTGTTTACAATTTAATTTTTACATCAACACCTGACGCCAAATCCAACTTCATCAAGGCATCTACTGTCTGAGGGGTTGGATTAACAATATCGACCAACGCTTTATGATTGCGGATTTCGAACTGTTCACGTGATTTTTTATCAACGTGTGGTGAACGGTTGACTGTAAATTTCTGAATCAAAGTTGGCAGACGAACCGGGCCGACAACTTCTGCGCCAGTACGTTTTGCTGTTTTTACGATTTCTTCAACCGATTCCATCAAGATACGATGGTCAAACGCTGTCAACTTGATACGAATTTTTGATGTTGGTACCATTACCGTTTTCCTTATATTTATCTGGGCGGTAATCACTGACGCTTTTAATTCAGTTACACCGCCCAAGATTGTTTAATTATTTAATAATTTTGGATACAACACCTGCGCCAACTGTGCGTCCGCCTTCACGGATAGCAAAGCGACGACCTTCGTCCATAGCAATTGGTGCAATCAATTGCACTGTGATACGGACG
>JAZSDC010000038.1:0-13370 GCA_045530935.1 Candidatus Enterousia sp. | reverse complement strand
AGGCATCAGTGCTAAAAATGACAATACAATGTGTTTCAAAAACTCCCCCGTTGTAAAAAAAATAACCGCCACGGGAATATGACGGTCGGGGTGTTCAAAAAATCATACACAAAAATGACCCCGTCGGCCTTTGGGGTTACCCCCTATTGTATAGCCGACGGCACCCCGAGCCAGAAAGTGGTAACGGCCGGGTTGTACATAAAAAAAGACGCATCCGCGTCATTTTTCATGCGGATACCAACGCAACAAAATATTGCGCTGTTTGTGTGTAGGCTTTTCTAAGGCCCCGAACCCACATCCCTGTGGATTCATCTAAAATGATACCACCCACCACAAAAAATTGCAACTATAAAGATAAATAAAAGTTTTGTTGAACAACAAAAGAATTCGTCATACCGGCGACGGCCGGTATCCATTGCCCCACAGGGACCGCCACGAACCACTTACACTAACAACTAAAAAATCCCCCATCCGGGGGATTTTTTTAACGACTTTTAACCATTGCAACTGGCAATCGCAACTTGTCCCCCAAAACCCAACACCACACATCCGCAATTATGTGACTGGCTCTATCTTTTTTTATGGCATATTCTGCACACCATTCACGCACCGAATCTATATTCCGCGCATAATCATCATACTGTCTTACAACTTTTTCCAATGCGCTGCGCTGAACCCGCAAATCAAAATCGTGCGTTGTATAAACAGACATTGGTTTATTCCCCAAAGAATCTGCACATATCGAATATGCCATCTTTATCGTTTTTAACGAACGCATACATTCACTCCATATTCGCCAGTTGTTCTAATTGATCTGCAGCAATCAGCGCATCAATCATTTCATCCAGGCCTACGCCACCCGCCAAAATATCATCCAACTTATACAGCGTCAACTTGATACGATGATCTGTCACACGCTGTTCCGGAAAATTATACGTACGTATTTTTTCGCTTCTATCCCCAGAACCAACCATAGATTTACGCGACGCATTACTTGCGCTCATCTGTTCTTCGCGCTGTTTTTCATATAATTTTGAGCGCAAAACTGCCATCGCCGCCGTTTTATTTTGCAATTGCGAGCGCTCGTTCTGACAGGTAACAACGATACCCGTAGGAAAGTGCGTAATACGTATCGCACTATCTGTTTTATTAACGTGCTGACCACCCGCACCAGACGCCCGGAATATATCAATACGAATATCTTTATCTTCAATTACGACATCGATATCTTTTGCCTCTGGCATAACCGCAACAGTTGCAGCACTGGTGTGTATACGCCCCCCTGCTTCTGTTTCTGGAACACGTTGCACACGATGAATACCAGATTCAAATTTCATCCGCCCATATGCACCTGCACCATCAATTTTAAAAACGATTTCTTTATATCCACGCAATGACGTTGCATTTTCTTCTATAACCTCGACCTGCCAACCATGACGCAACGCATATGATTTATACTGATTATACAAATCACCCGCGAATAATGCAGATTCTTCACCACCAACACCCGCACGAATTTCCATAATGACACTGTTATCATCTGCATCATCACGCGGCAACAATGCAATCTGCAATTTTTTTTCAATTTCTGGCAACGCATGACTCAAATTATTCAACTGTTCTGTTGCAATTTCTCGCAATTCAGAATCAGACAGCATTTCACGCGCATCTTCAATTCCTGTTATGGTTTGAAAATATTCATTTATCAATGGTAATATTTCGCCCAACCTAGAATACTCCTTGGACAACTTGGTCAGCTGTTCACCGGAAATATCCCCAGAATTCATTTGCGTTTCTATCTCTGCTGCATGTGCTTGGATGTCTTTCAGTTTTTGTTCTATAATCATAATCACACTCTCTTCAAAATTTCTATTGCATCTTTTACAGATACAGTTTTCTGATTACCCGACACCATATCCTTTAATGCAACAACCTGACTTTCAGCTTCGTCATCACCGATTATTAAGCTATATTTTGCTTTTATCTTATCTGAATATTCAATTTGATTTTTAAATTTTTTATCTGCATCCATATACGCAACTGATGGAATTTCTGCATCACGCAAAAAATTCAACACAGACACCGCATATGGCAAATTATTCGCCCCCATACATAATACAGACACATCAACAGGAGATTCAAACTGGCTTAAATCAATCGCACCAGATTCCATCAATGCAACGAATATGCGCGAAAAACCAATCGCAGCCCCAACACCAATAATTTTAGTCTTGCTAAACTTACCTGCTAAATCAGCATATCGACCACCACCCGCAGCCGTCCCCAATTCTGGATAATTTAATAATTTAAATTCGAATACCAGCCCTGTATAATACGCCAATCCGCGCGTAATAGACAAATCTATTTCAGCATTCTTGACCCCAAACAGTTCCAACGTTTTCATGAAATCATTTAATTCTGCAACCGCAGCATCTAATTTTTCAGACTTGTTCAAAAATTCACGATACCCATTTACAAACACAGATTTAATTTGATTTTCTTTTTCTGTATCGCCCAAGGTATCACGCAACCCCTCGGCAAAATCTTCATCACCCATTTTATCTTTCTTGTCGATTAAAACAAAAACATCTTTCTTCTGTGCATCATTCATATCCAAGAAATCAAACAACGCATCCCAGAACGGGCGCGAACCAACACGCACCGCATTTTCACCAATAAATTCAGATACAGAATTCAATGTTCTTTGAATTACAGAAATAATTTCTGCATCATAATTCGTGCTTAGCGAATTCACACCCATTATATCCATATCCATTTGATAAAATTCACGATAGCGACCACGCTGCGCACGCTCACCACGATAACGTTTTGAAAACTGACTGGCGCGAAATGGGAATGTCAAATCATTCAGATGTCCTGCAACATATCGCGACAATCCAACCGTACCATCATATCGCAACCCCATCTTGGTATCACCCTTTTGAAACAAGAACATCTGCGTTTCAATTTCATCCCAGTTATCTTTATCCGTCAAAACTTCTGCACGTTCAATTGCTGGCAAATCTAATTGATTAAAGCCAGTAATTCTTAATACATTCAACATACGCGCGGCGCAAAAATCAAAGCAACGCTGTTGCGCGGGCAGCAATTCTATAAAACCCGATAACGGTTTTGTTGGTTTTAAATCCATTTTTTATTCCTTAAATTTTATTAAACACGGAAAACACGACATTACTAATGTCAATTATATCACAGAAAAATACAATATGCTAATACTCGCCCGGTTGGGCGTGATGAAGAACAACAAAGATAATGTTTTTATCTATCATTTCCCACTAATTTTAGTACAAATTAATTTTTTTTCAAGTAAAAACACAGAAAAATTCAGGCGGGACGCATCACACCCACACACAAATGACGAAAGAAAAGATTTTCCTGTTCTAAAAACATCTGTAACGTGTTGCGTTTTGCGCCCCGGAAAGACATACATATAATAACGCAAAACAACCGAACAAACAACAGGTACCTTTTCACATTTTATTCCAGATGATAAACCGCATCACCATATTTTACATTAACCGCCCCACTGGCGCGCCCCAACACCATATCGGCATAGCACACCGTATCATTATACTGCACACAAAACGATGGTGTGGTGACACGATTTGAATAAAGTGGCACAACCACACCGCTGTTTGTCTTAATCTGGGTCACGCCCGCACCACACCGCACGCGGATTTGCTCAATCAGCCAACACACGCTCGTCGCCGCACCCGAACACGCATCCGTAACATCATGCGCAACATACCCCGCGGGACACACCCCGGCGTCCGCCACCACATAATTGTCATATTCCACCGCAACCATCCCCGTCGGGCAAGATTGCGCAAACGCGACAAATGGCCAAACAATAAAAATGAAAATTAAAACCCGCATTTTTCTTTATCATTGTCCTTCAAAAGGATTATCAGCAGACTCATACACCTTTTCATCACAATATGTAAACGCACAACGCGGGATAAACCCCGCACAGGCATCCACCCCAGACGCAAAACCATGTCCTACAACAACCGCATACGGGGCAACAAATGGCGACACCATCATACAAACATCAAACCCCATACCTTCAAGCGCATGACTCACACTACTAAAACTAGACACATTTAACGAACGATCCATCACTGTTGAATCGCCATCCTTTCCCCACAAAAGCACAACAGGAACACCACAACAATTCGCCTTCCCAACCAAGCCAACAGTATAAACCAACTCTTCAAAATCCGTGCAACTCTCGCACGTGCTTAGATCTGGCACACACATGGTTGCGGCATACGACGCCCCAACACAAGTCAACAAACATAACAAACAAAATATCTTTTTCATTTTCCCCCACAATAAACAAAACCCGCCTAAAACAATTCAAGGCGGTTGGAGGTTCGTTACAACTTTCAGGAAATTGTTCGCTTTATTCAACATATTCAAGCGACCTCCAACCCATTTTGGTTGGAGATTTATATCCACATCCACATGATGCGAACACCTGAAAATCGGGTAACGACACCCCATTGTGGCAACCCACCACAACACTGCAATTATACAACATAAAAAAGAATTATACAAACACTAAAAACAAGAAAAAAGCCAAAAAAACCATTACCCACCGTCATGCCTAAGCCGACAGGTATCCACTACCCCGCAAAAAAAATTGTCATCCCGTGGCTTGACTTTCGCACCCAGGTTTGGCAAATGTCATACTTTAAAACCACCGGTGTAATTGCCCACCATTTTGTTTCAGCCAACGCTTTGCCCGCTCTACCCCCGGACCATACAGTTCACGCACCGTCATCCAAAATTCAGGCGAATGATTCATGTGTTTTACATGCGCCAATTCATGCATAACAACATATCGCATAACATCCACTGGCGCAAACGCTAACCGCCACGAAAAAGACATTGTTCCCGTTGTTGAACAACTGCCCCATCGACTGGTCGTATCACGCAGCGCAATACGTCGTGGCCAAAATTCAGACGGCACACCGCGTATTATATTTTTTACAGAACTTAAAAACTCAGCCTTAATAACATCACGCACACGACGTTCAAACATATCCAACGTGCCACCGATAATCAGTTGCGCCCCATCTGCACTGAATTTATTAGACCGCATATTTGGATTATGCACCAATTGCACACATCGCCCCAAAAACTCTATTTCATCCCCCGGTTGCAACACAACCTTAGTCGGGCATTTTTGGAACACGCATTCCAGCCACTTTTGTTTTGAAAGCAGAAAATCTATTGCCGCGCGCTCTGACACCAGCCATGGCTTTGACACATGAATTTCACGCCGTGGCGCAACACGTGGTCGCAATGTAATATTGCGCATACCGCGTCGCGTTGTTATAAAAACAGGAATTTCATCACCATTTGCCAAGGTAAACAAATATTCAGACATTATTTAATCTTATCTTTGATATCACGCACAATAACATCCACATCAAATCCCAACTCAGAATACACCTGCTGCCCTGGGCCAGACATTCCGAATCGATCAATTCCAACAACAGCATCTGCGAATTCGAACCATGGGGCAGATGCCGCTGCCTCTATCGCAACAACGGTACCACGCAAGATTTTTTGCTTATATTCTGCATCTTGCATACGAAAATCTGCAACCGATGGCATTGACACAACCTGAACACCACCGCCCAATTTTTCTGCAACAGATATCGCCAACGGAACTTCACTGCCAGTTGCGACAATTGTTGCGCGAACATTCTTTATACTTGACGCACGAATAATATAGGCTCCACGCCCAATATCTGCCCCCAGTGGTGTTTCCACCCGTGTAATCTTTTGACGCGACAAAACTATACACGATGGCTTTTCAGATTCGGTCAATGCGCGCCGCCACGCATAAATAACTTCTGCACCATTACATGGGCGAAAAACATTCAACCCTGGGATCAGACGCAACGAAGGCAGCTGTTCAACAGGTTGATGTGTCGGTCCGTCTTCACCAACTGCGATACTATCATGCGTAAGCACATATACAACTGGCAATCCAGACATCGCCGCCAAACGAATGCTTGGGCGCATATAATCACTAAACACCAAGAATGTTGAACCAAAATTTCGCACCCCAAAAATCGCCAATCCATTCATAATGGCGCCCATTGCATGTTCACGCACGCCATAATTTATATAATTTCCAGAAAAATTATTCGCAGTAATTTCACGAACGGACCCAACGCGCACATTTGTACTGCCCCCCAGATCCGCGCTACCCCCAACTACATTTAATCCCGCCTTAAATAATTCTTCCAGATACAAACCACTTAATTCACGCGTTGAGATATCTTTATCTATATCAGGCAACGAAACATTTGGCAAAACATCTGCCCGCACCATTTCAACCCCGGGCACCTGTTCCATTGCAACATTACGCCAAATATGTTCCCCCAGTGTCGACACATAATTCTTTATCAGCGCTGCAATTTCCGAATCGCGCAAAGCAAAACCATGCGCCTTGCTGGTACCCGCCAAACTGGACCCCGCCCCCAATTCCGTTTTACACTGAATAAATACTGGTTTTTCAGAATCCTGGGCCATGGTCAACGCACGATTAATCCTGGAATAATCCCAGCCTGGCACTGTCAGCACACGCCAACCTGCTGCCTCCATTCGCGCAGGCACATCCAAATCTGTTTGTGCCACACCATCAATACTAAGTCCATTATCTGCCCACAACATTATCAAATTATTTAATTCATAACGTCCTGCCAACGCAATTGCTTCCTGGGCAACACCTTCCATCAAATCACCATCAGAACACAAACAATAAACACGCGCAATGCTTTTATTTATTTTTGCCCCCATCGCCATACCAACAGCATTACCAACCCCCTGGCCTAATGGACCCGTGGTTGCATCAACCCCGGGCAAACCGTATTCTGGATGTCCTGGCAACCCACCAATACGACGAAAAGAATTGATATCGCCAATATCATACCCTGCCAACTTCAGCACAGCATATAACAGCGCGCTGCCATGTCCAGCGGACATAATGAATTTATCTGTTCCCCTGCGTAAAAAGTTTGCAAAAACAGTTGTAATAATATCTGCACACCCCAGCACAATACCAACGTGTCCACTGGCCGCACAGCGCACAGCATATAATGCCAATGCCCGCACGGCATTAGACATTTCTTTTAAATCTTTGGAATTATACTTCATGTGTGATATTATATCATAAAAAGGACGTATATAAAATGTTAAAAATTTGGACAGACGGATCGTGTTTGGGAAACCCCGGTCCTGGCGGGTGGGGATTTATTGCAACAGACGGCACAAACGTTGCGGAACGCAGTGGTGGCGAACGCAACACAACAAACAATCGTATGGAGTTAATGGCAGTGATTCGTGCATTAACCGCTGCTGCGCGTCACAACGAACTGGAAATTCACACAGACAGTCAATATGTAAAAAACGGCATGCAATCATGGGTCAAAAATTGGAAAAAAAACAATTGGCGCACTGCGGATAAAAAACCTGTCAAAAACCAAGACCTGTGGCAGCAACTGGACGAACTAGCATCCACAAAAAAAATACATTGGCATTGGGTGCGCGGACACGCCGGCCATGAGATGAACGAACGCGTTGATATTTTGGCACGTACCGCCGCAGAATCTTTAAAATAACAACCATCCAACGGCGGTTTTCTCGCCAACAAACACACGCAAATTACATAAAAAAAATCCCCCATCAGGGGATTTTTTTTATTCAACCCAAATTTCCGCAGTACCTGTCTTGTTTGTCCCAGATGGAATAACACCCAACTTTGCCACGCCCTTTACAGTTGCGGTTGCATCCGCAACACTGACAGCACCACTGGATATAGAAACATTCGACCCCTCTTTTACCACACCCAACGTCGATCCATTAGCCGTTGCAACACTGACAGTACCACTGGATATAGAAACATTCGATCCCGCTTTTACAACACCCAACGTCGATCCATTAGCCGTTGCAACACTGACAGCACCATCGGATATAGAAACATTCGACCCCGCTTTTACCACACCCAACGTCGATCCATTAGCCGTTGCAACACTGACAGCACCATTGGATATAGAAACATTCGACCCCGCACTGTATGTCGTATCCTTATCTGTACCACTAACCGTAATAACGCCATTGTCAACCGTAACATTTACACTGCCACTACCCATGATATTATCCGTGGTCAATTTATCCTGTTTACCTGTTGCATACCCTTCATACACACTAACCTTGTCAGCGTCAATCCCACTATTCAATGCGTTTTGTTGCGCTGTTGTCATAGTGGTCCACCCACCAGTTGCATTACCCATCTGATAAGCAGCAGAGGATTTTGGCTGTTTACCATTCAATGCCCCCGTCAAACCATCAATCTTGCTCTGTGCAATCGCTGCATTATTTGCAACATCTGCATTCGAAATCGTATTCTTCGATGCCAAGGAACCCGTCGGCAAAGTTGAACCCTTAGTAACAGTCAACTTACCTTCAGACACACTAACACTTGTTACCAGGTTACCACTACCTGCACTGGTTATCACAACAGGCACAACCTTACCAGATGTATCTGTTATCATAACTTTATTCGCATTACTAGCCCCCAGCGCTTTGTCAAGTTTATCACTTAAGGCCCCCTTGGCCTCGTCAGCCGATCCGGCAGCACTGATTGCATACGCACCCGCTGCAGCTGCATGTTTCTCTGCCGCATCAGCTGCATTACCCGCCGCATCTACCATACGATTCACATAACTAACACTGGCGATACCGTTGGTTGCATACCCTTCAACCTTAGGCAAGGTACCATTCGCCTCAGTATGTTCAACATACACATTATGATCTGTCCCCAGGTCACTATCTGAATTCGGCGCATTCGCCAATACTGGATTTACCGCAAATACTGCACATAACGATATAAATAATGTGAATTTCTTTGTGTCTATCATAATAATCCCACCATATTTTGTCTGATGCACTCTCTAATTTAAGACTATTATACAAAATTTTAGCAAACTAACACAAGCACAAATATTCACAAAAAATTAAAAAAACGCCGATTGGCGTTTTTTTTACCCACAAAATCCCATTGCAACAATAAACATTTCCACACTATCCTTGCGTGAAGATGGTGGTTTTATATGATGTACAGATTCAAATCTTTCCTTAATCTGCTTTAATAAATCTTGGGTTGTACCGCCGGTAAAAGACTTGCATACAAATGTTCCACCTGGTTTTAGCGCACGAATCGCAAAATCAAATGCATATTCCAACAAAACCATCTGACGAATATGATCTGTCTTTTTATGTCCAACTGTATTTGGCGCCATATCTGATACCACAACATCCGCAGTTCCTGCCCCAATTTCATCGGGAGCTAATCCCAATTTATCTTCCAGCCAGCGCAACGCCGCATCCGATGTAAAGTCCCCCTGATATGTTTCCACGCCAACAATTGGGGAAATTTCCAACAAATCCATTGCAAATATCTTTGATTTTGGATATGTACGCGCAATATACTGCGACCACGACCCAGGCGCCGCCCCTAAATCAACCACCACCTGGCCATTACGCAAAAATTTGAATTTTTCATTCATTTCAATCAGTTTATACGCCGCCCGCGCACGATATCCGTCTTTGTGCGCCCGTGCAACATATGGATCCGCCGCCTGGCGTTGCAGCCACGCGACAGAAGACTTTTTCCCTGCAATTTTTTTATTTACTATTTTCATTATTTATCCTGTACCACATGAACAATAACACATTTTTTCCAATATGCAAAAAACAAAACCGCCAACCGGCGGTTTTTTTATCACAATTACTGCACCAGCGCCCCACAACATCACTTCCACGTTGTTACAAGGGTCACTATGCCATGCGACTGTCTACGAAGTCCCAAATCTTCTATATCACATTTCAATTTATCACCTGGCTGATAAACAACCGTCTCCTTTACAACCTGCCCGTCTCGCACAAATGCACCATCATAAATCTGCCAACCAGCAAAAGTGTATCCAGAACGCGTTGGCACAGCTGTTGGCAAAGTAAACTCTTGCCCAAACCGACAGGACATCCGCTCTGGCAAACCAATAACAGATTCGTCTTCCGTAACAAAATCTATATACCTGTCAGCAAACATTTTGTTCGTAAAACGCGCCAGTATTGCCGCCGTACCATCAACTGGCATCAGATTGCTTTCACTGCAATCAATTTCCGCATTTGCCGGGTATATTTTTCCATCAGCAGTTTCCCAACCATGAAAAAATTTGGACAAATACTCTGTACCAGTGGGCGCAATGGCGGATGGCAATTTATATTTACCCCCAATGGTACACACATCCTGGATTACACCTTCTAATTGCGACCCTATTGCCAATACGATTTTACCACTGGCAGTTGTGGTTTTTGTTGGCACAAGTACTGGATTTAATCTGTACAACTCGCCCTTAGTTTTCCCAAGTTCTGACGCCTGACACGGCAAATATTCACCATGACTAAATATTCTGTCTAATTCAGGAGAATACCACCCTGTCAACTGAAAATCATCCAAATGCCCATAGGTTGACGCAGGTAAAGATGAATTATAAATCCGGCAAGTATAATCCATCCCCCCTTCAGTTTGATAAAACCAATCATTAAAATAATTTTGTCCATCATCCGCCGCACGTTGCGCCCACAAATACACCGCCCCAGATTCAACCCCAAACGTCGCACGATTACACAATATTTCGGTATTAGCTGGATAAATCTGGTTCAACCGCACATCATTCCTTTTGTTTGACCAACCAACAGAAACATATCCTGATTCTGACGGAACGCTGGGCATTGTTATGGTTTGACCATATGTGCACGTAATCGGCGCCACCGAACCAATACCACCAGTATCAAAATACAGTGTATATGTCGTCGCCCCATTTGCAATTTCAGAACCACTAAGTTCATATGATGCTGGCAACCAATTGGGCACAAAATAAACCTTTTTATCAGTTAAAATTGCACTGTGGCTTCGCCAATTATTAATATCCCAAACTTCTGGATACCATTCATACGCACTCCCCGATAAATAATACCCATCGCGCCCATAAACATCCGTTGGATGTGGAACATCCTGCGACAAAATATTTATACTTTTCATATTTGTATACGACCAATACTGATCAGCGAATGGATCATATGGGATTCCACCCATAAAATCATATATCAATTCAACATTCACATCTGATACAACAGGCTCCCAATCAGCATAAAGCGTTGTCACACGATCTGGGATATAACCAAGAACAGACCCAAACATATAATCGTCTGCCAATAAATCAAATGAATACCCCTTAAACTCATATCCATCCCTGGTCGGTGGCGTTATATCATTATATGTTATTGGTTGTAACAATTTTGAATCTGCAAAATAACCATATCCGTCCGCATAATAAACCTTTTGTATACCCGTCTGAACCCCACCCAAAGGATCCAGTGTCAAACCACGTATCAGATTTTCCCCCAACCATACTGCAGTAATTGTCGCCGTACCATTGGTGGCATTCAAAGCAGTCGCGTCGCACTCAACAACTGCCTCTTCTGCATATCTGGTATCAGACGAACCAAACCGCCAACCAATAAACTTATAATAACCATAATCGTCTACTGACGGCAGGCTAAAACTTTCCCCTGCAACACATTTACCATCAGGGATTGCTTCATGTTCACCGGCCATATCGTAAACCAATGTTATTATTTCTGTGCTATCATCTAACCACACTGCAGTTATTGTTGCAGTCCCACCAACAGACGCACCAAGCACCGAACCAACGCAATCAACCGTTGCATTTGCCCCATATGATGTGCCATTAACTGCCCATCCGCGGAAAATATATCCATCACGTGTCGGTGCCGCAGGTAATACAAACACCCCACCAAATTGGCACGTTTCCCCCGCCACAGCTGTACCACCACCGGTGTCATACGTCACATTTATCGTTCCTGCGGCACCTTCTACCCATAACGCGGTTATTGTTACATCGGCCGGCGCCATCACACCAAATACAGCATAAATGCAATCAATTGTCGCATTCGCACCAAATGTCAGATTATTAACCGACCATCCACGGAAAGTGTGCCCATCACGTGTCGGCGTCGCCGGCAACGTAATCGTTTCTCCAAGCTCACATCTGGCACCTGCCACCGTTGAACCACCATCGGTGTCATATGTCAGATTCCAAAACGAACTTACTGCCAACGGTGGCTCTTCCCACTGCGCAACCAATACAGCAACACCATTTTCATCTGGCGCAAGTGCAAATTCAGAACACTCAATAGGACCAGGAGGAAATGACATGCTGCCTCCATCCTCGCGATAACGTACCCAATTCAATATAAGTCCGTCTGTTCCCTCTTTTGTTACCGACTGCTTAACACTAAACACAGTATCAACAGTACATAATTGATCCGGAATCTCTGACGGCGTACCACCATTTGTATCAAATTTCACAGTATATGTACCAACATAACGCCATGCCTTTTTAACAGTCATAACCTCACCATAACTACCCTGGCACAGCACTTGCGTCGCCGCACTAAGCGATCCATTAATATACCAACCATTGCTGGCATAGCCTAACTTTTCAATATCATTTGGTAATTTATAATACTGACCAACCACACACTGAACTGGATCAACCTCGGTTCCGCCATCTGTATCAAATCTTAGCGTTAATGTTCCTGTCGTGCCTGCTGCCTGCCACAATGCATTTATTGTCACAGTACCACTATCTACCCCCAGATCAATATCATTACACCCAATTTTCGTCCCCGCAGGATATTGTGCTCCATCAACACTCCACCCCAAGAATGTATAACCACTTTTCGTTGGCGCATTTGGCAACGTAAATGTACCACCAACCACACATGTGGCAGGCGCCTCCGACGAACCACCATCGGTATCGTAAGAAATCTTCACCTGTTCACTTCTTGTATCTACGACAATACTAATCTTACCGGAATCCACGCCCAATATATCTTTGGTGCAATCAATCTTTTGATTACACTCGTACTGTACACCATTCACATTCCACACATAACTTTCGCCTTTTATTGGATATTGGGACAAATCTAACGTACCGTCATAGGTACACGATGCTTCAACAGCAGACCAATTATCCAAATAGTTTTTCGGATCTTCAAACAAAATTGTTATCGTATTCGGCTTCCATGTCGCCGTTATCGTAGCGATTGTTCCATTGTCCGTGATTTTTAAGCTAGCGCGATTACATGATATTTTACTGCCTGCACTACTTAAAGATTCTGAATCGCCAATCTGCCACCCACTAAAGACATATCCCGAACGCGTTGGGGTTGGTAATGTA
>JAZSDC010000002.1:0-1568 GCA_045530935.1 Candidatus Enterousia sp. | reverse complement strand
TTTATCAAGATATGCGCATAAGTCAGCTTTCGCCAATGACGGCATAGACAATACAAACCATATAAAAAAACGCAAAGCATTTCTCATGGTCTGAATGATATTGTGTTTTTTGGATTTAGTCAATGAGTATCGTCTAAAAACACCAACACTCATGGTAGAGATAATTTTAGTATACATGGGGGCACAGAGCCTGGTTCTGCCGGTTGTATTGACTTACGAACAAAAATAAGTGATTTTATAAAATGGTTTGAGCAAAACAAAAAAGATGTTATACTGCACGTAAAATATTAGATGATAATATGATAAAAAAGTTTGCATTTTATACAATATTTGTCTTATTCTTGATATGGAACCTGTTTTTGCTGTATATGATGGCAGACACAATTATTGATATTTGTTTTTATAATTGCGCAGAAATGGGCGGATGCCATTGGGGTGCCGAGGCTTTCGGATTTATTCGATCATCTGCGGTAGCTTTTTTTACAAGCCTGATACTATTGGGGTGCTTAGACGTGTTTTTTATATACAGGTCAATAATTGAAGTCAGCAGACAAAAACAACGCAAAGCTATTTGGTACGCCATTTGGCCAAGTTTGCTTACTGTGGGATATATTTTTCTGCTGACGGTATAAATCAAGCTAAAATTATCAAAAGAATAGACACGATTTGATTATAAATGTAAAATATAAATAAACAAGGGTTATGCATGCAAAAATGGAAACGTGGCACGATAATTTGTCTTGGTATAAATATATTGCTTTTATATGGACTGCTTACTGATTATTATGACTTTTTTATCAAAGAATGTCGTGATGCGTTTCCGTTTCATTATTGTCCATGGGGCGGTGAATCTATGGGCTGGGCATGGCGCAGTGCAGATGTATATTTAACAAATCTAGTATCTTCTTGTGCCGAGTTGTTATTCTTTATTCCAGTATCTTTGTATTTTTTGTATAAGAAAAACTATAAAGCAGCTTTCTGGATCGCGTTAAGTCCGACCATAATATCTTGGACTGATTCTTTGCTTAGCACCCTGCTATACCATTATGCAAAATTCTAATTGAGCAACGTATGAATAATTTACGAGGTATGACAAACTGGTCAACATCTAAAAACGGATGGACCAAGCGGACAAAAGCATATTAGTTTTTGACTGGTGGCATAGCATTCAAAACATCAACCACCCCAGGTAATTTATATATCTCTGAGCAACCTGCCATCAGTCCGACATTTTTACCGTCTACATATGTATATGCAATATCCACAGGAGCATCATTTATATAAATTTCATAAATATCTTCGCCAGGTTGCATAAAAGAGATTTTCTGAACGATATTCAACCTTGCTGTTGCATCATCACACAAGGGACAATATGCAATGTATTCGGTTGTGTTCAACAGGATATCGTATGCTTTATCAAATGTATTTTTATCAAGATATGCGCATAAGTCAGCTTTCGCCAATGACGGCATAGACAATACAAACCATATAAAAAAACGCAAAGCATTTCTCATGGTCTGAATGATATTGTGTTTTTTGGATTTAGTCAATGAGTATCGTCTAAAAAC
>JAZSDC010000043.1:0-5484 GCA_045530935.1 Candidatus Enterousia sp. | reverse complement strand
CTAAAAGATGCGAATATCCGTTATGGGGAGGTATAGGCTATACAGAAAAAGAAGGTCATCCGAGCCAGATAGCGAAGGCCGAAGCCGAGGCGCAGCGCCAACGCGAGGAAGAACAGCACGAAGCTGAACAACGTCGTCAGCATCAGGCCGAACAACGCCGTCAACGCGAGGCTGAGACGCAGCGTCAAGATGATGCCATACAGGGCACGCGAATTGAAATAATTGCAGAACGCGAGAGGATATTGGGTAATGCTAGTTTTCCAAAAGCTAGTATGTCGGACTTTAATATCAATAAGACGTATGATATAATAAATTTAGGTGCTCTGAGGGTTTCGTGTAGTGAAGTTCTGAATGATGGTCTCGTGTTGGAAGATGGCCAATATATAAATATATACCAATCTGGTTCAGTAACTTTATTTAATGGTAACGACTTAGTTCGGTCTGTTGTGGGTTTGGTGGGTGATATTCGGTGTAAATGTATTGAAGGAAACTACTTATCTTATTTAGATGACGAAGATAGGTTTGAGTGTGAAAAAGGGATTGACTTAACCTTGGATGCGAGTTTTGGGTGGTACGTAACAGGTGCTGAATATTGCTGTGATGATCAATGTTGGATACAAGATGACCTGTCACCAAGACGTGCATATTCTATTAATAGAGGACAGACAGTTCAGTGTACTGCGCGTTGCCCAGATGGAACGCAGTATGAAGCAGAACATAATGCATGTTTGCCACCGTTATTGATTACGGATAAAATACATGAATTGGATGAAGTTACGTTTGAAGCACGTAAGTAAAAATAAATCCCCCGTTCAGGGGGATTTATTTTATTCGTTCATATATATCTTCGTGTTTTTATGGATGTACAAAATCCATATTCATTTTTATTATGCGGCACGTTGGTTAAATTTTTTAAATATAAACAGGTTAAATTTATATTTTGTTTGTTGCTGTGCTGTGGTAAATGTTGCGGTTTTGGGTTCTGTTTTTGTGGGATGTTCGGTTTTTGCAAACTGGTTTTCGCGTACAGACATTTCAGGTTTTTCGTATGGTTTCTGTTGTTGTGATGGTAATGGTGTTGTCATCTGTGCCGCGTGTTGCGTTTCTGGGCGGTCTTGATGTGCGGTTTGTTTCGATTGTGTTGTGGTGCTGTTTTTTTGTGGAACACGCCCAGACGTGTTGGTCGATGTGCCCATTGTTTGGGTGGGGCTGTTATCGATTTCTAGTGTGTATTCGTTATAGCGCGCCAAAATTAGATTAATTTTGTCTATGGCTTGGCGAATCATATGTTGGGCATGTTGGCGCATTTGTTTGATGTCTTTATCTGTGGTGCTGATTGTGTTTTCACGATTCTGGTGTGTCATGATTATTTGGGACCAATATTTTTTATGACCGTTGTATGTTGCATTTAAAAATTTTGCAACGGGATTATTTTTATTCTTGGTTTGGCAAAATGCGCCACATTGATTTATGGATGTTTGCCATGCGCGCCCCAATGAATGATTGTTGGTCCAATTAAATTGGGAAAATCCATAAAATAATTGTAGGTATGCTTTAACTAACTCTGATTTATCAAATTGATTTATGCTGTGTGATGTTTTGCTGTCAATTTTAATTACGAACTTTTGTTGCGTGTTTGCAATATTTTGTTGGTTTGTCATAGCGAACTCCCTTGGTTAATATACTTTGAAGTTCTGTGGCATCCCCCACAGCAAATATATATAGGTAACGTGCGATATATTTTCAAGGTGGCTATGTCAAGAAAAAAGATTTTTTGACATATATCCTAATACTGGTAAAATATAGAACGTTCATATCGCAAAAACATACTGTTGCCAAGAATGGGCGGTGTGGGTATGGACCTGGCTCTTGCCAATAATGGGGGGCACGGCATTTCATCAAAACTAAGGAGTTATAAGATGAAAAAAACTATCAGTGCAGCAGTTGCGTTGTCGATATTCGCGGCACCTGCGATTGCGGCCAATCTGGAAAACCCACTGTATATGCCAAAGCAGGGTACGGGGTATTCCAAAACATCTGCGGGTGTTATGTACAAAATCGCAGATGATTCAGATGCACATCAAATGAAAAATCATGATGGCGCAACAGAATTTCCAATCTGGCGTGTTCACGAAGAATTGGGATATGGTATCTTGGATAATCTGGAAGCGTACGCAAAATTTGGATATACCCACGACGATGATATCGGACGCAAGGGTATGCACCTGGGGCGTGCCGGGGTAAAGTACCGTGCAATTGATACGACAGATGGTTGGATATGGGATTTGTATGCCGACGCACAATTGGGTGGCATCAGTGAAATGAGTGGCGCATACAAAGAAACCGGATTTGATTATGACAACTATTCAAACGGTCGCTGGGGATTCCATGTTGGTACCCAGGTCGGTAAACAATGGTCAAAGTTCAGCGCGGCTGGATTTGTTGAAGCATTGCGCACATTCGGCAACGATAATAACAGCATTGATGTGACACAATACAAGGTTGGCGGTGTGCTGCCAGTCACTAAACTGGGGTTGCCAGATGAAATTTCAGTTGATTTGAAATCAACGACGGAAATCAATGCCGGCTTAAAGATGTTCTATCAATTGGATGACCGTTGGTCGTTCGGTGGTGGTTTGACATTTAAACACCATTCAGACAATGGCGTAGAAGGTCTGGCGTCTAAGGTTGGTAATGTCGCAGCAGATGCACAGGGAACAGCAGCGGCGATTGCGCTTAAAATGAAAAATCCAACTTTGACAGATGTGCAAATTGGGACACAATTAAGCAGTGCGCCAGAAATGGTTCCTGTATTGGCAACTGGTTTGCAACAGAGTGTAATAAACGGCTTGTTGGACAAGGTTGAAGATATGGAAGACGGGTTTGATGAATATGTATTAAACCTGACGGCGGCATATCAGATGACCGATACAATGCAGGTCGCAGTTTATGGCGAATATACATTTGACGAAGCGCACGCGCAATCTCAGAATGGCACAGATGTCAAGGCTGAATTGGGTGTTCGCCTGAATGTTCAGTTCTAATTAATTGGAACTTAAAAGAAAAAAATAAAACTAACATATATTGGACAAAATCCCCGGCGTGCCGGGGATTTTTTTATTTGTCTGGTTATCTGGTTTTATCGTTATTGTTATTTCGGTTTTTGCGATCACGGTTTATTTCGTATATGCGCTGTGCAGAATATACAACAGATAATAGCCACAGCAACATTATAATCACTGTGTCGCGGTCATAGCCATTTTCAATCATATGGTTTGCGGCGCGAATAACATTGCCGGTGGCGATGCCGTTAATTGTCACGTATAATAATATAAATGCGTGAAAACCGCCATTGTTTGGTGTGTTCTTTTGATTTTGATTGTTATTTATGTTTGTTGTACTCATGCTTATAATTTTTGTGCAAAAATATTGTTTTGTCAACTTAAAAAGTCTTTTGTTTATTTCTTTTTTGTTTTATGATGTGCATATGGCAAAGGATATTCCTGATTTTAGTTTAGAGATTGAAAGTGGATTTGAGCTGGTTGCTGGTGTGGACGAGGCAGGACGTGGTCCCTTGTGCGGGCCGGTTGTGGCGGCGGCGGTAATATTTCCAAATCGTGATATTGAAATTCCGGTGATTATTCGTGATTCAAAACAGATGACCGCGCGTCAGCGTGCGGTGGCGTACGATTGGATTGCGGAAAATACAGTTTGGGCGGTGGCACAATGCACCCCATCCGAAATTGATGAAATGAATATTTTGTGGGCGTCAATGTGCGCAATGGAACGTGCGGTTAATGAATTGCAGTGTGTGCCGCAATATTGCCTGGTGGACGGGAACAGATTGCCGAATAATTTAAATGGTGCGCCGGTTGTTCATGGTGATGCGCGGTCGCGGTCTATTGCGGCGGCATCCATTATTGCCAAGGAAACGCGCGACAGGATTATGCGTGATTTGGCACAACAATTCCCACAATATGGGTGGGATAAAAACGCAGGTTATCCGACAAAATCTCATTTGCAGGCGATTGATAAATATGGTATAAATGCGCATTATCGTAAAAGTTTTGGACCAGTTAAGGAAAGGATTAAAAATGAATCTGAGGACGATTAAAAATTTAGATTTACGTGGTAAGTATGTTTTGTTGCGTGATGACTTTAATGTGCAAATTGTGGACAATAAAATTACCGATCCGTTTCGTATCGAACAAAGTATGCCGACAATAAATGCACTGCGTGATGCGGGGGCACGAATTGCAATTGTGGCGCATCGTGGTCGGCCCAAAGGGGTGCGTAATATGGAATATTCTCTGCGGCCAATTGCAGATTTTATGGGTATTGAACTGATTCCGGATTGTCTGGATAAAGGGTTTATGGCAGATATGCGTGATGGCGATGTCGTTTTGTTGGAAAATGTGCGTTTTTATGCGGGTGAAGAAAAAAATGATCCGGCGTTTGCAGCGGATTTGGCGCGTGGGTTTGATGTATTTGTAAATGATGCCTTTGCGGTGTCGCATCGCGCGCATGCCAGTACCGTTGGTGTGGCGGAAATTTTGCCATCGTTTGCGGGTAAACTGTTGGCGTCCGAGATTGAGCATTTGTCGGCGGTTATGGAAAATCCGGCACGTCCGCTGTTGTCAATTGTCGCCGGCAGCAAGGTTTCAACAAAAATTGGCGTGTTAAAGGCATTGGCAAGGTTGTCAGATACACTGATTATTGGCGGGGCGTTGGGTACAACATTTAACTATGCGCAGGGCGGGCGTGTTGGAAATTCGCTGTATGAAGCGGACCAGAAAGATACTGCGTTGGAAATCCTGGACTATGCAGAAAAAAATAATTGTCGCGTGATGTTGCCATTGGATAAAGGGGTTGCCAAAGAATTTACGCGTGATGCGGTGCGTGTGAATAAAGACTTTACCGAAATAGAAGATGACGATGTTATTATCGATGCGGGGGTTCAGACAACTGCGCGTGATGTTGCAGAAATTCGTAATGCGAAAACGGTTATTTGGAATGGTACGGTTGGTATGGCAGAATGGCAGCCAACATGGTCATATGGTTCGTTTGCAATTGCAAATGCGATTGCCGAACAAACACGCGCGGGTAAATTAGAAAGCATTATTGGGGGTGGTGATACTGTTGCCGCACTAGAGGCATGTGGTGTGAAAAATGATATAACTTATGTTTCGACTGGGGGCGGGGCATTTTTGGAATTTATCGAGGGGCGTATATTGCCTGGCATTGCAATATTGGAAGATTAAAAAAAATTCCTCTTATGTGATTTTTATGATATAATATCTTTTAAATTATGAGGCATCGATAAAAAAGATTCCTGCATAAATATTTGATTGTGATAAACAAGGGAGAATGTAATGCGTGTTGGCTTTATGGTTGCGCTGTTGGGTTTGGTTGGGACGGCGCATGCAGCGACTGATTTAAAAGTTGCGATTGAAAATGTGCGCACAAATTGTGCAGGTATATCAT
>JAZSDC010000029.1:0-26978 GCA_045530935.1 Candidatus Enterousia sp. | reverse complement strand
TGGCGGAGCGTATAGGACTCGAACCTATGGACCAAAAATTTCGGTCACAGATTAGCAATCTGCTGCATTACCACTCTGCCAACGCTCCGTGCAGGGGGTATTATATAGAATGTTTCATATAAATGCAAGCAAGAAAAAATCTTTTTTATAATTAAACCTTGAAAATTATACTGTTTATAACGATATATATTAGTGTGAGTAATGGAGGATAAATGGTGGATAACGGGAAGGTATATTGTTCTAAATCGTATAAGATGATGTGGTGCGATGTGTTCATGAAGGACGCGATGAGTCAAGGGTTTGGCATCAAAGATATTTCAGAGTATGCCCCTGGACGTCAGTTTACAGCAATTGAAACCGGACAATTCAAAGAGGTCGGAACACAGGCTGAGGAACCAGTTTTTCATTATTGCGACAACGCAGTTGATACGCTGATGTGGTATTGGGAAATGTTTGATTTTGTCGATTGTGGCGGACAAAAGTTGTACTTCTTTGAAATAAAACCATTGTCCCAGAAATATAAAAGTCGCACGCCCGTGGATCCAAAACTGTGGCAATGTGGGGCAAATAAGATTGAAATACTTAAACAAACAACGCTAAAGCAAGTTGCGATGGATGCATGCAAGGAAATTGAACAAAACAGAGATGAAATTATCAAACGCTATCCCAATCATGATATGAATAAATATATAGAAAGAATCGTTGCACAAGCCAAGGAATAAAAAAACCGCCAAATGGCGGTTTTTAATGCTCTTCACCGATGTGCTCTGGTTGATATATTTCAACATCGCGCGTCATTGCCAAGAACTTTTCAGCGCGTCGTGCAGGTAGCTCTGACACAGGGATTTGTTGTAATTCGTTTATTTGTTTTGCAACAGAGTTTGCCAACAATTCCATTGTGGTCTGCCAATCTGTGTGTGCGCCCCCAGCAGGTTCGTGTATAACTTCATCTATGACATTCATGTTTGCCATATCGCGTGCAGTTAGTTTCATTGCAGCAGATGCTGTTGCACGATAGTTATTGTCGCGCCATAAAATGCTGGCACATGATTCTGGGGCAATAACAGAATAAATCGCGTTTTCTAGCATCAAGATACGGTCCCCAGTACCAATCGCAATTGCGCCGCCAGAACCGCCCTGACCTACGTTAACTGCGACGTAAGGCGCGCGCATAGATAAACCGGTTGCGATTGATGAAGCAACCGCCTGGGATTGACCGCGCTCTTCCCCTTCGCGACCAGCGAATGCGCCCGCAGTATCAAACAACGATATTAATGGCAATTTAAATTTTTCTGCCATACGCATCATTCGTTGGGCTTTGCGATATCCGTCCGGGTTTGCCATACCAAAACGATGTTTTTGGCGTGTTTCAATTGTTCGTCCTTGCTCTTGACCGATTATGACAGCGGGAATTCCGCGCCAAAAACCAATGCCCGAAGCCATCGCTGCATCTTCACTGAAACAGCGGTCCCCCGCTAAATATGTCCAATCAGACACGATGCCGTTTATATAATCTAAGAAGTGTGGGCGATTTTCGTGTCTTGCCAAAAGCACTTTGTCATATGCCTCGTTTTCACCCATGCCACGTATTTTCTTTGAGAGATCATGTGTTGGGGTTGTTATAGTAATTTGTTTGGGTTCGCGTGGTTGTTTGGTTAGAACTGCAAGAATTTTTGCAATTGCATCATGCAAATCGCTGCGTGCGACAACCATATCAACCATGCCGTGTTCATACAAGTATTCAGCTGTTTGGAAGTTCGCAGGTAATTTTTCTCGAATATTTTGTTCAATTACACGGCGCCCTGCGAAACCAATGCGCGCACCTTTTTCTGCAATGTGTATGTCCCCAAGCATTGCAAATGATGCAGTAACGCCCCCAAAAGTTGGGTCGGTTAGTAAAACAATATATGGAATGCCGTTTGCGTGTAATTTGTTTACAGCGACTGTTGTGCGTGCCATTTGCATTAATGATAATATGTTTTCTTGCATGCGTGCACCACCACTGGATGTAACCATAACAAAGGCGCGATGTTCGGCAATAGCGTGTTCCATGGCGGCAACGATTGCATCACCAGCTGCGCGACCCATTGACCCCATCATAAACAAGCCATTCAATACGCATATTGTTGTTGGAACGCCACCAATTTTGCCGTCCGCAGCCGTTATTGCGTCGTAACACCCTGTTTCTGAGCGGGCAGAATCCAATCTGTCCTGGTATGGAACACGGTCAGAAAATTTCAAGGGGTCGTCGGATACGTTTGGAGCGGTCAGCTTTTCCCATGAGTTGTCATCAAACAACAGGTCGAACCGTTGTTTCGGTGTCATGATGAAGGCGCGACCACAACGTGGACAAATGTATTTATTTTCTTTGTAATCTTTATAATAAACCAGTTTGCCACATGATTCGCATTTAATCCACATCAAACGACGAACACGTTCATAGCGTTCACGATTACGGTTTTTTATTCCGGATTTTTTTCCAAATAACATAATTAACGCTCGTTCATTTTCTTGGTTAATTCACGGCTGGGCTTGAAAAGAATTGTGGTACTGGCAGGTAATGGCATTGGCTGACCAGTACAGGGGTTATAGCCAATTTTTGTTGCGCGTGCACGTGGCTGAAATGTTCCGAAGCCGCGAATTTCAATCCTGTCCCCATTCGCGACAGATTCAATCAGATGGTCTGAAACCGTGTCCAATATTGCCGCCGCATCTGATGCGCGCATGTGTTTAAAGTTTACCTGTATAGAGCGTACAATGTCTGATCTTTTCATTTATTATATCCTTTGTCTTGCTATCTATTATTTATATCTTAACAGATTTTATCAAGAATAAAGTTTTTTTATTTAATTTGAATACGTTCCTGTGTCTAAAAATTGTAAAAAATGATACCGTTACCTGGTGTGATTAAGGGAGGTTTTAATGGAAGATACCGTTGGTTTTGATGAATTTGACGTAGAATTGGATGAAAAAATGCCTTTAATTGGTGACAAGGCGCCAGAGTTTCATGCAAGCACAACAAACGGAGAGATAAATTTTCCAGAAGATTTTTTGGGCAGTTGGGTTGTATTGTTTTCTCATCCGTCAGATTTTACACCGGTTTGTACCACTGAATTTGTTGCCTTTCAGAATACTATTTCGGATTTTGAAAAGATGAATGTTCGTTTGCTGGGGTTATCTGTTGGTGGGTTGTCGTCTCATTTGGGGTGGTTGGATGCAATTGCAAAAATGCCAAATGGTGCAGAAATAACCTTTCCAGTGATAGATGATTTAAGTATGCAGATAGCAAAAAAATATGGGATGATTCATAAAAAGTCTGCAGATACGCATGCGGTACGTGCGGTCTTTATAATTGATACAAAATCTGTAATTCGTGCGATATTGTATTATCCGGCATCTTTGGGGCGAAATATGTCAGAAATTTGGCGAATGTTGGTTGGGTTGCAAACAACAGACGTGTTTGGGGTGGCGACGCCCGTTAATTGGATGCCTGGCGATGATGTGTTGGGCGCTGCACCAACAACAGCGGTGGCGATGCGAAATAATAAAGAGAATAATCCGTGGTTTATGACATACAAGAAATTAGATAAGGCGAAAATATATGAAAAAATTTGTAAAAAATAATTCGATTGCTGATAACTGTGTTGTTTATTGGTTTAGAATACCAACGGAAAATCGCGAATGTCTAGTGGGGCGGCGTCGCGTTCAGGATCCCATTGATACGCAGGCATTATGACGCGTTTTTCATTGTCGAACTTAATCCCTTCGGATTTTAATAATCTGTATTGTTCTGTTGCAAAGCCACAACATAGAGAACCGTCTTTGAAAACGACTCGGTGCCATGGCAGATGCCATGAAGCCTTGTTGTTTGATGCGTACCCAACAAAGCGTGCCATGCGTGGACGTCCAATTATTTGTGCGATTTGTCCAAATGTCGCAACACGTCCCACAGGTATGCGGGCAACTGTATCATAAACTTGTTCATTAAATGTTTTTTCCATAATATGCAATTTTAATGATATGAAAAGAAATGTCAAATATTTACCCTTGCAAAATAGTCAGGATGTATTTATAATGGGTGGCACGGAGACATGGCAGAGCGGTTGAATGCGCGCGACTCGAAATCGTGTATACGGCAACCCCGTATCAAGGGTTCAAATCCCTTTGTCTCCGCCATTTTTTTAGACTTCGAAATTATAATTTTTTATAGATTTTACGATTGCGTTAACCAGTTTGTCTTGATGTTTGCTTGATTTTAACAACTTTTCTTCGTTCGCATTTGATAGATGTCCCAGTTCCAGCAATGCGCCAGGTACCGTAGAGCGCAAAACCGCAAAAGGTGCATGACGAACATCTGGGCCGGGCTGCTGCTCAATATTTGCGCGTTTAAACGACTTGGCGCATCCGTTTGCGTATTCTTCACTCATTTCTGCGACTGCGTGTTGTTGCAATGATGATAATGCAATACGTATATTTTCTTCAAATTCTGTAAATCCTTCGACACCGATTTTGTCCGCGGCATTTTCTGCTTCGGCCAGTTTTTTTGCCTCTTCGTCGGATGCTTTTTCAGATAAAGTATAGATAGAGAATCCCTTCATTTTACGTGATGGGTTTGCGTTTGCGTGCAGCGAGATAAATAAATCAGCCTTGCGCTTTTCGGCGATTTCTGCGCGTTGCCCCAGTTTTAAATATGTGTCATTGCTGCGTGTTAAGTACGTTTTAAATCCATTGGCGTCTAGTTTGGACTTTAATTTTTTTGCGACAGATAAAACGATATCTTTTTCGCGTGTGCCACCCTTGCCGATACAGCCAGGATCCTTGCCGCCGTGACCTGCATCTATAACAATAGTATATTTTCGGGCGGCAGTGATTGCCGTGGTTGTGGACGCTGCAGTTGTTGTGTATGAATCAGATTGTGTGTTTGCGGTGCCTGCCACAAAGTCAAGAACCAGACGATAGTCATTATCACCGTTCGGCGACAAAACCATAATTGATGATTTTGGTATCTGGGCGATTGGTTTTTTTAGGGTGGCAACAATTTGCAACGTGTCGCCACTTTGTGTTTGGGATATTGCTTTTATTAATCCGTCAGATGCCAAGTTGGGTTTAATGGCAGTGTTTGCAGATGTGTTAGATAACTTTACAACCAGCTGTCCTGTTGGGTATGACAATGAATATGATGGACGGTTGGTTGTTTCTATGACCAGACGTGTTTTATTTCCGGGTTGAACCCCGCTGCGCATTGAACGCACGGCGTTGCGTGCAGCAAATGCCATACGTGGTAACATCGCAGTGACAGCAATCCCAAAACCACTAATTTTTAAAACAGAACGTCTGCTGAATTTCATGTGTGAAAGTATATCAAAAAACAAATTACGGTTCAAGGGCTTTTAGATTTGTCTTGTTAAAAAAATCGCCCGAATGGGCGATTGTTATTTGTGCATGCAGTTTGCAAATTTTTGTGCGACTAATGTTTCTTCGCTACTTGTAAGTGTTTGAACAGGAACGATATAACAGCGCGCGTTATCGTGAATAACAAATACTTTGGTACCACGTATGTATGCAGTGTGCATATCATCCATTTGTGCAGGTGTAAAGAAGGCGTTTTGAGTCAGTGCCCCACTGGAAAATACAGCTTGAACTATTTGGTATGCTTCATTGTATGTCCAGATGTTCTGTAGTGTGTTAACCTCCATCCAAATTGGCTGATTTGCGTATGGGTTTGGTGTTTCGGTGGCAGCGGGTTGTGATGCCCCCAATGCCATTAACGCAACAGTTTGCAGTGTGGATGGTTGAGATGTGCCGTTGCCTGAGTATGAAATAGTGTTTAACTGCAGGTTGTCGCCACATGCCAAGTTCATACGGTTTGTATAGCTGGCCAATACAGCGTTTATTGCAGTAATCCAGTCTTCGCCACGACTGTTCATTTCAAGACTGATAATTTTGTCCGCCCAGCCAATAATATCGGCGCCAATGTTGCCGGCGGTGGCATAACGTGTAACCATTTCTGCGCTGCCCCCTGGGATTCCGGCGCCACAATAGTCGGTCAGCAGGCTGGTTAATTTGCTGTCTGTTTCATTTGAATACGCCATTGCGACAGAATGGCATGCCATTGCTGCTTCTAATTCTTGGCGGCGTTTAAAACATAAGTCAGAATTGGATTTTGTTAGCTGTGTTGCCATGTTCATCATGGATAGGTATGACATGATTTCTTGTTGGACATATGATGGACACAGGCGTGCGGCTGTGTTCATGCCACCGTGTCCGTTAACGGTGTTTGTGCCATATTGTGGTAACAAGATTTCTGTATCTTTTTGTAAACACAGCAAAGCGTAATTATATAATTCATTTTCTTTTACATATTGGCATTTAGATGTACGTTGGCCAGGAACGATTGTTGTATCACCGCAGTATTCAGACAAGCATGAATAAATTTTTTGTCTGCACGCAGTATCGACGTCGGGTTGATTTACCATAAAGTAAACATTGCGTTGGTTGGTTTTATATGCCTCAGCAATGCCGGCATTGCCACGTAATCTGCTGGTCGCAGTGGGGGCACCTGCCAAAGTGCCACGAGCAGCTGCATCAGCGGCATTGCACAACAACAGCGAACCAATTAAACCAAAAACACCAATCAGTCTTTTCATGAAAATCCCCTCTCGTTGATGTTTAGTTTAACATATTCTTGCAAATAAATCAAACAATCATTTGCATAATAAAAATATTTTGTTAACATATGCGACATGATTAGTGCTCCAGAGGTTTTATCTAAAATATTTGACGACATTTCTGCCGTCAGGGGGTTTCTTTGACCCGGTGTCGTTAAAAAAACAAATTGCTGAGTTAGATGATATTGTTAACGCGCCCGATTTATGGGATAATCCTGATAATGCGCGTCAGGTGTTACAAAAGAAATCGGCACTTGAAAAAAACTTGGATGAATTAGAGAGTTTAGAAACAGAATATCGCAATTTATCAGAGTTATATCAAATCGCACCAGATGATTCAGATGTGTTGGCAGCAATTGAAATCTTGGCGGAAAGCGCACATCGTGCAAAGTTTATTACACTGTTTCGAGAACCAGCGGATAATAATGGGGCGTTTTTGTTTATTCAGGCGGGCGCAGGCGGGACCGAGGCGCAAGATTGGGCGCAAATGTTGTCGCGAATGTACGCACGTTGGGCAGAACGTCACGGATTTGTAGTAGAGATTATAGAAGAACACGAAGGTGATACGGCTGGAATAAAAAACATAACGTATCGCATTTCTGGCAGTCGTGCATATGGATGGCTAAAAAACGAGATTGGGGTCCATCGTCTGGTCAGGATATCTCCGTTTAATGCCAATGGTAAACGTCAGACCAGTTTTGCATCGGTTGATGTGTGGCCTGATATTGATGATACAATAGAAATTGAAATAAATGATAAAGATTTGCGTATTGATACATATCGTGCGTCTGGTGCCGGTGGACAGCACGTAAATAAGACGGACAGCGCAGTTCGTATTACACATATCCCAACCAATACGGTTGTTACATGTCAGAATGAACGCAGTCAAATACAAAATCGAGAAATGGCAATGAAAATGCTGCGCAGTAAATTGTATGAGCTGGAAATGCAAAAACGTGCCGAAGCAGAAGATGCTGCAAAAGCTGCACAGAAAAAAATTGAATGGGGCAGTCAAATCCGAAATTACGTTCTGTATCCGTACCAATTGGTCAAAGATGTTCGTACAAATGTTGAAAAAACAGACTCAGGTGCAGTGCTGGATGGCGATTTAGACGAATTTATGTTGGCATCATTACAACAAGCATAATCTTTGCTTGACTTCTATGATTATTGACAGTAAAATATTTTGTCATGTGTAATATACCAGATAATTTTTATAGGGCTATTTTAAGCCAACATCCAGATGCGCAGAATTTGCGCGTGCCAGATGTTCAAGGGTCGTTGAAAAACATCTTCTTTGCGGATGTTGATGGTAAAACATATGCATTTAAATTTGGACAGCCTGATTTAGTCAAAAAAAATGAACGTATCAGCACATTGTTTAAAATGCGAAAAATCCCCTGCCCTGATATTTGTGCACGAGAATTTAATGATTTGTATTTTGAAGAATATGAAGTCTTGCCAGGGATTTCCTTGTTTGATGCCGTTAAAAATGGAATGAGCGCGGATAAAATTCGACAAATTTATCGTGAAATCTTGGATAATATTGAAAAAATGAGCCATGTTCCTGGACGTTATGTGTTAGGGAATGATACCGCCCGGGCGCACAAATTTGCTAAATCGCATGTAACAAACACTAATGGACCTGTGTTGGGACAGATATGTATGGCGTTGGTGTATATTTTGAATTTAGGCGACAGCAAGAACAAAGCCTTGTTCCATTCGGATATAACCCCAAAAAACACCATAGTTTCTGAAGATGGGCATTTGGTTGGATTTGTCGATATAGATTCTGTAACAACATGTGATATTAATTATGCGTTTGCTGTGATGGCTGCGAAATACATCCAAATGGGATTAGATATAAATGATCTGTTTTTATACTATCGGAAAATTAGCGGAAAATTATTAAACCAAGGTCGTATAAGAAAAATGGCCGACGCAATAAATTTTGCCAAAACAATTTTGTGGAAACGGACAGGTTGCCAGCAAAAGTAGAAAAGACATTGCTTGCTTTTTTATTGTTGTGTATTTATAATGGCGCACGATGCACCCGTGGCTTAATTGGATAGAGCATCGCCCTCCGAAGGCGGGGATTGCGCGTTCGAATCGCGCCGGGTGCGCCATTTTATAGGAAACGACATGAAATTTAAATTAATCGTTTTTCTTTTGTTTGTATTGGGACTGGTCGGATGCAACAGCGTTACCATGACCCATAATGTTATGGAACCTGGGGCGGTTGTATATGCTGAACGTGGCGGTTTTTCAATGCGACATAGTATAAAGCATGTTCTGGAACAACGTGGATATGACGTTGTTGTGGGGGTCGCGAGATCTAGCAGAGATTCTGATGCAACGGAACGCGATAACAATATCGTAGCGGATAGCGTTCGCTATGTTGTCAAGGTTTCTGAAAGGGGCGAGAAGTTTCGTCCAGTATGGTGTGCCCTGAATGGATTTTGGTGGTGGAATTTTACAGTTTCTATATCTGATCAAACAAATGGTCATGAAATATTGGCGTGGCGTGGTCGCGGGTGTGCGAATAGTTCTGTGCGAATGCTAAATAGGATTATGGAAAAATTGGAAAAGTAAAATATTTTAAACTTTTTGCTTGCATGGTTTTTGAAAATATATATAATAGTCGCCGTGGGTTAGTAGCTCAGTTGGTTAGAGCGGAGCGCTCATAACGCTTTGGTCGTGGGTTCAAGTCCTACCTAACCCACCAAGGGTTTAAGTCATCTTCTTGATGACTTTTTTTGTGTATTTTTCTCTTGCGTAACATGCTGTATATTTTCTAATATACTCATATTAAAGAGGAGAAAAAATGGGGAAAGCACTCAGTTTTATAAGATTTTTGTTGTTTTTTGCAGTGCTTTTCATTGGCGACAAGGCCTTTTCTTTGGAAGCGATTACTGAACCTTCGTATTCTTGCACCCCTGTGACATACGTTTCGTGTAATGATGGGTATTATTTATCTGACTGCGACAATATAGATACAAACGGTAATGGGACCCCTGATTATTCTGATTCCAAACAGTCACTTACTATATCAAGTCCCGCATCCGGTAACACTTGTAATACGTGTCCTGATAATCATACATGTGCAGGCGACGTTGCGTGTCCCGTGCTGCAACAGGTTACATGTGAACCGGGGTATTATTTGCCTGCAAATAAATTAGTATGTGAAAAGTGTCCAGCGGGCAAATATTGTGCGGGTGGCTCATTTAATTATCCTGTCTCTTCATCTGATCGCGGTATTACAGGGACGTGCCCATCCCCAACAACACGTGTTCGTACGACATATCCGACAAAATATTATGGCACGCCCACATTGGTGAATGTTGCGCATCCTACGTATTATACCGGCGTGTCCAGCATAGAGGGTTGCGTTGTAACATATGTATACGACGGTTCACGCGGTAGATTTTATCATGCGGCTGTAAAATATAATACAACATCTGATAAATATGATAATGATACAGGTGCTGATTTTTATTATTCGCGTCCAGCCGCAGGATATTATTTGAACGAGCGGTACAGCGATACGTATTGTAATAATGGGGCTTCTATGTTGTATCGTGACGCATTGCCATGCCCGGCGGGTAAATACTGTTTGGGGCGCACCACAGATGTTGCGTGTTCATCTGGGACATATGAAACAACACTGGGGATTGATGGTCAGGTAACTGCAGGTTATTATTCAACCAGTGGCGCAACCAAGGCGGCGCCAACCGCATCAGACTGTGTTGCGGGGGGTACATGTGGTACAATTGCGGCGGGATACTGGGGCGCGGCGGGCGCAACAACGTCCACAGGTTCTGGCAAGGTTAATGCGGGTTATTATTCAACCGGTGGCGGTACGTCTGCAACACCAACCGCAGCGGGCGATGGGTGTATCAGTGGTAAACAGTGTGGTACAATTGCGGCGGGGTATTTTGCTGCTGTTGGTGTGGGACGGGCAAATCCAACGGTTATGAATGGCAGTTGTTCATCTGATTCAAATGGTAATGCGTTGTGTGGTCTAGTTTATTCAGGTTATTATTCAGCTGGTGGTGGCACATCGGCAACACCAACTGCGTCGGGTAATGGATGCATCAGTGGCAAGGCTTGCGGTCCAGTTGCGGCAGGTTATTATTCCGAAGGCGGTGCGTGGACACCAACGCCAGAGTTGGCAGAAGATGGTTCTGATAATAGTGGGATTTCATGTGCGTTTGGGTATGGGTGCGGTCCGGTTGATGCAGGTTATTATTCAACCGGCGGTGGTACATCTGCAACACCAACCGCAGCGGGCAATGGATGTATCAGTGGTAAACAGTGTGGTAAGACAGACGCTGGTTGTTATGCCCCTGATACAGGTTCAACGACATCATGTCCAAAAAAATGTTTTGATTTAGCGAATGGCTTATATCCGAATTCACCGGCAGGTTCAGATTCATCTGTGGATTGTTATACTAATAGCAATTCTGGGGCATATATTGAGAGTGCATATGATAGCAACTGGACCCAATGTCCGATTGGTTCTTATAAGGCAGCCCATGCTGTGAATTATGGTAGCACATCAACATGTGATGTTTGTTCTGCGGGTAAATATACGACATCAACTGGTTCGACTAGCTCGTCTGATTGTTCTGTGTCATGTGCGTATGATTCGGGCATAACTGGGGCAAGCTGGTTGCAACGCACGTGGAATGAAGTTGCAATCGGTGCCGCAATGTGTGTTCCGACCAGTTGTCCAGCAGGATATTTGTATAATACAACTGAATCAAGTTGCATTGCATGTTCTGCGGGTTATTATCAGCCAAATAATGGATATACAGGCACATCATGTATACCTGCAGATAAAGGCTATTATGTTCCAAAAAATGGTCAAAATTCTCAGACGCCATGTCCGGCAGGTAAATATACAAGTACAGAAGGTCAAAGCGCATGCACGGATGTAAATGCAGGATATTGGAATAATGGTTGTGGCACAAACGCAACAGGTGGTGTTTGTGATTCAAGCAAATATTCAGGCGGTGAAGTTACCGATGGGTGTTATGGCTCGGCTGGGGCAACGGTTGCATGTCCATTTAATTGTAATGCGCTTACTGCACCTTCGATTTCAGGCGGGACTTTTAGCTCTGTATCGCCACGTAACGCCAGCACACAGTGTCGTTATAAACTGGCGAATAAGACCGATTCAGATTGCAGCAGCATTACTGCAAATTTGGTTGCATATAATGGGACCGCGTGGGGTAATAATTACTATACTGTATTGGCCAAGGCAGGTGCACGCGTGTATAGAACAGGGAATACTTCTGCCCCTGCGTGCGAATTATGTACAGCGGGCTCGTATCAGGAATCAAATAACAGTTCCGCAACATCTTGTAAGAGCGCAGACGCTGGGTATTATGTTGATGGTGTTGGGGCGATGTCTCAGACAGCATGCCCCGCAGGCACATACACAGATACAATAAGTCAGACAGATTGTAAAAATGCAATTGCGGGAACATATACAACTGGATGCCAGGAAGCAAACTATACAGCGTGTACAGGTACATCAATATGCGCAGCGAACACATATTCAAATGCACGGGCTAGTTATTGCGATGCGTGTAATAGCGGTTATAGCAATAGTGGTAATACTGCAGCAGCCCATGCGGGTGTATCATCCTGTAAGATAACATGCGCGCCTGGCGAATGGGTCGCTGCAGCCAATGCGCTATGTACCAGTGTTGGCAGCGGATATTATACATCTGCAAGTCAGACGATTAGTCAAGGAGCGCTTGGTAACCGTAGCGCATGTGCAGATTTAGATACCAGCAAGACAGATGGTGTTTACAGTTCTGTCGCACCATATGATGCATCTACAACATGTCGTTTTATGCAAGAACAACAGACAGTGCCAGAATATTGCGCAACAAAAAGCAGCAATATGTCGGCGTATAATGGCAACGTGTGGGCAGAAACAACATACAGTGTAACTGCGAGAGCGGGTGCGATTATAGTTAACAATAATAGCGCAAGTGCAACATGTAGTAATTGTGATATGGGTACATACAGTACAGGTGGATCCCAGACAACATGTACGCCAGCGGACAAGGGATATTTTGTTGGCACAACCGGCGCCAGCAGCCAGACCAAGTGTGTAATCGGTTCTTATACAGACACAACAGGTCAAAGTACATGTAAAGCATGTGCGGGTGGCAAGACAACGTCTGCTGAAGGCGCAACCAGTTGTACGGCAACCTGCTCTAATGCGACAGGTGTGTCATCCACAGGTTGGGAAACGCCTGTTTGGAACGCAGATAACACAATGACTAATTTGTGTGCGATCAAGGCGGCTGCGGGTTGTTCCGCCGGGTATTACTTGAATGCAAATGGCGCCTGCGCCGAATGTCCAAGTGCATATCCATACAGTGCGGTGGGCGCAACGGCGCAAACACAGTGTTATGCCAATGTAACATTAAACAAGAATGGATTTAGTGGAACAATTGCGGCGGGCAGTGGCACAGGGTGCAAGGTTGCAGCCACTGTGACAGGTACAAATAACGCAACGTTGCAGGTGTTTTACAATACAGAATGCACATTGCCAACAATCAGCGGATTTACCCAGACTGGTTATACAACATCATCTGCATGGGCATCTGGGAATACGATTGGCGCAACGACAGTATCCAAATTGTCGGCATCTACGTCAAAACCTGTTGCAACATACTATGTGCGCAAGACAGCATGTGGTGCAGACTATTATAAAAAGGATGCAACGACATGTAGTACATGTTCAAGTGGCACGAACAGCAAATACACCAAATCTGATGCGGATAACACCGGTGATGTGAATGTATGTTATCTGTATCCAACAGCTAAAAACTATGTTAAAACACCGGGTGCAGGTTTAGTAGCATGCGAAGCGGGTAATTACTGTCCGGGTTCGTCAACAACTAAGATATACTATGGTGGTACAGCAACAGATACACACCTAACAACCGGTGGAATGAATCAGTGTCCAGCAAACAGCTATTGCGAGGCGGGTGTAAGTGCAGCAGCAAAATGTTCTGATTTAGCGAATGGCTTATATCCGAATTCACCGGCAGGTTCAGATTCATCTGTGGATTGTTATACTAATAGCAATTCTGGGGCATATATTAAGAGTGCATATGATAGCAACTGGACCCAATGTCCGATTGGTTCTTATAAGGCAGCCCATGCTGTGAATTATGGCAGCACATCAACATGTGATATTTGTTCTGCGGGTAAATATACAAGTACAGAAGGTCAAAAAGTATGCGCGAATGTAAATGCGGGATATTGGAATAATGGTTGTGGCACAAGCGCAACAGGTGGTGTTTGTGATTCGAGCAAATATTCAGGTGGCAAGGTTAATCTAGGATATTATTCAACCGGTGGCGGAACATCCCCAACACCAACTGGTCCGGGGAACGGATGCCTAGGCGGTTTTGAGTGTGGTTTGGTTGATGCAAATTGTTATTCAGAAATGGAAGGTTCGACAATTTCGTGTCCCAATAAGTGTTCTGATGTGGGAAATGGTGCATATCCGTATAGTGAACAAGGGGCAACGTCTGAAAACAGTTGTTATATGAATGTCCCTGCAGGAAGCTATATGCCGCGAGCAGGATATTATGCGTCAACATTTTGTCCATTGGGATCATACAGCAGTGCCCATGTGGCGTACTATGGTGAGATAACCTCATGTTCATTGTGCCCGGCAGGACAAACAACAGAAAATGTAGCATCTACCAGTATATCGGAATGTTCAGTTGAATGCGATGAAAGTGGAAACACTACAGTTTGGAAAACGCCAATATGGAATGCGGGTGGATACGTTGAAAATCTGTGTAAAGCAAGCACATGTGTAAATGGTGCATTGTATGATGAAACACTGGGACTGTGTAAATCATGTCCAGACAATGCAACCTGTGATGGCACAAGCGATTGGACATGCGACACAAATTATACCAAAACAGAGACTGGATGTGAGCTGGGTGTGTTCTCTTGTACCGCGGGTCAAGATTCAAATGGCGCAAAATGTAAGGCTGGCTATTATTGCCCAGGTGGAGATGTCAGTATCAACATGAAAGATTCTGATGAATTTGGGTGCATGCGTAAGTGTCCATCAGATGTCGCAGGTGGAATGGTGACGTCTGGTGCAGGTTCAAATGCGATTACAGCGTGTTATGCGGTTCGCGTAGATGCGACGTTGGATAACGAGACAGGTTCTGGGGACCAAACTTGCAGCTATAGTTCTGACAGACGTGATTATTCGGAATCTTGTACCATTAAAATTACTAAATGTATCGCGGGATATTACAGAGAGTCAGAAGATTCGATTACGTGCGCTGTAACCCAGGTTGGTTATTACAGTCCAAAAGATTCAATTGAACGCTTTGACTGTAATGCATTGTCGGGGGCAAACAGTGCATTAACACAGAATACTGGCGCCGACAGTGCAACACAATGTTATAACATATGTGGCAGTATCTCTGTAGATAATGGTGTTCAAAAACCAACATCAGAAAAATCTTTCTATGACGGCAGTTCTTATCCTGCATGTGGTTATACATTGATTTGTAACGATGGGTATTCTGCAAATGCGGATATGTGTGAACCTGATGTATATGAAATTACATTGAATCATAATGGTGGTCAATCCAGCTTGTCTAAAATTTATCTGAAGTATGGTATGGGATGGTATTCGGACAAAAGTGCAAGTACAAAGATAGAGTCAATATCATTGCCAACAATGAGCGCAAAAACATGTTCGGGATATCTATCAAGTACCAATGATATTATAGTTGATGCAAATGGACAATTGACCGACAATTATACTTTGTTCAAATCAAACGCAACCATAACTGCATCGTGGGAACAGAATGCACAAATTACATGTAATGCAGGAACTTATTATCCTGGGACGGGCACAAACTGTATAGAATGTACTGTTGGGAATTATTGTACAGGGGTTACAACTTTCCAGGGAATTAATCAGGCAAAAGGGCTGGTTGCGTGTCCTGTGAAAACAGGCAATGATATTGCAGCAGAAAATAGAACAGTTGCAGTAAGTTCTGATAATGGTGCAAAATCTGAGAATGATTGTTTTGCGACTAATTTATTGTACACTGCAAAAAATAGCACAGGCGCACAAACGTGTTACTATAATTCAACACTGGGTAAATATAGTAATAGTTGTAAAGACGTAGAATTGTTAAGCTGTAATGCAGGGCATTATAAGAATACAACTCAAAATGCCATGGATTGTGTAGAAGTTGGCGTTGGTTATTACAGTCCTGCAACCGAAACAACACGCAAGGCATGCCCTAACCTGGCTGATGATATTGGTGTATCTACAAAGAGCACTACTGCAGCCAGCGTTCAACAGTGTTATTTAGAAGGGATGTGGTATGAACCTGTGAATGGTCACAGCGGTCAAAGACGTAGCTGCTATCATATTTCAGATGAGTCCGAGACAGATGTATTTAAAGGATATAACTATAATTGCGAAGTGGGAAGAGTGGTTGCGTGTCATGCGGGTTATTACTATGATGAGTCATGGGCTGCCGAAGGTATAGAGCGCGATTGTCGACCTGTAGAAAAAGGATATTACAGCCCTGCACAAAGTTATTATGCAATCAGTGCGTCTGAGGCAGAACAGCCAGTTGAACCAGGCAGCTCTGTAAAACGATATGCGTGTCCAGATGGCGGTCTAACCAGTGATGATACTGCGGAATTTGCGACAGAATGTTTCAAGGAAAAATTAGTATGTACCGTGGCGAATGGTACAGGTTTACAGACACGTTACTATACAGAAAAAGTAGAAACAGATGGCGCAGGATATGAAAATGCAAACAACAATGTTTGTGTTGTTAATGCGTGTGATAATGGATACTTTTTGAATAATGGTCAATGTGCACAGTGTTTACAAGATCATTATTGCACAAATAATAAGCAAGAATCTTGCCCTGAATCACATCCAATGTCAGATGCGGGGAATAATGATATTAAAAAATGTTATACAGATTGTTCTGGAAATGTGGGTGAAATATTAGAAGGACGTGATTACTATGGTATTTCCGATACATGTGGAATTACAGGTTATAATTGTGAAATTGGAAAATGGTATGATCATGGGCTGCAAAGTATTTGTGTCACACCATATTATTGCCCAGGCGAAGGTAACGTGCTCAGTGATGCAATAGGTTGTCGTTCAGAATGCCCATATAATGGCGCGACGTTGATGGATAGTGCAGATGACATAACAGATTGCCATAAGACATATGAACAAGATGTTACATATATTGAAGGCGATAAAACAATTGTAAAAACATTTGATAATGGTACTGCGACATGGGATTGCATATGGGTTGATGATACAAACCATTATAGAGATTGTGAAATAGACGTTAAAAGCTGTGTTGCAGGTTATTACAATCAAGGAAAGAGTTGTTCTCAGGTCGCGTCAGGATATTATAGTCCAGACGGTGATTTAGAGCAATTTAAGTGTCCAGAGAAAGAGAATTATACAATTGAATCAACAACCGATAATTCTGGCAGAGATAGTATTACGGATTGTTATGTAGATTGTGGGTCTTTTATCCCAGACATAGAACATGCAATAAATACATATGTCTCGTCTGGGTCTGATATGCAATTTTATAAAGCCGGTACATATCCATCGTGTGAATATACGGTAACATGTGCCACAGGATATACTGCGGTTAATGGTGCTGCGCCACGTTGTGATGCCAAGGTTTATACTGTTACATTAGATAAAAACAATGGTACCGGCAATGTTGCGGACAGTGTTCAGTGCACATTTGACCAAGATTGCAATTTGCCATCTGCAGCTGGATTACAGCGCAACGGTTACAATGTTGTGAATCAATGGTGCACAACATCTGATGGTAATGGCAAATGTTATACTGCAGGTCAGATAGTGTCGGAAAACATTTCTGCGAATGGTGAAGCGGTTACCTTGTATGCTAAATGGACGCCAGGGATATATCGTGTTAAGTTTAGTGCACCTGATGCGACATCTAATTCTGAACAGCCTGAATTATACTTAAAGTATGCGACTGGTTGGTACAAGGATTCTGCGGCGACCCAATCTGTAACAAAGTTGTCTGATGCCTTGCCAGAAAAGGTTGGTTATATATTTGGTGGGTTCAAGGTCGGAAATATCATGGTATCTTCTGCAAACGGCGAAATGTTGACAAGTGCATCAGCATTAAGCAGTTTGTACGTAGATACAACAGCGACGGTGGTGTGGTCAAAAGGGCTTACTCCCTGTCAGTCTGGGTATTACTATCCAGGCACTGGTAACAAATGTGAATTATGTTTGGAAAATAATTATTGCGAAGGTGGTCAATATGCAACAGACGCTGGCAGGGCAGGATTAAACACGTGTCCAGGTACAGGGTTAGCACCTGCGGGGTCTGATTCAATAACAGAATGTTATCAAACGGGACTGGCATACACATCTGCAACAGGCAAAGCCCAAGGAACCCAAACATGTTATTATAGCAGCATTGGCTATACAGGTCCGTGTAAAGATATCAGTGTAAAACAGTGCGCGGCGGGTTATTATTACACATCTGGAACAGATTGTGTTTCGGTTGGCGATGGATATTACAGCCATGAAAATGATTTAACCAGACAACAATGCCCACATAATGGTCAAACAGGCAAACAGAATTCAGAGTCTGCAGCAGAATGCTTTGCGCAGGTTACATATTCGACAGAAAGAGCCAAAGGAACCCAATACTGCTATGTTGATATTGAACAATTGACAGAAAATGACATACAAATTGTTTATCGTTTGAATTGTTATGGAATTGTTATAAACCAATGTGCGGGTGGGTACTATTATTTGGCATCTGCAAACACAACAGATTGCGTCGAAGTTGGCGAAGACTATTACAGCCCAGATATGGATATGAAAAAATATCCGTGTCCAAATGGGGGTAAAACGAATGGCACGACAAATGCGGCAACTGCGGTTGGAATTTGTCGCGCGACTGTAAAGTATCCAGGTGTAACTTATGAAGGACCAGAAGTGCACGGGGAAGGAACCCAAGGTTGCTATTATGATGGCGATACACGTGCGTATACACTTAACTGTCGCGATATTGTTATTACTAAATGTTATGCCGGATATTATTGGCCAAGAACAGGTGGAATTTGCAAGGATGTTGAAGATGGGTTTTATGGTCCTGTGGCTGATCACAATAATGGAGGTAATGTAACAGGACGTTTACAGTGTCCAGACAATGGTGAAACAGGAATTAAAAATGCAGAAAAAATAACACAATGTTACAAAGAACAATTGTCTTGTGATGTTGATAATGGTACAGGTGAACAAACAAGGTATTATTCAGAAAGCGAAAGGTCTTATTCAAACACAATGGGCAATATATGCAAGGTTGTTGGTTGTGATTCAGGATTCTCAATATCTGATAATATGTGCTCTAATTGCGATGAAGGATATTACTGCCAGGATAACAAAGAATATAAGTGCCCTGCTTCGCACCCATATTCAGAACCTGGAACATCTGATGTAAAGTCTTGCTATCGTGATTGCGCCAAGGTTGGTAATGCCAGCCAGATGATTGGACGCGATTATTACGGCATTGCAGACACATGCGAAATCAGTGCTTGTGTCCCAGGATATACATTTGAAAACGGCATTTGTTCAATTTGTCCAGAAGGTGCGTTCTGTGAACCGGGCGCAGGGAATGAAGATGGACAGCCTGAATATTGCCCAAGCAGTCACCCATATTCCGATTTAGGTGCAACATCTAAACGTGATTGCTATACAAAATGCGAAGCCCATGATGTTAAAAATGGTTATATGATTCCTGTGGATAGTACGCCATTGTGGCCGAACAAATGTGAATTCAAAGGTGAATCATATACAGGCAATCCATGTGATATTATAGATGGCACATGTGTGGAAAGTTCATGTAATTATAACTATGAAATGCAGGATGGGGTTTGTGTGCCCTGCGCCCGCGAAAATGCAATTACTTATAAACAAGGCGGCAACTGTGTTGTTGAAACTTGCTCTAATGGATATCATCCAAAAGGACAAGCGTGCGAGGCAAATATCATAGAATGTGTTGTGCCAAATGCGGTTAATGCAACGCGTAAATGGAACGAGAAGAGAAATGCGTACGAAGAATGCAGAATAATTGAATGTGAATATGGATACCATTTGGTTAATAATGTTTGCCAACCGGATGAGCAGGTTTGTGAGATTGAAAATGGTATGGGTGTACGCGAATGGGATTATAAACGTCAAGACTGGGGCGAATGTATCGTAACCCATTGCGATCCTGGATATACAGATGATCCAATGCAAACAAATGAGACATGGAAACAATGCGGACGTTGCAATAATATGTTTGGCGCAAATGGAGATTTGGCGGTAAGCAGTTATGTTGATGGTTGTGAAATTGCGGCATGTTTGTACGAAGGAGAGATGTATACACTGGATAACAATGAATGCTTGATGATTTGTGATACGTATTCCGATGAAACAGGAAGTCGCCGTTGGAATAAAAACCGCAAAAAATGCGAGCGTTCATGCAACCCAGGATTTATATCTTGGTAAAAAGTGTCTTGCATATGGTAAAATCTAGGTCATATGATGTTATTGTAATAGGTGCAGGCGCAGCAGGTTTGATGGCTGCAGCTGTAGCTTGTGAACGCGGTCACAAGGTTGGGGTCTTGGAAATGGGGGCAATGCCTGCACGTAAGGTTTTGCAATCTGGTGGGGGGCGTTGTAATTTTACGAATACAGCAGCCGGTGTTACACGATATTTTGGACAAAATCCCAGGTTTGTTTTAAGTGCTTTGAAACGTGTTTCGGCATATGATATGTTGGAATGGGCAAAAGAACATGGAATTTTGTTGGAAGAAAAAACACCTGGGCGATATTTTTGCACCAATGGCGCAAAAGATGTTGTGAACAATTTGATGGCAAATACGTCAAATGTAGATATCTTTTTTAATATCAATGTGCAGAATGTTGAAAAACGTGATGATTTATTTTGGTTAAATGACAAATTTGCCGCAAAGGCTTTAATCGTTGCGACGGGTGGCATTTCTTTTGCAGCGTTGGGCGTTTCTGATTTGGGATATAAAATTGCGAGAAAGTTTGGCCATACAATTGTTCCAGTGCGCCCTGCTTTATGTGCGCTAAAAATTACAGATATGGCGCATGATTTGTCAGGGATATCATTAGATGTTGAAATTAAAATTGGGTTAGAAAATTTTGTAGATTCGTTACTGTTTACACATTTTGGTATTGGCGGTCCCGCCGCATACAGGGCCAGCTTATATAATCTTAGCGATGGAATATATATAAATTTTTTACCTGGCCAAAATCTGTTTGAAATCTTGAAAACAATGAAAACAGTATCTGGACGCAAAACAGTTGTAAAAATATTGTCTGATTTATTACCGTTGCGCGTTGCAAAGTGGTTAGCCCCAGATAGTTCAATGAATATCGCAGATATGAAAGACGCGGAATTAAAGAAAATTTCTGATAGGGTTTCAAGTTTTTATATTCCTGCTAACAAGATAAAATACCACACCTTGGCAAGTGCAGAGGTAACATTTGGTGGTGTCAGCACTGCAGAAATATCTTCAAAAACAATGGAATCAAAATTATGTCCAGGGCTGTTCTTTGCAGGAGAAGTTTTAGACATAACAGGCGATTTAGGTGGTTTTAATTTACAGTGGGCGTGGTCAAGTGGTCGAATCGCAGGGTTGAATGCATAAAGTCATGAATTGATACCTATAACATTTATTATTTGATATGTGTATCCTTAACATCAGTTATCAAGAGGATACTAGAATGTGCAATAAATCTTGTGCCCCGGTTGGCATTGTGCATATTGTTTATGACAGTTCTGATTCTTTTTACCCAAAAGAATTAGTCTCTTTTTTAGAGGAACGCGGTTATCAGGTTGTTCAGATATCTTCAAAATTTGCGAATACCTTTAAATCATGCGATAAGACGCCTGTATTTTTATTGGGTGGCGGGCATGACGGAAAAGTTGTGCAAGATATAATATATAAAAACCAACATTACTCGGGTGCGATTTCTGTAATGGCAAATATGTCGTGGTGTCAACGCTGGTTTTATAAGACGCGTATGCTATGTTCGCCAAAAATTCCATTAATGATTATTGGTGGATGGAACACAGTTAAACAAATGCAATATCATGTTAATAATGCACGATATCATGAAATGGATTTACACAAATTAATATTAACTGTGTATCCAGATATAAAATATGCAAACATTTTCGATGTTTCTAAAAATGATTTGTTATCTTTTCTGCAAAAGTTTAAATAAAAACGCACCATTTTGGTGCGTTACTTTATTCTTGTATCTGTTGTGTCCCATTTATAATCATATCTGGTTCGTCGGCAGTTGTTTTGTCGCCTGCCCAAACATAATATGCATATGGCGTACCGGGTTGCGCAGTTATTTGAATGACATGTTGGGCAGTTTCAAGCATCAAATCATTTCCATTTGATGTTGCGTGTTTTATAATCCGACACTGTTCATCAACACAGTGCACAGAATCATCTTGTTCAACAACGATACGTTCAGATGTTGTTTGACAACCCGCCAACAACATCGCACCCATAATAACAGGCAATAATATTATTCTCTTCATAAGTACAAGTATATCATATTTATTATCGGTATAAAAGAAAAAAAAATCCCCACAGTTGTGGGGGGGGGATTACATTTCTGTTGGAATGCGCAGCCCCATTAAATCAATCGCCTGGGCCAAAGTGTTACGCGCAACACCGGCAATATACAGACGTGTGCCACGAACATCTAATGGAACATCGTCACGCAATATCGGACAGTTATGATAGAACGTGTTTATATCCTGGGCCAGATCATATGTATAATTCGCCAACAGGTCTGTGGCACGACGCGTAAATGCGTTTTCCAAGACACGTGAAAAATCCATTATGCGCAATAATAAATTGCGTTCCGCAGGTGATAATTCATCCCCATTCGGAACAGATGTGGCTTCAAAAGACTGGGCCTTGGTCATTACAGAATTTAAACGAACCGCAGTGTATAAAATGTATGGACCTGTGCGTCCTTCGAATTGAGTAACCGCGTCAACATCAAATACATAATCAGATTTAACGTCATGCATTAAATCATTGAACTTTAACGCCGCCATTGCAATCATCTCTATCGTTTCATCCGACAGATTTTTGCCAGATTCTGTAGCGCGCGCACGAACAGATTCTGCAACCATATCAAGCATATAATCCAAACTGGGGACACTGCCATCGCGGGTTTTAAATGGACGACCATCCGCGCCAGTTATTGTACCAAAGCCAATATGCTGCAACCGTGCGGTGTCCAATCCCGCCAAATTAGCGGCACGAAATACCTGGGTAAAATGCAGATTTTGACGATTGTCTGTAAAATATACAATATCTGTTGGGTTGTCTGTGCGCGTTCTGTAATATATTGCCGCCAAATCCGCCGCCGCATATGTTTGGGCGCCTGTGCTGGAACGCCATAAAACAGGTGGCATTGGGGCAGTATCTGATTCTAGACGCACTGGGATAACGTCGGCGCCATCGTCATGAACCAACAGGTTTTTTGCCGTCAAGATTTCTTGAACCGCGGGAACATATTCCGCAACCAGACGTTCACCTTTGTTTTCGTCAAATGGCAGAATGTTCAAACGCACCAAAATGTCCGATATTTGTTGTAATGACATTGGCGCAAATTCATTATATATTTTCAAATATTCTGGGTTGCCGTTTTGTAAATCAACCGTTACACGCTGGGCATGTGCCAACCATTGCGCATCTTCTTTGGCACGGGCATATGATGCAGGATACATCGCGTTAATTTCATCGGCATTTTTTGGCATACCATATTCCAAAATCCATGCAATAATCAGCCCCATTGGACGCCCCCAGTCGCCCATGTGATTATATGACTTAGTCCGATGCCCCAGAAAACGTGCAATACGATTAAATGTATCGCCAACAACCGTTGTGCGCAAATGCCCGATATGCAAGGCTTTGCCGATGTTATAGCTGCCATAATCCATATCCAACGAGAATTTTGGGCATTCTTCGGTATAATTAGCGGTGTATTTATCAGGATTGATTAAAAAATCATTTTTTAAGACCAAATTTATAAAACCAGGTCCGGCGATATTTACGCTGTGAACAAATGGCAGTTCCGCTATCTTTGGTGTAATCATGTTTGCAATATCACGTGGCGACTTTTTTAATAATTTCACCAACACCATCGCAGCATTTGTTGAAAAATCACCAAAATCGCGAATCTTGGGCACTTCTATGACAATATTATCCCATGCAGAATCGCCCACAGTTGATTGTAATTCAGGAACGGTTTGTAATTTTTCTTTGATTTTGTGTGATACAAACTTGTAAATATTCATTTTTCTATCCGTTTTTTTGTAAAATTAATTAGAATAAATGATAACTATACTATTAATTTTTTCAAGGAATTATTTGTAATAAAAATACCCATGATGGGTATTTTATCTGGAACCGCGTGAATAACGCTGATGATGTTGTGCGGAATTCTGGTGTGATGAAATATCCACAGCCTTGCAAATGGTGGCATAAACCTTGCACACATGTTGCAAGCGAATAATCATATCATCAGATTAACATCATATGGCGTAAAACACCATAGTGTTATCCGGACAATCATCAAATACCGTACCGTCATCTTCTTTTATACCGTTGCATGGTATGACATCGCCCGGTGCGAATGTCGTTATCGTTGAGTTGCCGGCATTTTCGGATGACTGCCATGCCATAAAGGTTTGTCCCGACACAAATGGTAATGCAGGTGCGGTTACTTTCCCGCTATAGCAACGTTCCGTTGGCAGCCACACTTGCTCGCCTTGTGCATCGCGATAATAGAATTGTATATCAGTTGCATGTCCGCTTGTTGCAGGCCGTATTTCATTATTGACATATGCTGCCTCTATATATGCCGAATTATTGTATGTCATAAAGTTTTCTGGTTCACATCCGATTGTCGCACCTGCTGGGTAAAAATTACCATTTCCAACCATCCAACCACGGAAATAACGCGCAGAAGCATCAGGAATCGGTGCGGCAGGCAATGTAACATTGCCACCAATATCACACGTTCGGGTATTGACTGTTTTTCCATCTGCAAAAGCGGCATCACTATCATCCGTATCAAAGTACAACGTTAATTTTTTAGCATTATAATCGTTATTGTTAAACACCGGCCACAGCCTTATAATCTGTTCTTCATCTGGACAGTTTATTGTTGTTTGATAGTCCCCCTCATAAAAATCCTTGGTCTCCACATCATACCATCCAAGCAAACGATTGCCCGTATTCATTATTCTATCATAATAATGCGTAAACGTTGCCGAACCGCCCACTTTACAGGACTCTCCTCCATCAGCGAAACCACTCCCCACCATATACTCAATTTTAACAGATGGCACCTTTGGCGCATACATACCATATAAAAACACATCACCACCCGAACGTTGAAACCTTGCCTGGTTACAAACAATATTACGCCCTGGGAACATCATCTCGCCAAGCGAGGCACTCCCTAGTGTCCATCCGATAAAATTATACCCTTTTATTTCTGGTGCCTCAGGCATTGTAACAGTCTCACCGTACTTACAGGCTTTCGACGGAACCGCACTCCCACCCCATGTATCGAAATGCAAAGTGAATTCTGATTCTGAAATGTCAGTTACAGGGTTACTTACATCCGTACCATTTGACCATATCGCTTCGATATTTATGGTATCCATGTCCACTAATGCGTCATGATCGATATACGGACATAGCAAATAACTCATATTATATGTATTAGTGTCAAATTTACCACTATATCCAATAAATTTGCTGTATTCATTGTGCGTTACCTTGCAAGGCACAAAAACCTGTCCCCCACTTGTACAAGTTCCTTCTTTTGGTGCGTCATATGAGCCACTTGCTGCTTGTCCGCCATGATAATCAATTTTAAAATTAAACTCTTTTGATGTTGTTGGTCGTACCCTGTCCCATTTGGCGTACAATGTTTGATCATCTGTAAAATCATTTGATGTATTAATCGTACCGTCGACTTTGATTACTGCAGAACCGAAGTAATAATAGTTTTCGCTTGGAGAATATCCGCGGAATTCATAGCCCGCCCGGGTCGGTGGATCTATCTTATCAACTTTGTTTGTCATTGCCTGGTCTGTATAGTACGAACCCGCGCCATTATAATACAAGGTCTGGGTCCCGGCGGTGTCTGCCGATAAATTGTTCAACGTTATTGTGTATACAGTACCTGTTTCTATCCATCCGGCGGTAACATTGACTATACTAGTGGAGCTGCCTGGGCATGCCACCGGCGCGTTTGCACCATACGTTGTGTCATCAATAATCCATCCGCGGAATTCATATCCATCTTTAGTTGGTGCCGCAGGTAATGTAAATGTTCCGCCATACACACATGTATCATCTGCCACCGACGATCCACCGGCTGTATCATAAACAACGGTCATGGTTTTTCCTGTCCACTGTGCATCAATAGACACGGAACGTGCTGCCAAATTCCCTAACACTGCAGAACTGCAATCCAGTGTGGTGCCCGCATCATAAATCTGTTCGTTAACTGCCCAACCCGCAAACGTGTAGAATTCATGTGTTAACGCATCAGGTAATGTAAATTTTTCACCAGTATTACATGTCGTCTCAATGGGTACCTTGCTCCATTCTGAATAATATATCAACTTTATCTCAACGCCTGGGACGTCTGTGGTGTTATCTGTGCCACCCCCAGTTGTGTCATCGCCAGTGGCATCATCAGACCACAGACCGTAAACACGTATTTCGGTGGCGCCCCACTCTTCTTTATCACACACAATATCTTCGGTAACACCAAATTCGTCACCTTCTAACATCCATCCTGTGAAATTATCCCCAAAACCATCCGGCGTATCTAACAGTGCAAACGTTTCGCCATCAGTACAGATTTGTGTGTCAACCAATGTTGGGTCTTCTGTAGATTTATAATATTTCAGGGTTACCGTCGCAGGTGTATCAGGCGTGTCATCACCGGTGCTGGACTTGGTCCAAGACGCGGTTATTGTAGCGATTGTTCCATTGTCCGTGATTTTTAAGCTAGCGCGATTACATGATATTTTACTGCCTGCACTACTTAAAGATTCTGAATCGCCAATCTGCCACCCACTAAAGACATATCCCGAACGCGTTGGGGTTGGTAATGTA
>JAZSDC010000026.1:0-42214 GCA_045530935.1 Candidatus Enterousia sp. | reverse complement strand
AGATTTTGGAAAATCAGCTTGGGATGGGTGCCCGGACAGTGAGGGCACAGATTGATGCTGTTCTGGGTGAAGGAAAGGCAAAACGTGACGTCACAGAGGATTTGCGGACAATCATGGGCAAGGTATATGGCAAAGAAGTATCTGAAAAACTAGAAAAAATGACAGATACAGACGTTCGTGCCCAAGCCGCCTTGCTGCGTGACGGTGTTCCAATGGCGACACCAACATTTGACGGTGCAACCCCAGAAGACATTCGTTCAATGTTGAAATTGGCAAAATTACCAGAAACAGGTCAGTTTGATTTGTATGACGGTATGACAGGTGAAAAGTTTGCACGTCCAGTCACAGTTGGAATCATGTATATGCTGAAATTGCATCACTTTGTTGATGAAAAGATTCACGCGCGTTCAATTGGTAACTATTCATTGGTAACGCAACAGCCATTATCTGGTAAAGCCCACATGGGTGGCCAGCGTTTGGGTGAAATGGAGGTATGGGCACTGGAAGCTCATGGCGCCGCTCACTTGTTGCGTGAAATGTTGACTGTAAAATCTGACGATATCACTGGTCGAAACAAGATGTATGAATCCATCATTTCTGGCAGCAATGATATCCAGACTGGCACACCAGAAGCCTTTAACGTATTCGTTCGCGAATTGCGTGGATTGGGTCTGGCAATGACACCCAAGAAAGTAGATTAGTTGTTAGCATTGGTGTGGGCGTTGTCCCGCACCCTAACCACTAGCCACACTAACAACTAAAAACTATTCTATTAAGGAGCAAAAAATAATGAGCAATATGTTGCAAAAGATTTTTGGACAAATTGAAACCAAGGAACAATTTGATGCCCTGCGTATCACTATTGCATCTCCCGAAGAAATTTTGTCCTGGTCCCATGGTGAAGTAAAAAAACCAGAAACTATCAACTATCATTCTATGAAACCAGAAGCCGAGGGTCTGTTCTGTCAACAGATTTTTGGTCCGGTCAAAGACTATGAATGTGCGTGTGGTAAGTATAAAAGAATCAAATTCCGCGGTGTTGTCTGTGAACGTTGCGGGGTCGAAGTTGGTTCTGCATCTGTTCGTCGTGAACGTATGGGGCATATTAAATTAGCGATGCCTGTTGCGCACACATGGTTCTTGCGCGAAGGCAAAATCGCAACATTGTTAAACAACCTGCCACAAAAGAAATTGGAACAGGTTATTTCATACGATGCATATATTGTTATTGAACCTGGTTTAACAAACTTGAAACAGTATGATGTAATCAGTGAAGATGAATACCAGGCCGCAGTTGAAGAATTTGGTGCAGACGCATTTCGTGTTGGCATTGGTGCCGAAGGCGTTCGTGCAATCATATCAAATTTAGATATGGGTGATGAACGTACACGTTTACGTGCGGAATTGGCCGACACGAAATCAGAAGCAAAACGCAAGGCAATTATTAAGCAGTTAAAATTGGTCGAGGCATTCTTGGATTCCAAGACGGAACCTGCATGGATGATGCCAGACATTATTCCTGTTATTCCACCAGATATGCGTCCATTGGTAACATTAGATGCTGGGCATGTTGCTGCGTCTGATTTAAATGATTTATATCGTCGTGTAATTATCCGTAATAATCGTTTGAAACGTTTTATGGAAATGCATGCCCCTGATATTATTATCCGCAATGAAAAACGTATGTTGCAAGAAGCGGTTGATTCATTGTTTGACAACGGTCACAAGGCACGCCCAATGGTATCCCAGAACCGTCGTGCATTGAAATCATTGTCTGATTCATTGCGCGGTAAATCTGGTCGTTTCCGTATGAACATGTTGGGTAAGCGTGTTGACTATTCTGGCCGTTCGGTTATCGTATCTGGTCCAACATTAAAATTGCACCAGGTTGGTTTGCCAAAAACAATGGCATTGGAATTATTCAAACCATTCGTTTATGCACGTCTGTTGGCGGGTGATCATGCAAACACATTGAAAACCGCGCGCAAGATGGTTGAAAACGGTGAAGATGTTGTATGGGAAATCCTGGAACAGGTTATTTATCAGCATCCTGTATTGTTGAACCGTGCGCCAACCTTGCACCGTTTGTCACTGTTGGCATTTGAACCAGTGTTGATAGAAGGCAAGGCAATTCGTCTGCATCCATTGGTGTGTTCTGGATTTAACGCTGACTTTGACGGTGACCAGATGTCTGTTCACGTTCCAATTTCATTAGAAGCACAATTAGAAGCGCGTACATTAATGTTGTCATCTAACAATGTATTGTCGCCTGCAAATGGTGCCCCAATGATTGTGCCATCCCAGGACATGGTGTTGGGTGTGTACTATATCTCATTGATTAATGGTGAACATGATGAAAAGTCCCCACGCTTTGCTAGCATGGACGAAGTAAAATTGGCACTGGAAAACAAGACAATCACATTGCACACACCAATTGTTGCACGTATCAACGGTAAAATCTATAAAACAACCGCAGGCCGTATGATTTTGGGTGAATTGCTGCCAAAGTCTGACAAGATGCCATTTGATTTGGTAAACAAGGTTATGCCACGCAGCGCAATTAAATCATTGTTGGCAACAACATATGAAAATTGCGGCGACAAGGCTATGATTTTATTGGCGGACGCCCTGAAAGACACTGGCTTTGAACAGGCGGCATTCAGTGGTATTTCAATTGGTTATGACGATATTGTTATCCCTGCTGAAAAGAAAGACATGATTGCACAGTCTGAAAAGGCAGCCGAAGAAATTGAAGAACAATATCAAAACGGTTTGTTGTCTGGTGGTGAACGTCACAATAAACTGATTGACTTGTGGCAGAAAACAACCGATAAACTGGGTGATATGGCGTATGCTGCGCTGGGTAAATCAACTGGCGACAATTGGAATTCTATCCACATGATGGCGTTATCCGAAGCGCGTGGTTCCAAACGTCAGATTCAGCAGTTGGCAGGTATGCGTGGTATGATGCAGAAACCAGACGGTTCTATTATCGAAGTTCCAATTATTTCAAACTTTAAAGAAGGTCTGACCATGTCTGAATACTTTACATCCACCCACGGTGCGCGTAAAGGTATGTCTGACACGGCGTTGAAAACTGCTGACGCGGGGTACTTGACCCGTCGTTTGGTTGAATTGGCACAAAACACAGTTATTACAGAACACGATTGTGGCACAACAGAATATATTACTGCGAAACCAGTATATACGGGTTCAACATTGTCTGTTGCGCTGGGGGATGTGGTATTAGGACGCACTGCTGCCCATGACATTATCCACCCAATCAGCAAAGAAGTAATTGTTCCTGCTGGCGAATTGATTACCAAGGCCGCAGCCAAGGCAATTAATGAATCTGGCCTGCCATCTGTTGATGTACGCAGCGTACTGACATGTTGCAGTGACGGTTTGTGTGCAAAATGTTATGGTATGGACCTGTCGCGTAATGCATTGGTTCATGTTGGCGAGGCAGTTGGTGTTATCGCGGGTCAGTCTATTGGTGAACCAGGTACCCAGTTGACATTGCGTACCTTCCACATTGGTGGTATTGCGGCCGGTGGTGCAGAAAGCCACTTTATCGAAGTTCCTGTCGCAGGTACTGTAAAACTGGTTGATGTTAACACAATTAAAAACAGTGCCGGCCGTGTTGTTGTATTAAGCCGCAACGGTAAACTGGCAATTGTGGACGCCGAAGGCAAAGAACTGTTCAGCAGTGCCTTACCATACGCATCTATGTTGATTGTAAACGATGGCGACACCGTTGAAAAGGGGGCCAAGGTTGCAGAATGGGATCCATATTCTAACACAATCATCGCAGAAAAAGACGGTGTTGTTAACTTTAATGACCTGATTGAAAACGTTTCATACCAAGAAGAAGTTGATTCTATGACCGGTATCGTATCGCGCAAGGTTATTAACTGGAAGACAAACACCAAGAAAGCATTACAACCTGCAATCACATTAGTTGATGAAAAAGGTAATGTTATCAACCTGGGCGGTAAAAAGATTGCAGAGTACATGTTGCCAATCTATTCCGTACTGAATGTTGCCAATGGTGATACAGTTGTTGCGGGTGATATTTTGGCGCGTATCCCTGTTCAGGCAAAGCGTACAGGCGACATTACCGGTGGTTTGCCACGCGTTAATGAATTGTTGGAAGTTCGTCGCCCAACAAATCCTGCGTTGTTGGCGGAAATTGACGGTACAATCGAATTAGAAGACGCTAAGTCCAAGATTATCATTCGTATTGAACCATCCGATGGTACAGCGCCTGTTGAATATGCGGTGCCAAAGGGTACAAATCTGTTGGTTCGCAGCGGGGATGTTGTTAAAAAAGCTGAAAAATTGGTTGATGGTGACCCTGTGCCACAAGATATCTTGCGTATTTTGGGACAGAAAGCCTTGGCAACATTTATGGTTGACCAGATTCAGCAGGTTTATCGTCTGCAGGGCGTAACAATTAACGACAAACATATTGAAATTCTGATACGCGAAATGACACGTCGTGTTGAAATCACAAACCCAGGTGATACAGGCTTCTTGATGGGCCAGGTTGTTGACCGTGTTGATTTCGAAGAAGAAAATGCACGTGTTGCACGCGACAATGGTCGTCTGGCCGAAGCGTCACAGGTATTGGTTGGTTTGACCCGTGCATCCTTGACATCGCGTTCATTTATTTCAAATGCATCGTTCCAACAAACAACCAAGGTTCTGGTAGATGCCGCGATTTCTGGTTCAACCGACAAATTGGTCGGTATCAACGAAAACTTGATTGTTGGTCGTTTGATTCCAATTGGAACAGGTGCCTATGTTCGCCGTATCCGCGAAATTGCACGCGAAGAAGAACGTGCAGAACGCCTGGCACGCGAAGGAAATGGCCAACAGCAGTTGCTGGATATATAAAACAGTGGTTAGTGTAAGTGGTAAGTGATTTATTTCACTAACCACTATCCACTAACAACTAACCACTACCAAAAACTTTTTCTTGCAAATGCGCAGAATTTAGATAGAATAAGACAGTTATGAAATAAAAAGGATATAAAAATGGCAACGCCAAAAAGTAAAACAAGTAAAGCACGTTCTGCACAGCGTCGTTCACATGATGCATTGTCTGTGATGCCATGCGGTGTATGCAAAACATGCGGTGAAAAGAAACGTCCACATCACGTTTGTCCTGCATGTGGTGCGAAATAATTTAACATAAAAAGATATGGGCAGAAAAGGGCAGGGCACAGGTTCATGCCTTTTCTGCTTTTTTATAGACTATGTCAGACGATAAAAAAATTATTTCAATTGACGCCATGGGCGGGGACAAAGGTCCGAACGCTGTTCTGGGCGGAATGAATCAGTATTTATATCAAAATGGCGAAGGCAAGGTTTTCTTTCGTGTATTTGGCGATGAAAAAAAATTGCGCAAGTTATTGGCGAAATATCCGCGTGTTTCCCGCAATTGCGAAGTGATTCATGCGCCAAACGTCATTAAACCCACGGACAAGGTTATGGATGTTTTGCGTCATGCCCAGGATACATCTATGTACATGGCGATTAAGGATGTTCGCGAAGGTAAATCCGCCGCGGTAATCAGTGCGGGCAATACCGGTATTCTGATGTCCTTGTCAAAATTGGCACTAAAGACGATTGATGGTATTTCGCGTCCTGCGATTACAACAATGTTGCCATCTGGTGCCGGCGACAGCCGTGTGGTTGTTCTGGACCTGGGGGCAAATGTTCAATGTGATGAAACAATATTGTTTGATTTTGCCGTTTTGGGCAGTGTTTATGCCGAAGTGGTTGGTCACATGCCAAAACCAAAATTAGGTGTTTTGAACATCGGTTCCGAAGAAACCAAGGGGAATGAAACACTGGTTCATTTGAACAAGGTTCTGACAGAAAACAAAGATAAACTACCATACGAATATATCGGATTCGTCGAAGGTAATGATATTAGCGCTGGTCGTGTTCAGGTTGTTGTAACAGACGGATTTACAGGCAATATAGTATTGAAAACAGTCGAAGGAACCGCACGTTTGGTAAAGCGTGTTGTTGTTGAAAATTTCAAGAAATCTGTTCTGGCAATAATTGGTGCATTCTTCTTGATTCATGTATTCAAAAGGTTAAAGCACAAAATTGATCCGCGTTCTTATGCGGGCGCAACATTCCTTGGCTTGCGTGGGTTTGCGGTAAAAACTCATGGGAACAGTGACGCATTAGCGTTTGCAAATTCAATTGGTTATACCGCTGAATTGACCAAGGCAAACCTGAACGGTTTAATTGCTGAGCGCGCACGCGCCCTATCGGATGTTCGTGCAACCATTAATGCCGAACCAGAAAAATAAGTACACCGCCCAATCTGGCGGTTTTTTCTTGCAAAATTCAAAAAGTTATATATAATACGTTCGACTTTGCGGGTGGGCGCAGGGTCAGTCCGATTAACCCCACAAGACCCCCAGAGAGATTTTAGGTGGCCTGCCACCCAAAACCTTGGTGAAGGGTGGCAAACTTTGATGAATATTTTCTTATGAAAGATTTATCCAAAGATTTATTTAATCCATTATCTGGCGAAGATTTTGTCCAGATGTTTGACGCAAACTATGGTTCTCAGGAAACATTACAGGGCTATGCAACCAAGGGTACTGTAAAAGATATCCGTGGTGATTTTGCAATGGTTGATGTTGGTCTGAAGTCCGAAGGTCGCGTTCCATTAAAAGAATTCGGTGCATCTGTACCAAGCGTTGGCGACATCATCGACGTTTTTGTTGAACGTTATGAATCCCGCGAAGGTACCGCTGTTCTGTCTTATACCAAGGCGCGTGCTGAAAAGGCATGGAAAGACTTGGAAAAGACTGTTGCCGAAGGTGTTGACCCAGAAGGTACAATTATTGATGTTGTTCGTGGTGGTTTCACTGTGGATATCAATGGCGTATTTGCATTTATGCCATCATCACAGGTTGACCACAAACCAATCCGCGATGCGAAATCTTTGATTGGCTTGAAGGATAAATTCCGCGTATTAAAGATGGATGCATTGCGCACAAACGCAATTGTATCTCGTCGCGCGATTCAGTCTGACACAATTGCCGCTGCGCAGAAAGAAGCGATGAAGAACATCTCGCTGGGTGCAGTTCTGGACGGTACAGTCAAGAATATCACAGATTACGGTGTATTCGTTGATTTGGGCGGTATCGATGGTTTGTTGCACGTGACAGATTTGTCATGGAAACGCGTAAATCATCCACGCGAATTGGTACATGTTGGCGAAACAATCAAAGTAAAAGTTATCCAATTCGACCCAGAATCACATCGTATCTCGTTGGGTATGAAACAACTGGAAGAAGATCCATGGGAAACAGCGTCACGCGCATTCAATGTTGGCGACACTGTCACCGGTAAAGTGTCTTCTTTGACAGATTATGGTGCGTTTATTGATTTGGGCAACAATATCGAAGGTCTGGTTCACATGTCTGAACTGTCCTGGACAAACAAGAACATCCACCCCAGCAAAGTTTTGCAAAATGGCCAGGATGTGACTGTCACTGTTTTGGGTATTGACCAGGATAAGCGTCGTATTTCATTGGGTTATAAACAACTGCAACCAAATCCATGGAAACAGTTTGCAGAAACACACAATGTTGGCGATGTAATCACAGGCCCAATTAAAAACACAACAGAATTCGGTTTGTTTGTGGCCCTGACACCTGAATTAGATGGTATGGTTCATATTTCTGACCTGTCATGGAATAAACTGGACGAAGAAGAACTGAAAAAGTTCGTACGTGGCCAGGAAGTGACAGCGAAAATCTTGGACATCAACCCAGAAAAAGAACGTGTCACATTGGGTATCAAACAATTGACTGAAAGCGCAGAAAACAATGCGGCTTCTTTAAAGAAGGGCGCAGTTGTATGCGGTACAGTTTCCGAAATTACACCTGATGAATTGGTTTTGACATTGGCGGGCGATGTACGCGGTGTTATCCGTCGCACAGACCTGTCACGTGAAAAATCAGAACAGGATACGTCAAAATACAGCATTGGCGACAGCGTCGAAGCATCTGTTGTTTCCGTTGAAGACAATACTGTTAAATTGTCTGTCCGTGCATTACAGGTGACATTGGAAAAGCAGGCAGTTAAAGAATTCGCAAACGAAGCAGAGAGCGGTTCTGTTTTGGGCGATATCTTGGGCGCTGCTATTGAAAACAGCAAAAAATAATTTGTATGCGTATGAATTGTTTCACGGTCGTGCAACCTTGCCCGACCGTGTTTTTTATGATAGAATCATCACATGACAAATAAAAAACAATATTCTGAGGCGACAAGAAAACTGGCGGACATTAATTTTGATGTTGTCCAAGATTTGCCATCTGGTTCACATACTGCGCCAAAAATAGTTCGTTTGCCTGGCGGGGAACTCGCTGTCTTGAAGGTTCCTGTGCAAATTGTCCAGCGAAACAACGAAACAAGTGACGATTTTGAACGACGCAAATCATACATTTTGCAGGATTGGGCGCGTGATACCGCCAAGCAAAATTCAATATCAGAAGTATTGACAGATTTCGATGGCTCTTTAAATATCCCCCGCGTTATAAAATATGTACCTGGCCAGCAAGGTTATATCATAGAGCAATTGGCTTTGGGACAAGATTTAAGTGTGTCAGGGATAAAAAATATGTCGTCTGATGCGCGTGCAAAACTTGCAAAAGAATTGGCGTTTTTTTTAAATTATATGCATCAAAAAACAGCATTGCAAAAACCCGCACAATATAATTTTTATTCTAGACTAGATACCAATGATAAAAGTGCATCCCAAAAAGTATGTGAATTTTTTACAAAGCATATTCCTGGGCAATCAGATTTATTAAACGATTTATTTAGCGACGCTTTAACCCGGGATGATTTTACAGTAATGACGCATTCGGATATTCGTGCGGCGAACATTCTGTATGATGCGGACGCAAATAATTTTTCTTTGATAGATTTTGGAAACAGTAAATATGGAAACAAGTATCATGATATGGTTCTGTTTGCAGCGGCGGCAAATAAAGAATTGTTTCCAATACTATTACAGTGTGCAAAAATATATAATTCTTTGCCCAAGGAAAAACATCAAATTTATTATGATTTAAATACAATTCGTAAATTATTTTGTCGAAATATAGTTTTCCTGGCGGGTTATCATGCAATAACAAGCAATTATAATGATGCACAAACAAAAGAAATGTGGGCCGAAAGCGTATTGCCTGATTTAAACTACATAAATAAAACCTATGACGATTTTATGCATATGAATAATAATGAGATTTATCGAGGCCAACATGACAAATAAAAAACAAATTATTGTAATGATGGGTGGCCCCGGCGTCGGCAAGGGAACTTTTTCCGATATGTTAATGGCGCGTCGCCCATTTAAGTATATCGAGGCCGGTGCCCTGTTGCGTGCCATGCCGGCTGATTCTGAAATTGGTAAATTGATTTCTGCGGGTGACCTGGTGTCAGATAATCTGGTTTGTGATTTGATGGTGACGCAAATCACAGATGATAATATTATACTGGACGGTTTTCCGCGTACTATTGGTCAGGCAAAATGGCTGGTCAAAAATTATGCAGATAAATACGATATTCAAATATTATTTTTAAATACAGATGATGAAACACTGGTCAGGCGCATTCAAAAGCGTGCCCGTACTGGCAGTCGTCGCGCTGATGATGTGGCGATAAAAACAATTCGTCATCGTTTGGAAAATTTTCATAAAACTACAATGCCCGCGGTTGATTGGTTGCGTACCGCGCCTGGGATTAAGTTTTCGGAAATACATGCGGTTGCCAATATGCGCGAATGTTTTAAACGGATTATTGTCGCACTGGGCTGGTAAAAAAAGAACACCCCTGGTGGGGTGTTTTTACTACTAGGAAGGAAACTTTTTATTCGCATATTTTTAAATTGGGGCGTGCAGCGCGTAGGTTGTTCAATGATCTTTCCTGGGCGGCGCGGAATGCATCTGGGTTCCATATTTGAAAACTGTTGCCACGTCCAACGAATATCGCGCTGTCTGTAATTCCAGCGTGCGCCAACATGTCCGATGGGATTACAATTCGTCCTGTTACATCAAACGCCAATTGGCGTGCGTCTGCAAACAGCATTGCCGTCAAATCATCCAATTCACTATCAAAAATGCCCATTTTGTCGGTTGCAGCGGCCATTTGCTCCATTCGTGACATGGTCATACCTTCGATACAATTATTAGTAAACGAACGAAACAATACAACACCCGCGAATTTTTCATTTGCAACCGAAGCCCGGAAAGAGGCAGGAACAGAAATTCGCCCTTTGGTATCCAAACGATTTTCATAAGATGAGAGAAACAATGACATTTTATGATTTTCTTTAATTAGGGTTGCTTCTGGCCTCTCTTTCCTTTGCTTCAAACTGAATGTAGCATGGTATTTTATGGTTGTCAATGACATTTTATGGTTTTTTTATGGCAAATTATGGTTTTGATAAATAAAAATAAAAAAAATCAAAATAAATTTAAAATAAATGCATTTTATGCTTGACCTGCGATTCGTTTTTGTTCTAAGATGTTTGTATAGACAAGGGAAAAAGAAATAAAAAGCCAATAAAGCCGTAAAATACCGGTTTTTTGGAAAAAACAAGAAACAAAAGCGAAGGTTGTCTAGGTTATTTGTAAATACGTTTGTCTTTACATAGATTTAGATGATTTTCTACAACATACGCCCATAAGGAGGGGAACGCGCATGCCAAAGAATATCAAAGAAATTATGATTGCATTAAACCAGGTTTTAACAACAACTGTTTGGGTTAACGAAGATCGTCAGATTGTGTCTTTGGCGGATGAGCTGAAAATTGGTCAAAATAATGCACCACGTTCTATCGAAGATTTATCACGTCCATCCTTGATTGGGGCATATGTTTCATTACAGATTCGTACAGACAACTTTGATGTTGCTGCAGAAACAATGGAAACCAAAGATTTGGCTTTGCGTGTCAAAGAAATGGTTTTTGCCGAAGCTAAAAAGATTATGGATGCATCAGATGTTTCTGCTAAATCTGGGGTCGCAATGGCTGCTTAACGGGTTGTATGTATAAACAGTTTCCGTTTGTCGGAAGGTAGGGAGTAACCATCAACAAGCAATTGTTGATGGTTCTTGTTTTGAATATTGTCGTATATCATATTTTATTATTATGTGCTATATTTGTTGTATGTCAGAAAATATTCAATATTTTATGTCGTCTACCCAGGACGGTTTCGAAGCTTTTTGCAATGGCAGAAAGGTTGGTGAAATTACATTTGTTCGTATTGGTGTTGATATGTTGTTAATCGATTATACGTCTGTTGTTCCTGAATTTAGAAGTCAAAAAATTGGTTTGACATTGTTGCGTAAAGTTGCGGAAATGGCGCGTATGCACAAGATGCATATCATTGCTTTGTGTCCTTTTGTTCGTATGATGTTTGGACGTTATTCTGAATTTGATGATGTTCGTTTGTTAAATTATCATTAATAATTGCGTTGCGCGAATTATAAAAAATCTGTATGATAAAATCTGGTATTTTGGATGGAGAAGAAATGTTAAATTTATCGCGTTCTGCAATTGTATTTCTTATTTTTTTAAATGGTTATGTTAGCTTGTCTTTGGAATTGGTTGTCTTGCGCCAGTTATCATTTTTTGTTGGCAGCAGTGCTGTCGTAACCAGTATCATTATGGCAATATTTCTTGGCTTTATGTCTTTTGGGTATTTTATTGGTGAATCAGGGCGTTTTTCAGATATGAAAATACGTTCTGTCTTAAGAACTAATTTTCTTTTAATTGCGCTTATGTCGGTATGTGCGGCCAGCTTTCGGTTGGTATCTATGTATTTTGGATTGATGTATTTTGGGGGCGTTACATCCAGTGTGCTTCAAACATTTTTCTATTCATTAATATTTTTATCGCTTGGGCCGTTTTTGTTTGGGTTGAACACAACCTTGTTATCGCGAAGGTTGCGTTCGTGTGTAGCAAACTGTATTGGTGGTACGATGGCCTGGGATACGATTGGTTCTGTTTTTGGTTCTGTGGCAACGACCTTGTTGTTAATGCCATTTATTGGTGTAAATTATACGGTTGTGTTGATAACTGTTTTATCAGTTGTTGCTGCGTTAATTTTATCTCGTCATTGGCTGGTTTGGGCAGTTGGGGTATCGGTTTGTGTGGTGTCTGTATTGATAAATTGTGATGCTGCGCAACGTCGCCATGGGATTATTGTTAATAATGCAAATTCTACGATATCTGTTTCCGAAGAAAGTTTTGGGCGTATTTTATATATGAATGGATTGCCAATGTCTGTATATGATCCTGCCAGAAATGTTGTGGCGGATTATGTTAATTATTTGAATGATAATTTTATATATACGATGCCTGCCAATCGTGTGTACAAGATATTGGTCTTGGGGGCGGGTGGTTTTACATTGGGGTTAAATGATACGCGCAATGATTATACTTTTGTTGATATCGAAGGCACATTAAAAGATATTACGGAACAATATTTCCTGAAACAAAAATTGACGCCGAATAAAAAATTTATTGTTGCTGATGCCAGTCAGTATTTAAAAAACGTACCTGAAAATTATGATTTTATTTTGTTGGATGTTTACTCGAATTCTTATCAGGTTCCAGAATCCTTGATAACAGTTGAGTTTATGGAACGTCTGAAAAAGCGCGTTGCGCCCAATGGAATTATTGCGATGAATATGGTTGTTTATCCGGAATTTTCTGACAATTATTCACGTGTTTTTGATAATACCTTCAACAACGTATTTCCGTATAATACGTCGCGCCAGGTCATTGGTCGCTTTTCGCCCTGGGCGGATGAAGATGGTACATCAAATGTTTTGTATTTGTATTACAACAATGATAATGATGGGCGTGTGTACACAATAAATAAAACGCCTGTAATTTATGACAGATAGAAAAAAATATGATATAATAGTTGTGTATAATACAGGGAGAGAATATGAAAGTTTCTATAATTGGTATTGGTTCTGTTGGTGCGGCTGTTGCGACTGCGGTCAAGAATACAGGTCTTGCGCATGAAATTGTTTTGTTTGATCGTGATGGGGTGCGTGCACGCGCAGCAGCCGAAGATCTTGGACATGCGGCGGCTTTTTCTTATGATGTGAAAATAACGGCTGTTAATAATTATCGTGGAATTCGTGGCAGCGAAGTTGTCATCATTGCGGCGGGCGCCAATCAAAAACCTGGGGAAACCAGAACGGATTTGTTGGCGGCTAATGCTGCTGTGATTTCTGATATTGTTCCGCGTGTAATGGCCAATGTTGATTCAAAAACAGTAAAACTGATAGTTGTTACAAATCCATTAGATGTAATGGTTATGTTGGCGCAACGTTTGTCTAAGTTACCGCCATCACGTGTAATTGGTACGGGAACGATGCTTGATTCTGCGCGTTTGCGTACAATTTTATCGCGCCAATTATCTGTTTCGCCGCAATCGATTAATGCATATGTTTTGGGCGAACACGGTGACAGCAGTGTTGTTAATTGGTCGTCTGTTCGTGTAGGTGGATTGTGTTTAAATGCTTTTTGTAAGCAGACAAAAATATCCTTGCCTGTAACCACGCGTAATACTATTGAACATCGTGTTCATAATGCTGCGTATGAGATTATTCGTGGACGTGGTGCGACATGGGATGGTATTGCAGGCGCGGTTGCTGATTTGTTACGTTGTATTGTTAATGATGAACGCAGAATTTTAACTGTATCCATTTTTGATGGTGCGGTGGTCCAAGGGGTTGCAATGTCCCTGCCGCGTATTGTCAGCAGAAATGGCAGTGTTGCAACATTAATGCCGGATATGCTTTCTGCAGAACTGTCGGCCCTGCGTCGCAGCGCAAAAATAATAAAAAAGAATTACGAAATGATAAAGTAAAAACGCCCATTTGGGCGTCTTTTTTATTACTGTTTATCCTTATTTTTTTGCGGCGACCCTGTCGCGGAATTCGCTGCTGGGACGAAATGTTGCAACTTTTCTTGCAGAGATTACTGCGCTTTCGCCTGTTTTTGGGTTGCGCCCCATGCGTGCATTCTTTTTTAGAATTTTAAATGTTCCAAAACCTGCAAATTTAACTTCTTCGTTATTGATCAGTGCGTCGCGAATTTCGTTAAATACAACATCAACCATCTTATATGCGTCCGCGGTTGTCAGACCAAAACGTTCGCGCAGTCTGTCTGCAAAATCACTTCGTGTTATTGTTGCCATGTCTTTCCTTTTTTATTTTTTATCCGTCATATTTTATACGATGTATTTAATAATGTCAAACTACAACATAAAAAAACCCACCGCGATGGTGGGGTATTATTTCATTAATCCTTTTTGCACTTCTTGCAACTGGTTGTTTATAGAACTCAGTTTAGCTTGTGCTTCTTCATATAATTTTTTGCGCTGCAAAATATTAAACACGTCTTTTGTCATATGCAGCAGTTTTTCTGTGCTTGTTTCAACCAGCATTTTGTTCAACAGGATTTTGCGTTCGCTATCTGCAAATTTTATCTGTTGGGTCAATCGTGTGTTCATAGAAAACAGTTCTGGCCAAACAAAATTTGTAAACAAATCATTCTTTTTTTTGAAGTCTGCATTTGCGCTGTTTGTGTCCTGTGTTGTTGTGTCTTCACTTGTTGACTCTGGATTGGTGTCTGTTTGGGTGGGGCCATTGGGGTCGTCGCTTGATAGATCGCGAATTAAATCAGAAACATCAAAAAGTGATTCAGGTTCAATTGTTGATAAATCGATATCTATACCGCGAATAACATTTTTGTATTTATCTATTGAATGTTCGTGTTCTGCAAAGAAATCAACGCATACAAAAGTGTTCCCCGACACAGCCCAGATGATACGTTGTCTGCTGTTCTGGCTGTCAAATCCCTGGGTCAGGCATTTTGCGCTTTTAAATTCTATTGTGCGCGATGTTTTTATTGTATCATCCTGGATATAATAAACTTTGTTTTTTGCAGTGTCTGATGGGTTTATATTAATTGCATCAATATCTTTCAGTATTTTTAACAATTGTTTTTTATTATTCCTGCATGCGCTGCAAATTGCGTTCCATTTACTTTTTGTTATATATTTCTTGATTTGTGTTGCTGTAATTTTTTTACCGTCAATTTGATAATACGTAACTTTGTCATCCTTTTCTGATTCAGTAGTGTCCTGACTGGTTTTTTTTGTTTTTCGTACCGTTTTTCTAGCTTGAACGCGCATCTGGTCTGATTCAATTTGTGACAATATATAATCGATGATTGTGTCCAGATATTTTTTGTGTACGCAAATAACCTTTGCGCCATCATCGCGTTTTAATTCGATGGGGTCTAATTTTAAGTTTGCCTTGGTTGAACGTGCTTTTTTTATATATCGACTAAGTTCTGCGTCCGTTAATGCTTCTAATTCTGGTGAAGCGTTTCTACACATTGCAACTAATTCATCTGTTGAATAGTATTCGTCTGTTTTGTCTTTTGTTTCAACAGTATTTGTTGTGGGTTGTGTGCTGCTTTTGGTGTCTTTTTGTGTTTTGTCATTTGTGTGTTTCTTGTCAATTTCTTTTAGCAAGTCGCGTAACGTTGTTTTTTCATCTGTAACAATGATGCGAGGGTGTGCTTGGACAAAGCGTCGTGCATCAAGCAGTGCGCCATTTTTATCATTTTTGATATTGTTCATTAATGCGTGGCGTATCGTAATTTTTTTTAGTTTTGCAGGCAATTTTTTAGGCAGGTCTGCCAGTGAATTAATAGAATACTGGCAAATTAATTCGGTTAATTCGTCTGGTAAAATTGTATCTGGTGTTATGCTGATATCTTTGATGTTTAGTGTGCCTGTAATAACGACGTGGCGCATAGATGGCACTTCATGCCCTTGTGAACGTTTTATTGTTACGTCTTCAAGTATAAACAGTGGTGTTTCTTTACTAAACCTGTCATATGGCAGGTTGAATATATCTACCATAATTTCTTTTGCTTCTTCATTTTCTATGATGTTTGAGCGATAAAGTATTTTTTTTGCCATTTATTATCCTGTTTTATTATCGTTACAATAGTAGTTCAAAATTGCAATTTGTCAATATGGATGCTGGATAAAATAGTTGAATATTTTTTTGTGTTGATTTAGAATACATCCTGGTGTGTCCCCATAGTTCAACAGGATAGAACAAGTTCCTCCTAAGAATTAGATGCAGGTTCAAGTCCTGCTGGGGATGCCAAATGTTGGTTATCGTTGTTTTTTTTGCATAATCAAAGCTGTATCCCAATTGACGTCGTTAAACGCAGAAACGATACTGCGTGAAACAAATTCATAATTTTTTTCTTTTACGTATTTAGATTGAATAAATTCCATAAAATTTGACCACACAGATGGTTTGGTATCCCACATATAGTTGAAGCATATTTTTCCGTCATCTTCCAAATTATTTTTTGCCAATGGTCGTAAGATGTTCTGATAAAATTTCAAGAATCTGTTTTCATTAATTGGTTCGTTTGGGTACATATAATAAAATATATTAGATAGCATTATCAGACTATATTTTTGATTAAATTTTGCGGACACGCGTTCTAATTTACAATGGTGAAAGTTGGTCCTGTTGGGCAGTATTTCGCGTAATTTATCATATTGTGCTGGATCTGCAATGTACGATATGTGGCGTAAATCGTACTCTGGTGCGGTTGGGCCATTGTATTTAAACATTTGCGTGTCGGGCGCTGCACACTTTGATAAAAAGTATTTCAATTCGCGTGAGAAGGTTGGCATAATTGGTGCAATAATTTTTTGATTAAAAAAATTTGTTTTATCAAAAAAGAAATCCATGAAGTCAGAGTAAGGTAATTCCTTAATCATACGTGATTTCAATTCTAATACATTGCGTTGGTATGAATTTATATCAAAAGTGTCAACCTGGGGTGCGCCGCGCAGGTACGCTTCAAAGGCGTGGTCGCCAGATGCTGCGACTGTCAAAACGCGCCCATTGTTCAGGTCGCATAGTTTGTTCAGGTATCCTGATATGTTTTCGTTTGTGAACAGATAAACAGATGTTCTGTCTTGAAATGCATAATCAGAAGATATAAAAAGCTCAGAATTTCTTAACACGACCTGTTTTATATCAAAAACAGGAAAATTGTCAACTTTTTATTGGTTGATAATGTGTATAAAATATATATAATTTCCAGTAAAAGGCTTAAAGAATATGAAGAACAAGGGTGTAAAGATTGGTTTGATTGCGGCGATTGTCCCGCATATTTTTTGCTGTGGTATTCCGATGGTGTTGGCTGTGTTGGGGGTGGTTGCGCCTGATTTTGCGCACTTTCATCTTTTGCCACATTGGCTTGAACCGTGGTTATTTGTATTCTCTGGGGTTATGCTTGCTGTATCTTGGCGGATGGTTTTACGTGATTGTCGTTGTAGCTGTGCCTGTTGTGATGGTGGGCACGCCCATCGTTTTCAACGCATCGTTCTTGTTATATTAAGTGCGGTTACATTGTTTAGTTTTGTTGCGCATATATTTTTGCATTCACATGTTTAGCTTTTTTTGTGGCTAAACAAATTTTTCAGGTACCAGATTGCATATTGATTTCCATATTCGGCGAAATATTGTCGTGTCTGGTGCGGTTTTGTGTATTTTTGGTGTTGGTGTATCTGGTCGGATTCCAGTCCATATTGGGTTGTCGTTATTATCCAATGTTACGCGCCATGATGTTTTTGTATCGTTTATAATCATGTTACGCAATTTATTGGCAAAATCGCGACTTTCGAAAATTGCCACGTTTTCAGTGTTATAATACGCGCTGCGTGGGTCCAGGTTAAAACTGCCAATCCATGAAATGTCTTCGTCAAAGACCATTGTTTTGCTGTGCAGTACGGAAAAACTGGACTGTTTTCTTTCGCGATCATGTTCTTTTCCGCGCAGGTTTTCTGCGGATACCATAAATTCATATACGTCCGCGCCTGATTTTATCAGTTGTTTACGATATTTTTCCCATTTTGCATATACTGTTGGTGCATTTGTTGATGCCAGAGAATTTGTAACAATCGTCATATGTACGCCAGAGTTTTCTTCCCGCAACATGTGTTCCAGTCCGCCTTGTCCTGGAACGAAGTAAGCAGCAGACATATAAACGGAATTTTTTGTCTTGGTCCACAGGTGTTGCAACGCACGAATGATATCGCCGCGATATGTTTCTTTTTCTTGCATTGTCATTTCGACTTTTTCTGGTGGGTCTGCCAAGAATTTTCCGCGCCCCCAGCTGAAGTCAAATTTTTTCTGTTTATAGTCACGCTGTGCCATAGAGATGATTGTATTGTACCTGCGTACATCTTCTGTATTTTCTTTCTGGGTTTTTGCAAATGCTTTTTCCAGTCTGTTCATTGCGTGTTTTGATTTTGCTTTTGGTATTACAGATGCGGGAATTGCCAGATGGTGGTTCCAATATTCGTTAAAGCTGTTTGTGGCATATCGGGTCATGTCGCCAATAAACAATACGTCTGTATCCGAGAAGTTTGATGCTGTTTCTGGATAGAAATAATTACTGCCAACATTTCTGCCACCGGTAATGTATGCGATGTTGTCCACAATAAACAGTTTGTTGTGCATGCGTGAATTTAGGCGATTAAAATCTAATAAAAATTGCGGATAATACAGTAATTTAGAGCGGTTTGCCACAGTGTTGAAAATTTTTACCTCTATATTTGGGTGTTGGTTCAGCAGTGTGACATCCACGATGTCTGATTTTGTTCCATAGTCGTCCAACAGTATTCGTATTTTTACACCACGGTCAGCGGCGCTTTTTAACTCGTTAATCAGTGCCTTGGATGTAAAGTCATTGCTGTATATGTATGTTTGTAAATCAATTGTTTTGGTTGCCATTCGTGCAAATGCAGAGCGGATAATAAATGCAGACAATCCATCTTCGATTAACGTTGCGCCCGACGCATCTTCTTTTTGTCCCAGTTCTTCGGCATAGCATTGTGCGATTGGTGTCTCGTACGGATTATAGTCATAATCACTTTGTGTGAATTTTGGGACATATTCGTTTAATCTGGGGTCTGTTGTTGTGGTTGGTATAGTTGTGCAACCAATCAGCGGCAATGTCAAAATACATGCAGAAACCTTTTTTATTATTGACACCGAAATTCCCCTTTTTTGTAACCTGGTATATTATATGTCAAACAAAACCAATTGTGCAAGAAAAATCATTATGTTTTTTAATGATTTAAGAAAACAGTCCTAATAAAACATTGGTTGGGCAATTTGTTGTGTTTTTTTTACTTGTATAAAACATCGCAACATGATAAAATTATAAACAAAATAGGAAGGATTTTTAGCATGAAAAGATTTGTTGCCGTACTTGCTGGTTTGCTGACTTTACCCGCTTTTGCAGAAGTGGCGCCAATTTTGTATGAAGATGTTGTTGAATATGAAGAATCCGGTGCCGGCGAAGAATCTGATATGCCTGTGGTAACGGTTGTTCCAAACGCCAAGACAAACGCTGCGTTGCGTGCCGCGTCACGTGCTGTGCCTGGTGGTAAAAATTCGACTGCGCCTGCACGTCGTGCGGTGGCGCGAAATGTATCGACCAGTCGTGCGACCAGCAATGGTGTTGTGCGTGCGCGTACGGCGGTGGCGCCGGCTGCGGCATCGGTTTCAACGCGTGCTACGCGCGCTGCCTTGCCCGCTGAGGGCCAGATAAAAAGTACGCGTCGGACAATGCAGGGGGGCAGCTCTGTGGCGCGCAGTGCGGTTACTACAAACGATACAGTGTCAACACCCATATACAGCGGTAATCCTGTGGCGCGTGTCGCGCTGCGGTCCAGTGCTGCGCCAACGTCAATTCGTGCACGTATCCCAAGTGTGACCGCTACAACATCGACAACATCGGTATCTGCTTCTGCAGACACTGTAACATCTGCTGCAATGTCGATTGATGAATTGGCGCAACTGACTGATTATTGCAAGGCGCAGTATATGCAGTGTATGGATAATTTCTGTAATGTGCTGGATGATGAGCAGGGACGTTGCAGCTGTTCTGCGAATATTAAAAATTATGAAAAGACAGAAAATGGGTTAAAAGAAGCCCAGGCGCAATTGGAAAGTGTTTATCGTGAAATCATGATTGTTGCGGAAAATCTGACACCTGATGAAATTGCTGCGATGTTTGAAGAAACGTCTGCCGAAGCAGAAATGTCGGGCAGCAGTGATACTTCATCGCTGTACAAAGAAATTCAACGTGTAAATTCTATGCTGGTAGAAGTAGAAGCCGGTCGTGCATCCAGTACCAGTACCGTATCCAACAATACTGTATTTGATTTTGATCTGAACAGTATTCTGAATATGGGGACTGATTCATTATCGTTTAACTTCTCGGATATGTTCACTACAACCCGCGAAAGCACCAACAGCATCAGTAATCAACGTGGTGGGCAATTATACAAAACTGCCAGTTCGCGTTGTAAAACAGCGGTTCTGAATGATTGCCAGGCCCAGGGGGTTGATATATCTGTTGTGTCTAATTCTTATGATTTGGAAATTGATAAACAGTGTATCGTCTATGAACGCAGCCTGGAAGAATCAAATGAAGAAATGATAAATCGTATCAACAATGCAAAATATATCCTAAAGATTGCACGTTTGTATGTCGCGAAAAGCAAGAATGAATATTCATTACGTGACTGTGTAACAGAAATGGACAACTGTATGCAGGATGATTTTGTTTGTGGCACGGATTACGATAACTGTTTGGATCCAACTGGAAAATATATTGTAAATGGTGAAATTGTTCTGGGATCAAAACCCGGCAATGTTGGTTCTATATCAGGTGTATATCAAACGTGGAGTTATAAAAAAGATAGTGTAGATAAAAATGCTTGGGCTGATGGTGGTTCGCTGCCTGAATATATAGACACAACTTCATCAGGTTTGTATACATATATATCAGACAAGATTGGCACGATTGATGCAAATGGAAAACCAAACGGTATGTGTGCATATGTTATGAATCATTGCCAGGATTATACCTACAGTGGTGTCGGCTATTCTTCAGATAACAAAGTTATAAAAGAATTTATGTCACGTGTATTTAGACAGATTAAGGCACGCCAGGATGCAATTGTATCTGAATATGCAGAATCATGTGGCGATGAAGTAATCAGATGTTTATCTGATAATGGCTTTGTTGGATCAGAAAGTGACAGTTTGAGCCTGTCTGGAATTGACCGGGTTGCGTATAACGCATGTCAAAACAAAATCATTACATGTGCAAGTACTGCTGGTGAAGAATGTGCCGAAGAACCTGGCACAGGTTGTGCAACTTGGGCAAATGAACTCTACAAGGGGATATAATCAGAATTACCCGCCGATTGGCGGGTTTTTTTATTTGTTTTTTTATTCTTTTATGTAATTATATAATTTCAATGAGTTCTGTTGTTCCGATTTTAAATTCAACCCAGATTTCTGCGTTTGACACAATCGAACGCACCAATTCTAATCTATTAATTTTGGGACCTGCCGGAACAGGTAAATCAACATTTGTTAATTATCTGAAATCTGCATCAAAAAAAAGAATTGTATGCGCCTGTCCAACGGCGGTGTCCGCATTAAATGTCGGGGGGCAGACGATACATTCCTTGTTTCAAATTCCACCCCGCGATTTTACATTGCCCGAATTTTTAAAGCTAAAGGCAAAGCCACGCAATATTCTAACAGCAACCGATGTCCTGATTATTGATGAAATATCAATGGTTGCACCTGATTTGCTGGATGCGATTGATGTTCTGGCGCGCTATGCCCGCCGTAATAATGAACCCTTTGGCGGGATTCAGGTTGTTGCCATTGGTGATTTATATCAGTTGCCGCCGGTCATAACACGCGAAGCGAACCAATACTATGAAACAGAATATGGGCATCCAAACGCATACTTTTTTGACAGCAATGTCTACAAACGTGCAAATTTTATCAAATATAATTTTGATTTTGTATATCGCCAAAATGACCTGCCGCTGTTGGAAAATCTGGTGCGATTGCGCAATGGTGATACGGGCGCACTGTCTTTTTTCAATGAATGCAGAATAGATGATGTTACACGTCGTGAAAATGCGGTTTTGATTACGCCATTTCGTGCGGTTGCCGAACGCATTAATGCCACGCGCCTGAATCAAATAAACGAAACCGCGGTTGTATATAATGGTGTGTTAAGTGGTAATTTTTCTGACCGTGATGTACCTGCACCCCTGGCGTTGGAATTAAAGGTCGGCGCATTGGTCGTTTTTGTAAAGAACGGCGACAAATGGCACAACGGTTCAATGGGGATTGTGCGCGCAATGACTGCGCGTGATATAACGGTGCAACTGCTGTCTGATTCGCACGAAACCGTGACGGTTAGGCCTGAAAAATGGCAAAAGATTGAATACACGCGCGATGAAAATGACCGTCTGATTGAAAACGAAGTTGGATCTTACAAACAATTCCCATTAAGCTTAGGTTACGCCATGACAATCCATCGTGCCCAAGGCAAAACACTGGATGCGGTTGTAATTGATGTTTCGCGTGGTTGCTTTGCGCACGGTCAAACATATGTTGCGCTGTCACGCACGCGTTGTGCATCTGATATACACATGTCCGCGCCATTGCGCGAACGTGATGTTATATTTGACCGGCGGGTATTGGATTTTGTAAATGATTTATAAATCTTTCTTCATCATAATGGCATCAATTCCGTCATAGTATTTTGGGCGAACGCCAATTTGAACATAGCCATTTTGTTCATATAATTTGCGGGCGGGGGTGTTATTTTCAGCAACTTCTAAAAACACAGATTTCACACCAGACTTTTTCAATTCTCCTTCCATAATTCCAATCATGGCGGCCCCAATCCCTGTGCGCCGTGCGTCGGGTGCAACGCCGATTGTAATCAGTTCGGCTTCGTCTGCAACCGCCCGCCAAACGATAAATCCGTTTTGACTGGCGATAATTTCACATCCTGATTTTTTTAAATCGGCAAAATCGTCCGCAGACCATGGTTTGTGCGGAAAGCATTTTTGATGAAGATTCGCCAATTCATTTAACATTTTGTTTAAGGTATTTCAGCTTTAATTGTTCAAGTATTTGTTTTGCAAATTCAGTATTTGTTTCTTGGGTTTTAACATTTGTGTCATCAATTTGCATAATAAAATGTAAATCAACACTTTGTTTGCTGTTATAGTCCCGAATGTGATAAACATCTAAAAATTCATTACTTTTCCATATGCGATATGTATCTATATATTTATATGATTGTTTGCAAAATGGGGCATGCTGTAAAAAACAAACCTTTTCATTATCTGCAAGGTATTTAATACGACTGTGTATTTGATTTTTAAGTAAAGAGTTGATATTTTCTTGCATATATTATTTGCCCTTGTTTTCTTCGGCATAACTGGGGCGCAGATACATCGGCACCACAGGTTCCAAATCACCATTGGTGATTTTTTGTTTTACAATATTAACGCCTAACTTCAGGTCAAATGGTTTATGTCCAACTGTGCGTGGCCATTCCATTTGTTTTACCTCTAACTCTTCAATTTCCATTGTCTGTGGTGGCAATCCGTCTGCTGCAACAAAGAAGTCGCCACGCCCAGAATCAATTGCAACAAACGCGTCTGGTGTTGCCGCCATGTACAGGTCAAATGCGCTGATACCAACGACCGGGATATTCAACCCCAACCCCAGTCCCTTGGCATATGCAATCCCCAGGCGAATGCCTGTAAAACTGCCTGGGCCAACAACAATACCGATTGCGCTGATATCGCGCCATGTTGCGCCACATTCGGCGATAAATTTTTCACACTGGTCGGGCAGGGCGACTGATTGCTTTTCCACCACCACAGATTTGTAATTGTCGCCCAGCACAAATTCCAGGTCTTTGCCAGAAGTATTTATTATCAAAATCATTTTTGATTTCCTCGGATATTTTCAAACATTTCAAACATAAATCCTGCGATTGTACCCATATATGTTTTTGTTTGTTTTTTGTGTTTGTCGTGAATTTGCACCCGATATTTAGGCGCAAAGAAAATGCTGGTTGTATCTGATGCGTATAATTTAAATATGGTAATATCGTATCTATCAGATCCAGCACTTAGCGCATCTTGTTTTCGTGCTTTAAATTCTGTTGGCATTGTTTTGTATTTGATATCAAAATGGTGTGATTTTGCATATTTTTCTATTTCATGGAATGTGTCAATTTGTTCCCAACCATCACCATCAATGCACAGTTCTACAGGTTTTCCATTTATGTACATATGATAAATGCCATTTTGTCTTTTTTTCATCATGCGCGAACCCCAAATCCAATTTTTTTCGCAAAGCCTGCTGATTTGCGTGAAGATAACAATTCATCGATTTTCTGTGGTGTAAATTCTGTCTTGATATCTTCGCAATCGTTCTCTAATAATGAACGTCGCAGTATTGCGGTGATTTCACGTTGTGCCTGGCGCACTCCTTGTTCAGAAGTGTAATTTTGAATGATGTGTTTTAATGCTTCGTCAGACATAACAATATTATCCGTTTGCCATCCTGTGTCGCGTGCAGCACGTCCAATCAAGTGTTCGCGTGCAATCTTAATCTTGTCATCTATTGAATAGCCCGGGATTTCAATAATCTCCATACGGTCTTTCAATGCATTTGACATATTCAGACTGTTAGCGGTTGCAATAAACATTACATTTGACAGGTCAAAGTCAACTTCTAAATAATGGTCGCGAAAAGTTTTGTTTTGTTCTGGGTCCAGAATTTCCAGCAATGCAGATTCCGGGTCGCCCCGCCAATCGCGTCCCATCTTGTCAATTTCGTCCAACACGATAACAGGGTTATTGGTCTTGCATCTTTTCAGTGCATCCATAATACGTCCAGTCTGTGCGCCAATATATGTCTTGCGATGACCGCGGAAATGCGCTTCGTCCGATATTCCACCCAGAGATATGCGTTGATATTTACGCCCCAACGCATCTGCAATTGATTTACACAGCGATGTTTTCCCAACACCCGGCGCACCAACAAAGCACAATATGCTGCCCTGGTTCGAGTTGGTCTTTTTCATAACCGCAATATGTTCCAAAATACGTTCTTTAACGTCCATCATTCCTGAATGTTGTGAATCCATTATTGCGCGTGCTTGTTTTAAATCAATTGGTGCGTTGTCAGATTTGCCCCACGGCATCGCCAATAATTCATCCAGATATGTTTTTAACAAACCACCTTCATTTGACATTGGCGACATAGAGCGCATACGTTTCCATTCAGACAATGCTTTTTCTTTCGCTTCGTGCGGCATATGCGAGCGCATGATCTTTTTGCGAATATTTTGCGTGTCCATTTCGCCATCGTCATCGCCCATTTCTTTTTGAATCGCACGCATTTTCTCTTGCAAGATTGCTTCGCGTCGTCCGTTTTCCATTTGTTGATGAATACGTTTTGCAATAGATTCTTCAATCTTCGCAGTTTCCAGCAATAACTTAATCGCCTCTAACAATATGGTCAGTTTTTCAGACCAGCTGGTTGCTGCCAAAATCTTTACTGCCGTGTCATTATCAATATCAGCGGTTTGAATCACAGAATCGACAAACGCGGGCAGGGGATAGTTAGCAATTACATTGCGCAGTTTTTCAACCTTAAATTTGCGTGTTGCCTGGGCCAATTCTTCCATATTATCGGCAATAATATCGCGCAACATCAGTGTTTTTTCATCAGATATATCGTCAATAATTTCGATTGGTTCAATCGCACCTGTGAAAATTCCGGCGTTTATTTCTATATCGCTTAACTTTACAGCGCTAGTTGTGCGAACCAGAATGTGTACGGCGCCATCTGGCATGCTTAACACTTGGACTATTTCACCAACGGTTCCAACATTATAGATGTCTTCTGCGCTATTTGGGTACGACCATGTGTGTTGCGGGGTCAGGACGATTTGTTGTCCTTCAGATTTTGCAGCTGCTTTTACACAGGCTGCAGACATTTGGTTATCAATCAATGCCGGCACCGTTAAGCCTGGCGAAACAACTAAATCACGAAACGGTAAAATATATTTTTTCATAGTGAAACAAATATAATATATTTTTGTCAGATTTCAAGAGCAATGAAATATTCTATTTGTTCAAAAAAGAAAACCGCCAATCGGCGGTTTTTTTAGCGACGACGATAATTTGTCGCATGTTGTGCGCTGTTGCTGGAACGCTTTGATAAATAACGCGCCGCAATCAAAATCAACCATTCCAAGGTCAAAGAGCCCATTGCCAACATTTTGTTTTCAAAACCTTCAACCCAGAACAATGTATAAATCAGCTGTGTGGCAAAAGATATGTATAAAATACCAAATACGCCTGTAAAAAATATTTTTTTAATTTTTCCAAACATTTTTTTATTTCCTTCGTTATGTATAAATAAAAATGCCGGGATTTCTGGTGCCATGTACCCGGCGAACACCGCAATTGCTAAAACGAATACGGTCAACAATCGCCAACCATATTCAACGCCATATTAGGCAGCCATTGCAAGGCGAACATTGTCGTTCGCAGCGATTCTATCGCCATTCAGTTTTTAGTCGGCTTTTAACGACACCACGTCGGATTCAACCAATTTGTCTTTCATCGCCTGTCGAATCTATGTCAGCCCCATAATCAAATACGACAAAAAATCGTATCAAATCATGGTGGAGCTGTGGGGTACCGCCCCCCAGTCCAAAACGACTATTTCACAACGGATTCAGAATCATCACTGCAATGCAGCCTGTCAATTATAGCCTTTTATACTGGAAATTGCAAGTTTTTAGATTATAATGCATGGCAAGAGGCAAAAAAATGAAGTTTTTAGATCGCGCAAAGATTTACATCAAGGCGGGTGATGGTGGTAACGGTTCCGCCAGTTTCCGTCGTGAAAAATATATTGAATTCGGGGGACCGAATGGTGGTGACGGTGGCCGTGGTGGTGACGTGATATTTGTAGCGGTGCCAAATGTTAATACCTTGATTGATTATCGGTACAAGACAAAATTCTTGGCCCAGCGTGGGCAAAACGGTATGGGCAAAATGCGTACCGGCGCATCTGGTGAAACATTAGTTTTGCCTGTGCCAACAGGAACGGTAATTTTATCTGAAAATGAAGAAATTGAATACGCCGACTTAAACGTTGATGGTATGGAGTATCGCGCGGCGCGCGGTGGAAATGGTGGTTGGGGAAATCTGCATTTCAAAAGCCCGACAAACCGCGCCCCAAAGCAGGCGAACGATGGTCTGCCTGGTGAAGAACGAACGGTTGTTTTACGTCTGAAATTAATTGCGGATGTTGGATTGGTCGGTTTTCCAAATGCCGGTAAATCAACATTATTGTCTGCGGTGACGGCGGCACGTCCAAAGATTGCAAATTATCCATTCACAACACTGAATCCGCAACTGGGGGTAATGTATGCACATGACCGTGAATTTGTTCTGGTTGACTTGCCTGGGCTTATCGAAGGTGCGCACACTGGCGTTGGTTTGGGGGACCAGTTCCTGGGACATGCTGAACGTACCAAGATGATTTTACATGTCATTGATGGCACCGAAGACGATTGGGGTGCGCGATATCGGGCAATACGTCATGAAATGGATTCGTATGGGGGGGATTTAACAGACAAACCAGAATTGGTTGTAATCAATAAAATTGACGCCGTTGATTCGGATGAATTAACCGAAAAAATGACCGCGTTCAAGAAATCTTTTGGTCGCAAAAAGAAACCAGAAATTGTCACAATCAGTGCCGCAGGGAGACAGGGGATAGATACGCTGATATCATCAATTGAAAAGAAATTCATAGGTGTTGAAAAAGATGTCTAAAAAAAATAACAGTATGGCAACGCACGTCAGTGATTTTGACAAGGTGCGTGATTATAACTCGGCTCGTGCGCGTGGCGAAGTGGCATATCTGTCAAATGGAAAGACTGTGTCTCTGAATGCGGTTGGATTGCACAATATTGAATTTATTGGTGGCTTGTGGCGTGTCCAGGATAAGTTTCCACACCAGATACAAATTGTGCGCGATGTTCCATTTGTATTGGGGGCGCGTATTGCACGTAACGAACGCAATCATTTTGAATTTTTTTACGCTAATCGTGTTTGTGAAAATTGCTATGGCAAATATTTGGCATCGTCGCCCCAATATGTTGTTGCAAAATATACAACAGACAAACAAACCTATTGGGCTTATGGTCAAACGGTTGAACAGGCACGCGCATTTTTAGGTATAAAATTATACGATGAATATATGGACTTAATTCATTCTGTCGCCTGCAAGAATCAGACGACTATAAAACAAAAATAATTTTTTGCATTTTGCTATTACGTCTGTTAAAATTCTGCACAGAAACTTAAAACTTAACCATAAAAGGAGAACAAACAATGGTATCATTAAAAGGTACACAGACAGAAAAGAATCTGTTAATTGCGTTTGCAGGTGAATCTCAGGCACGCAACCGTTACACAATGTATGCATCCCAGGCAAAGAAAGATGGATACCAGGCGATTTCTAAAATATTCTTGGAAACTGCGGACCAGGAAAAAGAACACGCATCCCGCTTGTTTAAATTCTTGGAAGGTGGCGATATAGAAATCACGGCATCTTTCCCTGCGGGCAAAATTGGAACAACGTTGGAAAATCTGCAGGCGGCGGCATATGGTGAACACGAAGAAAATACAGAAATGTATCCAAAGTTCGCACAAATCGCAGCACAAGAAGGTTTCCCCGCAATCGCAGAAATTTTAAAGAACATCGGATATGCAGAACGTTATCATGAATCACGTTTCCGCGCATTGATTGACGCCATCGAAAATGGCACATTGTTCAAACAGGACAAAATTGTTATGTGGCGTTGCACAAACTGCGGTATGTGGCACATCGGGACAGAGGCGCCAAAGGTATGTCCAGCATGTTTGCATGAACAGGGCTATTTCATCAGCGAAGGTACAATATCGCGCTGTGACACAAACGAAGGTTTCTGTGAATACAGTGTAATCGATGACTAATTAAACATGTCGAAAAATAAAACCCCAAATTTTATTGGGGTTTTTTATTACCATAATTTTACGCGTTGTTCATCAGGTATGTACAGCAGGTCATTTTTGGTTATATCAAATGCTTCGTACCACGCGTTTATATGTGGTAATATTCCATTTACGCGATTCTTGCCCAACGAATGTTCGTCAACCTTGGTCAGGCGTAATTCTTCTTCTGGTCGAATGTTTTGCGCCCAGGCGCCTGCATATGCGATAAAGAAACGTTTGTTGGAACTAATGTTTTCTGTTTCAATTGATGGTGTGCCAAAGTTTTTATATGCATCAAATGCGATTGTAACGCCACCATAGTCTGCTAAATTTTCGCCCAGTGTGAATTCGCCATTTGCATTAACTTCATCGTTTATCTTTATGTTGTTGAAAAATTCTTTCATAACATTTGCGCGTTTCTCAAAACCTTCTGCATCCTTGGCTGTCCACCAGTCTTTCATATTTCCATCTTTATCAAAATGGCGTCCAGAATCATCAAAGCCGTGTGTCATCTCGTGTCCGATAACGGCCCCAATCGCGCCATAATTAAATGCGTCATCTGCATCCATATCAAAGAATGGGTATTGTAATATCCCAGCGGGAAAGCATATTTCGTTTGTTGATGGGTCATAATATGCATTTACTTCGTGTGCGTTCATATACCAAATAGTTGGATCTTTTTCTTGGCCAATTTTTTTAATCCAAAATGCGTCTTCAAATTGTGCGACACGCATCATATTTTCCCACAATGAATCGTTTTTTATTTCCAGTTCAGAATAATCGCGCCATTTGTCTGGGTATCCAATCTTAGCTTTGAATGTGGACAATTTTTCCAATGCTTTTTGTTTGGTTTCGTTTGACATCCATTCTAATTTTTCAATACGCATTGCATATGCGCGTTGCAAATTTTTTACCAGCGTTTGCATGCGTGTTTTTGCGTCTCCAGAAAAATATTTTTCTACGTACAATCTGCCGGCTTCTTCACCGATAGAACCGTCAATCATTGATACTGCGCGTTTCCAGCGTGGTTTTTTTTCTTTTTGACCTGCCATTGTGCGGTTATAAAAATCAAAAGAAATGTCATATGATTTATCATCCAAAACCGAATCTGCAGCGCTGACAATACGGTATTTTAAATAAGCTTTAATTAATTCAAAATCAGTATCATTCATAATTGCGATTGATTCTAAAATTGCTTCTGGTTGTGCGATATTAATAAATTTTGCGTGCTGGGCACCGCGTGCGGCCAAAAATTTATCCCAATCAAATCCAGGAAACTTCTCTTTAATTTCTTCAATGCTCATTTTGTGATAGTTTGCATGTGGATTACGTAACTTTTCTTTTGGATAGAATGATTTAGCCATGCGTTCTTCCAACGCGTACAGTTTTTCTACATCGACCATGACCCCAAAGTTTGCCATTTGTTTCGCGATAAAATCACGATATTTTTTACGCACCTCGACTGATTTTGCGTCTGTGTCAAAATAATAGTCGCGCGATAACCCTAATCCGCCTTGGCCAATGTTGTATAAAAAGTGTTCGCTGTCCATTTCGTCCAGTGCAACACCATCCCCCCAGAATGCAGATGAGAATGTGAATGTTTTTCCCATGTATTCTTCCAGGTCTGGACGTGTTAACATGTCAATCTTGCTCAACAATGGCTGAACAGGTTTTGTTCCATCGCGGTTTAATTTTTGTTCATCCATTGCGATGGCGTATAAAGTACCGATTTTTCCATTGTCGTTTTCTGCGATTTCGCGTGTTCTTTCCAGGTTTGTGTTGCGCAAAACTTCAAATGCGCCATATCTGCTGTAATCATCTGGGATTGGGTTATGTTTTTGCCAACCTGCATTTGCGTACGAGTAAAAATCATTCCCAGGATTTATTGTCATATCCATATTTTCGATTTTGATTCCAGCGTTCACTACCTTCTCCTTTTGTGTTGTGTTTGCCCACACGATTGTCACAGCAACCGCGATGATACCAATGAAGTTTAAAAATTTATTTTCCATTTTCCTTTACCGTATTACATTCAGAATAATATCATCCAAAATCATCATTCCTTGTGGTGTTGCGCACAGGCGATTGTTTTGTATGTTTACATATTCTGGATTATTCATAATCCATTCTATATCAATAACGTTTTTTATCGTGTCTGTCAATTGGCAACCGCGAACAGTTCGCATTCCTGTTAAAATCATCTCTGTTGCGCGTGCATTATCAGAAATTGTTTCGAATTTTTTATTGTTGCCTAATTGTTCAAACCATGTATTGTTAATAAATACACGTCCTGCTGCGCCTTGACCAATGCCGATATATGGTGCGCCATCCCAAACGTTCTGATTGTGTCTGCATTCTTGTCCATGACAGGCATAGTTTGATATTTCGTATCGGGGTAGGTTCAGATTATCTTCAATAGCCATATACATATCCGCCATTGCTTCATTAGTTGGCATATCTAAATTCATTTTTCCAAAAGGCGTGTTTGCTTCTATGGTCAGTTCGTACATTGATACATGCAGCAGACCGATATTATTAATCTGTTTACATGTTTGGATTACTGTTTTTTTTGTGTCGCCCGGCAGTCCGTAAATAAAATCAGCAGATGTTCTTAATTTTAAACTGTGGGCAGCATCAATCAGTTTGATTGCATCCATTACATTGTGTCGACGTCCCAGGAATTTTAACTTTTCATCGTCTAAGCTTTGGACACCAATTGACAGGCGGCTTATTCCAGCTGTTTTAAACAGCGTCAGTTTTTTTGCGTCCAGCGTTCCTGGATTTGATTCCAGTGTAATTTCTGTGTCTGGGGTTAATTTAAAACAGTTATGAATTGTTTGCATAATCTGTTCGAAGTGTTTTATCGGTATCAGCGACGGTGTGCCGCCCCCAAAAAAAATAGTTGGTACACATATATTCCCCAGTTTTTGTGCCCATTGTTGAATTTCGTCGCAGATGCTCGCGGTGTATGTTTCCCAATCTGGATTAGCACATGCATGTGAAAAAAAAGCGCAATACTTGCATTTAGATATGCAAAAAGGTACGTGGATATATAAATTATGTGCGATATTTGTCATAGCAAGTATTATTTTATCCTTCAAAATATTTGGTGCAAGGGATAAATGAAAAAAGCTTTTATGTATTTCAAATTTATGATATAATAACTTTATCACTAATACGATGAAGGTCAGGACAATTTCATTTTTATCGGCTGTTTTTGCGCCTTTTGCGGCATTTGCCGTGAATGAAGGTGTGCCATCATACTATCAAACAGTGTCTGCACCAAATGCAAATCAAGCGGCATATAATCGTTATTCCTCGCAAGGGTATACAAAGTATGTTGGGCAATCTGGTTCTAAACAGGTTGTTGGTTCGCGTTCATATACGTATCAGGTGCCACGTCCTGTAATGCCTGAATTTTCTGGGACTATGACCCCAAATGGTATTGCGCTGCCTGCCGAAGCGGAACATAAAACATCAATATATGCGGGTTATTCACGCAGATTTGCAGATTTTGAATTTGAAACAGGTGTAAATTCTGTTTTGGAATGGGACGATATGATTTGGGATGAAATACGTGTTGGTGCCCGTCATAATTTTAGCTTGCGCGATTTTGATTTATCTGTTTTTGGTGAATATGCATATGGCGACATGTCGCATGGCGGTTTATCTATGGATTATGATTTAAAGCCATTTGACGAATCAATGCCAGAAAATGGGATTTTTACGATATCAACTGGTTCACAAAGTGGTCGCAGTAATTATTTTAAATTTGGTATATCTGCACATCACGCATGGGATATCGGCGGTTGGAAATTATCCCCAACGTTCGGGTATGAAATATTTAAACACAACCTGGAAATGTCGGATCATTACTACCCGAATCCTGGGATTTATTTGCCTTTGATGACTGACAGGGGTGAATATGTTTTTGGGGACGAACTAGGAAATTATTTCTCTGTTCCTATTGGGGTAGAGGCACCAGCAGAATGGTATCAAGTATGCATGTCGCCAGAAGATATCAAGATTGTTACAAATACGCCGTCTGGTTATTACGAAGGTTTTGGTTCTTTGGGTAGTTCATTGGTCACAGGTGATTATGAGATTGCATTAGGTACGATTCCATGGGGGGTCAGTGCTGGTGAATGCGTAATTATTGGTGGTGATGGTCCTGTTGTTGTTGAAGGAACAACTCATATATACAATACGACATGGTCTGGATTCTATGTTGGTCTGGAAATTGAAAAGCAGATGACATTGAAAGACAATTTGCGTATGTATTTGCAATTTGGTATGCCAAAATATTCATCCGAAGGAATATGGCCGAACCGCACAGATTGGCAACAGAATCCCAGTTTCTTGGACGAAGGCAGCAATGGCGCATATTCGTATGCTGCGGAATTGGAGTATAATTACACATTATCAGATCGCATAAGGTTATCGTTAAAGGTTGATACAAACTTTTTCCATGTTGGCAAGATTGGCGGGGAATTATATATCGCTGAATACAGTCAGTATGTGATGGATGAAAATGGTCAATATGTAATGCAGGAGGTTATCGCCGAAGACGGCAGTATTTACTATGTTCCATTGTTGGAAACGATACCTGCGTACACCGAAAAAGTTGCTGATTCTTTAAAGCGTGCCACGTGGCAGTCTTTTGGTCTGCATCTTGGTATAAAATATGCATTTTAATTAATTTTGGGGGGTGGTATGCGGCTTAGAAATCTGGCATTCCTGATTGTGTGTGTTTTGTGTACACAGTATTCTGCGTATGCTGCGCGTGGTGAATTTAATGTTGAGCGTTGGTACGATATGCTGGATTCTGTGCGCGCACGTGCCACGGATGCCGGGGTTGATGTATCTGTTATTGATGATACATTGCGCAATCCTGCATTTATACCTTCGATTGTAAAAAGTGATAAAAATCAAGCAGAATTCAAGTTAACGCTTGAAGGTTATTTGACGCGTACTGTAAATCAAACGCGTATTGCCCAGGGACGCAAAATGCGTACTATCTACCCAACGTTATTATCACGTGTTGATGCGCGTTATGGTGTGCCTGCGCATGTGATGTTGGCGTTTTGGGGGCTGGAATCAAATTATGGTGCGGTAAAATCGCGACATAAATTAACAGACGCATTTCTGACATTAATGTATGACGGACGGCGTGAAACATTTTTCTCGAACCAACTGGTCGCATTAATGAAAATTGCAGACAAAAATAAATTAGATATTGGTAATGTTCGTGGGTCTTGGGCTGGGGCGATGGGGCATTTTCAATTTATACCAACAACATTGGCACAATATGGCGCAGATGGAAATAGTGATGGGCGTATCGATATAATAAATAATATCAGTGATGCGATGTACAGCGCTGGGAATTACCTAAATAAACTGGGGTGGAATAAAAATGAACGTATCGTGCGTCGTGTTATTTTGCCTGCAGATTTTGATATATCGTTGTTGGATGGAAAAACAAAATTTTCTTTACAGCAATGGGCGACAATGGGTGTTACAAATCCAGACGGCAGTATGATTCCACAAAATGATATGGTTGCCGGTCTGGTCGCAGATGTTGCGCAAATATCGCAAATGCGTGAAAATGCATCCGCACAATCTGCAGATGTCACGTTGGTTGCAGACGCAGATGTTGCGCCAATGCCTGTGATAACGGCGTATCTGACATACCCAAATTTCTATAGAATAAAAAAATGGAATAATTCAAATTGGTATGCGATTGCAATTGCGAATTTAGCTGATGAGTTACATTAAAATCAACGATTATAAATCAGAGAATTAATATTGTTTTTCAGTTTTCTACGCCATTCGTGTCGTAATTTTTTAAATGGTATAAATTTACATATTCCATAAATCATACATTTATTGTACGCGTATTTAAGACGATTGCAACGCGGAACGCGCAGATTGAATTTTGAAAAAATTTGATCACATAATTTTTCGTTACCCACAGTTGTATTATTGCCTTGGGGGTCTTTCTCGACTGTGTGCATATCAAATCGAATAATATTATCTGCAATAATTGTTTTTATAGGTTGAAATTGATTTTCTAAGTGTTGGATAATCAAAAAATCAATATTCTTATTCATTTTGTCACAAAATTGTTTTGCAAATCTAAGCCATGCATCATTTGAAGTATCGTGATAATGGGAAAACCATACCAATAAAATATTTTCATGTGATCTGATATTAGAATAAAATCGTTTTATGCGACGTGCGTATTTTTCGGCAACTTCCGGAAAAGAAACGCGCAACGGAACACCTGCTGGAAAATCGTGATAAAAATATAATCCTGTAGATTTGTTTTTATAATAATCACACGTTTCATCATTTACAATATTTGGATTTTTTTCAACAAATACAAAGTCATCAATGTTCATAAAGTTGTGAAAGTCATTTAATATCATTTCAAAGCGCATGTGTGCTGGTACGCTGGTCAGCCAATCCAGTGGACCTGATACAGTGCGCAAATTGTGTTTTTTTAAATACATACTACACGCACAATCGTGCCCAATTGAATAAACAATATCATATTTGTTTCGCATTTATTAACTCCCTTGATTATGCGCAGTGTTTTTTTGAAAAATCTTGTTTAGATTTTGTATGGGGGATAAACATACAACAAATCCTAATGAACCAATATGGGGCTGTCCATGTGTTAAAATTTTCAGATGGGGTTTGGTTGTGGCTGGGTTTATGGATAAATAACAGTTCGGGTGAATTTCTGTGTTGCCCAGGTGTTTCAAACATTGGACAGGTTTTTATTTTTGATTTCCATGTTGCCCAATTGTATGACAATTGATCACGTTTTGAATAATTTTTTACCATATTCCACCATTTTTTTTGTAAGCAGACTATCTTTTTGTTGTTATGGCTGCGCAATATTATACATGTTTCATTCAGACCATTGTTTTTTGGATAATGCGATATACGTAATTTAAGCATTTCTCGATTAACAGTATTTTTGTTGTCAATTCTTAATGCTTTTATAGTTTTAGCTTCTGAATATATGCAATTTCGTACAGGGTGCAACGGAACAGAAATCATAATGTTATTTTTTATAAGCGCATCAATTCGTTCAAAAAATTTTTCTGATTGAATGACAATATTTCCATCCACCCATAAACTGTAATCATAATCTGGTAAAATTTTATGTGCATTTATTTTGTGCCATCGTGCATTTTTCACATTGCTTAATTTTTTATATTCTAAATTTCTTATTTCCCAATGCATGTATTGATGTTTTGACAGCAGGTATTGATTATCTGTAAACATGATATAGTCCCAATCTGCGCCTAAATATGTATGTGCGCAGGCATCGTCATATTCGCCAGTAATGCATGTATATATTACTTTTTTCATTTTATTCGCAGTAATTGTAAAAAGTTAAACAGATATATTTTCTTTTGATTATGTTTTGTTTTGATTTTTATCAGCGGTATAAAACCAAACAATTTTATATGTTTTGTATTTGGTGTGCATCTTTGGCATTGATTAATTTGTTTCCATTCATCATATAATATTGGGTATTTAGCACGTGCGTCCACAACGATTTGTGGTGGCAAGTCATACATTTTTTGCCAATGGCGTAATGTTGTGTTATTTCCTGTCCATACGTATTTTAAAACAACTTCTGTCAGGTTATGAAAATATGTATGTGGCAACAAATCCATAAATAACATTCTGTCTTCACATGGCGACCATTTTTCATTATACCTTACCCCCGAATTAATCAAGGCTGATTTTCGAATCATACATCCCGAATGAACTGGGTTACATACGTACGCATCGTTTACCAGGCTTAATTTTATATCATGATCATGGATTGGACGCGGCACAGGTGGAATTTCTATTCCATCTTTTATTTCTATAACCTGACCGCCAACCGCACCAATGTGTGGATTTTTATCCAGGAAATCGGCTTCTAATTCAAATCGTTTAGGTGTTGAAATATCATCGTGATCTGCAATTGCCAGGTATTCTCCGGCAGCCATATCGATTAATTTATTGCGCGATTTTGTTATCCCGATATTTGTTTCATTTGTAAAATATTTTATTCGTGAATCGTCATAAGATTTGACAATTTTTTCAATTTCAGTATTTTCTGGGCTGTCATTCAGAATCAGAAATTCAAAGTCCTGATATGTTTGATTTAGTATGCTTTCAATCATTGCGCTCAGATCATTTGGTCTGGTGTTATATAATGGGGTCAAAACAGATATTTTTGGAGCTTTCATTTTTTTTGCCTTTGTTGTTTTATAAAGTTGATTATCTCTATCAGATTTTCTTTTGGAGATATATTGTTTAATACTAATCCGTTTGTGTATTTCGAGACGCGTTCTGCGGGGGCGCCTATGTTATAGCATGCAACAGGCAAACCCATTGAAATTGCCTCTGATGTTGTGTATGAAAAAGTTTCAGGCCAAATAGACGGGATAAAAACCAAATCTATTTTATGCCTTTTTACAAGGCGTGGCAGCTGGTGTGTTTTGTATTTTCCGTTTACAAAAATATTGCTGGGCGCATTTTTTATTGTTCCGATTATTTTTAGATTTATATCTTGTGGTAAATGTTGTGCCATATCATGAATAATTTTTGCGCCTTTTTGATATGATATTGCCCCCAGTATTGCGATATTTATTTCGCGATGTGGTTTTATTTTTATTGGTTTAAATTTTTGCACTGTATGCGGTATGATTTGAATTTTATTTTTTATCTGTGGGTATGTTCGCACAAATATATCTGCGATTTTTTCAGAAAATAAAACAATTGAATCAGATGTTTTTTCTAAAAAATTTCCCCATTCTGTGCGCCATCTGCAAATGGTTGTCGCGCCTGATTTTAATACGTTGTATGTGGTTGCGTCCGCCCCTAACATGTTATTGGCCCAACATTTTTCGCATCCGCCATTGTATCGCAAATTACAATATTGGCCATCACAGTTAATTAAGTTAAAGCTAGGGCAAATACAGTGATAGTCGTGCCCACGAAAAGAAACCGCAGGCTGCATTGTATTATTTTCTTTTATTGCCTGGATGATATGTAAAATTTCGATTGTGTTTTTGTAAGCTACCAAGTTATTCACAATAATTTTATCTATATCCAGATTATTGCATATGTTGTATATTCGATATATATCCGGGGTTCTGTATGTTCTGCAAGTATTCGTGATTAGCGTTAAATGGTATTGTCTTGTTGCGGGAAAATACTGCAGACGTAATATGTTATATTCTTTTTTTAGTTCACGAAATTGACGTCTTGAATATGCTTCTGTGCCACCGCCCAGTGCATGATCAACCCACAGTATTATTGGGCGCATGGATGCGTGGCGTATTAATTTGCTAGGTGTATTTACGCGGTTTTTTAGTATTTTTCTATATCTGCGTCGTATGCGTGCGATTGGTATAGCACAACAAATAATATTAATTATAGAGTTCATATTTTTAATCTTTTATTTTCATTAATGGTATACAGTCAAACAGCAGCGCCCATTTGTTTTTTATTTTTAACAATGGTATTTTTCCAAACAATCTGAACCGGACGCGTCGCACACTTCGTTCGAATTCTAGTCTATACATTGGAAATTTATTGCATATCTGCATTTTGATTGATTTGTGAACAATGTTTATACGGTTACGATTTTGGTTTGATGTATTTGTATTTTGCCATCTGTATTCTACCAGTACTTCTTGCAGATTGTGAAAACATGTACACTCCATTAAACGCCCCCACAATCGATAATCTTCTGCAGGTGTATATTGTTCTTCGTATTTTATATCATTTTCAATTAATACAGATTTTCGTATCATTGCAGTTGTGTGCATAATCGCGCACACATCTGTCAGTCGTATTTTTATGTCTGTATCGTATTCTGGATTTTTGCGTATAAAATCTTTTTCTCCGAACCAATGCGCCCATGATCCGACAACACCAATGTATGGATTCTTGTCCAAGAATTCTACTTGTTTTGCCAGGCGTGTCGGATGTGAAATATCGTCATGGTCAAAAACTGCAATATATTTTCCGCGCGATAATTCAATTAACCTGTTTCTTGATGCAGAAATTCCGATATTGCGTTCATTTTTTATATATCGAATTCGTCTATCGTGATACGACAGAACTTGTTTTTCCAGTTCAATGTTTTCTGGGCTGTCATTTAAAATAATAAATTCAAAATCAGAAAAAGTCTGATTTAATATTGACTCGATACACTTGCGTAAAAACGCATGATTTGTATTGTATATTGGTGTCAGAACAGATACTGTTGGCATGGGGAATCATTCTTTTTATTGTTAACCCAAGCATAATTATTTTTTTGTAATTCTGCACTAGGACAGTATTCATTTTAAGATTAAATAAAATCGTTGAATCTTGGGCGTTTGTTTGGTATTCTTTCACTTATACAATGTATAAAGGATGTATTTATGGCTATCAAGATACGTGATTTTGAAGTACGTTTAACCCGTAACAAGGATGAACGCAAACAGGTTCGTCAATTGCGCTATCGCGTTTTCTGCCTGGAAGAAGGGGCTGGCACAACAGAAGAACAGCGTGCTCTGGGCGAAGAATATGATGCTTATGACCGTTTTGCAGAATACATGGCTGTTTTTCATCAGGGACGTGTTGTTGGTACATATCGTATTATTGATCGCAATGCCGCTGAAAAAATGGACGGTTTTTATACGGAAAATGAATATAATATATCCAAGATAAAAAAATATCGTGGCAACATTGCCGAAATGTCACGTGCATGTGTTGACCCAGAATATCGTGATAATGCGCTGGTGTTACGCATGTTGTGGGCTGGACTGGGCGAATTAATTGTTCGTCGTAAAATTGGTGTTGTGTTTGGTGTTGCTTCATTTGTTGGAACAAAACCTGCACGCAGCGCCCAGGCAATATCATACCTGTATTACAATCATCTGTCGCCATCACGTTTGCGTGCAACTGTGTTGTCTGAAAAATTTGCAGATGGTGTAAATCCAAAACTGGCACGCATGAATATTTTGCCACGTGAATTTGTTGACACGGCTGATGCGCGTGCCGAAATGACCCCATTGATTAAGGGGTATTTGCGCCTGGGTGCAACATTTGGTCGTGGGGTTTTTGTTGATGTGCCATTTAATTCATATGACGTTTTTGTGGTTGTTGAAACACGCAAAATGGATGCCGCATATCAAAAGCATTTCTTGGGACGTGAAAATGCATTTGGGACACCCGAAGATGACAAAGAAAAAATCATCAAAACAGTGGGTAAAATTTTAACATTCCCAGTTGTTGGGCCGTTCAAGGCGGTTCGTGCAGTCGTTGATTTCTTGTTGCACGAAGATGCCGAAGATGCCGAATATATAGAAGATAATGAAAAAAACGAAGAATAATGTTATGGCAAAATTACGCAAACAAAATATATTTAACACAACGACCGCCGCAATTAAATTTGTGCTGTTTTGGATAATGGTTGTTATTCAGTTGCCAATATTGATTTTGTTGCCACGTCGCTGGGCGGTACGATATATGCCTGTGTTTATGTGGTTTTTGATAAAGTTGGCGGGCATAAAGATTGTTGTGCATGGCACATTAGACACGCGTCGTCCGTTGATGGTTGTCTCTAACCATATATCTGTGTTTGAATTGGCAACATTTCCGTGTGTTTTTCACGGCAGTTTTATTGCAAAAAAAGAAATGGAAAATTGGCCATTGGTTGGTTGGGTCGCGCGAAAGTTTGGTGTAATCTTTGTTGACCGTCGTCCATCGCATGCGCGCGATGCATTGGCGGTGGTGCAACGTGCGGTACAAACCGTTAAATACCCAATGATTTTATTCCCCGAAGGTACAACAACAAACGGCGCATATGTAAAACCATTTAAAAGTACATTATTTAACTTTGTTGAAAATTCTAATGTGACTGTGCAACCAATGGCAATGCACTATCGCTATCGTGACGGTTCTGTAATTGATGAACAGACTTTGGCTGATCACTTTGCATATTTTGATAATGCGAAAATGGAAATGGGGCCAAAATGCAAACGCGAACGCAGTGCCTTTGGCCAGGTGTTTCATATTATGATGCTGGGCGGATTTACGGTTGAAATAACATTACTGCCGCCACCACCCCTGACGGGGTTGGACAGAAAGCAGATTGCTGACGTACTGCAAAAACAAGTGTCAGAAAAATACATGGAATTAAAAGATAAAAAATAATAACAATAAAAAATAAAGAGATTTAGAAAATGAAAACAGCAATCACACCAACACGCGCTGAAAATTTCAGCGAATGGTATCAAAACTTAATTGTCGCTGCAGATTTGGCGGAAAGCGCACCTGTGCGTGGATGTATGACGATTAAACCGTATGGTTGGGCAATATGGGAATTAATGCGTGATGAAATGGACCGTCGTATCAAGGCGCACGGTGTTCAAAATGCGAACTTTCCACTATTAATTCCAATTGACTTCTTTAACAAAGAAGCAGAACATGTCGCCGGCTTTGCCAAAGAATGTGCAGTCGTCACCCATCATCGCCTGAAAATGATTGATGGCAGTTTGCAGCCAGACCCAGATTCAAAATTAACAGAACCATATATCATTCGCCCAACATCCGAAACCATTATTGGCGAAGCAATGTCACGCTGGGTCCAATCTTATCGTGATTTGCCATTAAAATTAAATCAGTGGGTAAATGTAATGCGCTGGGAAATGCGTCCACGTATGTTCTTGCGTACGTCTGAATTTAACTGGCAAGAAGGTCATAACGTATTCGCAACCCACGAAGAAGCAAATGCAGACGCACGCAAAATGCATAAAATGTATGGCGACTATATGCGTGATGTTTTGGCGATTCCATCAATTATGGGCGAAAAAACACCAGAAGAAAGATTTGCCGGTGCTGACCATACATACACACTGGAACATATTATGCAAGACGGCAAGGCATTACAGGCCGGTACATCGCATGACTTGGGACAGCATTTTTCAAAATCATTTGGTATCCAATTCTTGGGTACAGATGGTAAATTACAGCATGCTTGGACGACCAGTTGGGGTACAACAACACGTATGATGGGTTCTATGTTTATGGTACATTCGGACGATGATGGTCTGGTT
>JAZSDC010000040.1:0-2110 GCA_045530935.1 Candidatus Enterousia sp. | reverse complement strand
TCAACTTGTATTTGCGATGCCCCAGACGATGCGGTATGCCAGCAATATAAAATCTTGCGCCCCAGCAAAACAGAACTGGAAATACTGAATAATCAGTCAGAAATTAAATATATGTTATCACACATTAAGCAGACATTACATGAAAAACAACGATAAAGGAGAATGAAAATGTCATTTACACAGGAAAAGATGATAAACATAAGACCGCAATGGGCACGAGTTTCTGTCCCCCAAAGCGACCACTGTGATGGTTGTGAATGCAATTGCCGCCTGGGGTATAGTTATAATCCAGATAAATGTCATGTTTATCCAACAATTGGCGATCTAGTGATAACCAATTATATTGACGAGAATTATAGAGACACGTTCGCAGGCGAAGTTGTTCTGGGAACCGGAACAGACCAGAAAAAATTGTACGCCAAAACAAGGGCTGGCGAAATCGCCCGTCTGTGCGACCATTACAAGACACGATAACAAAGGTAATAAAATGTCATTTACACAGGAAAAACTCATAAACATAAGACCGCCATGGGCACGAGTATTTGTCCCCCAGGGCGACCACTGTGATGGTTGTGAATGCAATTGCCGCCTGGGGTATAGTTATAGTCCATATGGATATCATGTTTATCCAGCAATTGGCGAGCAAGTGATAACCCATTATATTGACGAGAATTATAGACACATGTTTGCAGGCGAAGTTGTTCTGGGGGCCAGAACAGACCAGCAAAAAAGGTATGCTAAATTATATGCAGGCAAAATCGCCAAACTGTGTGACCACTATAAAACACGATAACAAAGGAAAACAATATGACAAAAGATTCAACGAAATATACAATCAGTCAGGTTTATGATATCGCAAAAACAATCATCAACGATAAAACAATCAAGGGCTCAAAATACCACAGTTCGTATTTTACAAACTATATCTTCAAAAAAGACGATTTGTCCTTGGAAATTTACGCACCACATGGTGGTCGTGAATGGGATGGCGATTATGATAAGTGGAATTACAATACCGGTTATATTCACATAAAGGATGAACATGGTACTCTTTTTGCCGAAACAAAATATAACGTTGGCCGTGCGATGACTCGTTCGTGCCTGAATCCAATTTCTGTATTTACCCGTCTGCGTGCACCATTATTTTTCAACCTGATTGACTTGGCGGAAAAGCGTGATTTAGATCAAAAAGAAACAATAGAATATAAAATTGCAACTTTGCGTATGAAAACACGATAAAGGAAAACCAAAATGTCATTTACACAGGAAAAAGGTCTGAACATTGGCGAGAATTTCAAAAACCAGAAAATAGTATTTCCGCACATTACGCCCAAGCAAAAAACGACAAAATGTGGTGGTTGTGATAAGAGTTGCGAAATAGGAACCGTCATCGTTTGCGGTGCTATTTATCCAACGATTTGTGGGGAACGTGTATTGTGTTTCAAGTCTGAGGATGGCGTACGATATCCATTTATGGCTCTGTATGTACACGAATTTATGTCACCCACAATAGCACGAATTAGGATACTGCAGTTCGGACAAGGGCTGACCCGTCTGTGCGACCATTATAAAACACGATAAAGGAAACCAAATGTCATTTACACAGGAAAAAGAAACAAATTTGCATACTGGGCCAGATGGAAAAATTTGCGATGGCTGTGACAAGCGTTGTGAATTTGGTATCCATTATTTCTATCGTCATACGAAAAGGCTGGAAGAATGGTTTTGTCCAACCATAGACGGCCAACCAATTAAGCAGTACAAGGGGCCAAACGGTCAGATAATTGATGCGACCAGAGAGGCACCATATGAAGATGGCGTTAAAAAGTCTGCGAAACAACGGGCAATTGAACTGGCACATAAAATTGTAAAATTCTGCGACCACTACAAAACACGATAAAGGAAAATCAAAATGGCATTTTGGAATAAAAAAGTTAAAATTTGCAGAAACTATTTTGCAGGCGAAGACTGCAAACACAAGCGTGGTTCAACTTGTATTTGCGATGCCCCAGACGATGCGGTATGCCGGCAATATAAAATCCTGCGTCCCAGCAAAACAGAACTGGAAATACTGAATAATCAGTCAGAAATTAAATATATGTTGGCATAT
>JAZSDC010000009.1:0-6755 GCA_045530935.1 Candidatus Enterousia sp. | reverse complement strand
TTATGAATTTTATCATAAATATTCCCAGATTTGAATCTTGTTATGAAACGATTGACAGATATTTTCATGCTGGTATAATGTAAAAACATGAAAAAAATAATTTTATTTGTTTTTATTGTGATAATATTGGCGGGGTGCGGGGTAAAATCAGAACTGGTTCGTCCTGATTCTTCGTTTCCACGTGATTATCCTGTTTATTAAAAAATCCCCATCATGGGGATTTTATAATTTCACACCATATTTACCACGATTTATTGGGCGATACGACAGTGCCTCGGCCAGGTCGGTCATTTCAATATTATCTGACCCACGCAGGTCTGCAATCGTTCGTGCCAATCGTTTTATTCTGTTATACCCACGTGCAGACATTCCCATTTTTTCTGCTGCTGTGTTCAAAAATGTTTTTAATTCTTCGGACAGTGCGGCAAATTGTTCCAGTTCTGCGCCATCCAATGTAGCATTGACGTGCCCTTGACGTGATATTTGTCGTTCTCTTGCGCAAACAACACGTGCGCGTATTTCTGCGCTGCTTTCACGCGGTGTAGTATCTGATGTCATTTCCCATGGTTTGACAGCATCTACATCAACGTGTAAATCAATTCTGTCCAGCAATGGACCAGATATTTTATTTTGATACGCTTCTGCACAACGTGGTGCACGTGTGCATGACATTGCAGGATTTCCCAAATGCCCACATGGACATGGGTTCATTGCAGCAATCAGTTGAAAGCGGGCAGGGTATGTCGCATTGCGCTTTGCACGTGATATTAGTATTCTTCCTGATTCCATCGGCTGTCGTAGAATTTCCAGTGTTGCACGATTAAATTCAGGCAATTCATCTAAAAACAATACCCCATTATGTGCCAGTGATATTTCGCCCGGACGCGCATCAGCACCCCCGCCTGCCAATGCAACAGGACTGGACGTATGATGAACACTGCGGAAAGGTCTGGCAGATATCAAGCCACGTCCTGTTAATTCGCCTGCAATCGAATATATTGTTGATGTTTCCAGTATTTCGCTTGCGCTCATTTCCGGCATTATTGTCGGTAAACGCGACGCCAGCATTGTTTTACCTGCCCCTGGGGGACCAATCATCAGCATTGCATGCCCACCAGCAGCCGCAATTTCCAATGCGCGTTTGGCAGCTGTTTGCCCATGCACATCTGACATATCGATTGTCTGGACAGTTTGATTTTCTGGATGTGTCAATTCTGGAACAGGTAATATTTGTGTGCCTTTGAAATGATTAATCAACTGCATAACATGAAATGGTGCCAATATATTCGTATGACCTGCCCAACGTGCCTGTGTGCCATGGTCTCCTGGGCATATTATTCCCAGACCATGTGCATTTGCCCAAACGCTTGCAGGTAAAACAGCTTCGGTTTTAACGATTGCACCATCCAAGCCCACTTCACCCATAATAATATAATTCCCCAGTTCTCCTTCGGGCATGATTCCAATTGCACACAATATTCCGCATAAAATAGGCAAATCAAAGTGCGAACCGCTTTTTTCAACATCTGCTGGTGATAAGTTTACAGTAAGTCGCTTGGGTGGTAACGATAAGTTTAACGCAGCCAGCACATTTCGAATACGTTCCGCAGATTCTTTGACCGCGCGGTCAGCCAATCCGATAATATTAAATTCCGGCTTAGACAATCCAGACGACAGTTGCACTTGAACATCAATTGGGGTGGCGTCCATGCCATTAAATATAATTGATTTTAAAGATATCATGTCATGCATATTATAACTTGAATTACCTTTGCGCAAGTTTTAATATATCAAAAAATAACGAAAGGATTAATGTATGCCCACAAAAAATAAAAATGTTGTACGCGAATGGTTTAATACGATATTTTATGGCGCTTTGATTGCGATCACATTTCGCAGTTTTTTTCTGGAACCATTTAATATTCCATCTGGTTCGATGATTCCAACTTTGCACATTGGTGATCATATATTTGTAAAAAAATGGTCATATGGTTATTCTCGTTACTCATTTCCGTTTGGTTCATGGAAATTATGGAATGGTCGTTTTTGGGCAACAGAACCTGAAATTGGTGACGTTATTGTATTTCGTAATCCGATTAATGAATCCCAGGATTATGTTAAACGTTTAATTGGTAAACCTGGCGACAAGATTCAAATGATAAATGGGCGTTTGCACATAAATGGTAGCGAAGTTGCACGCGAAAACCCGCGCCCATATGTCATTGCAACGTTGCCAAAGTCAATGCGTTCGGTTGGATATTACAAAGATAACATGTCAATCAAAGGTAACAAAATTTGGATTGATAATCAGCCTGCGCCATACAACTATACAATTGAATATAAATCGGACAGTTTTTGCAGACAGTATCCTGGAATGTGTGGTGTTTTTCATGGTACAGAATACACAGAAATATTACCAAATGGCGTAAAGCACAGCATTGTTGAATTTGGTGATGATGCATATTTTGATAATACGTCTGTATTCACGGTACCTGAAAATCATTACTTTTTTATGGGTGATAATCGTGATAACAGTGGCGACAGTCGTGGTGATGTTGGTTTTGTGCCACGTGATAATGTTCTGGGTCAGGTTTGGTTTACATGGTATTCGCATAACTATTATGCGCCAATGTTATCTATTTGGTCATGGAACAACAAGATGCGCTGGGACAGATTTGGAATGGGGATAAAATAAAATGAAAAAGATAAATTATGACTTTAATGATGACAGTTTACTAGAACTGGCATTAACGCAAAGTGGTGTAAATTCGGAACAGAATAACGAACGTCTTGAATTCATCGGTGATCGCGTATTGGGGTTAAGTGTTGCAGGTTTATTGTATGAAATGTATCCTAATGAAAGCGAAGGCGAACTGGCGCGCAGACATGCGATGTTGGTTTCAACGGAAACATTGGGTAATGTTGCGCGTGAACTGGGGTTGGATAAGATGGTGCGACATGGCCATATGACTGCTGGGCGCATTCAACATATACTGGCCAACGCTATGGAGGCTGTTCTTGGCGCGATATATCTTGACGGTGGATTTGATGTGGCATGCAATATTATTGTTGATATATGGCGTGATTTGGCGGCAATGGATTTGGTTGCCCCCAAAGACCCAAAGACACGTTTACAGGAATTTGTGCAAAAGAACCAGCCTGGGAGTTTACCCATATATGAATACATAGAAGCGACTGGCGCATCGCACAATCCTGTGTTTAACGTTCGTGTCTCTGCCATGGGACACAGTGCCACAGGGCAGGGAAGCTCAAAAAAAGGTGCCAGTATAGCTGCTGCTGAAGAATTGTTGAAAATACTTGCAATTTAAATTTTTGGGTTTTAATATCTATACAACCGAAAAATACAGGGGATAAAACATGTTTTCTATTTTATTGGTCTTACTAGTTATCGTTGCTGTTATGATGATTGGTTTAATTTTATTACAAAAATCAGAAGGGTCTGGTATGTCTGGTTCTTCTGCATCTGCAGTGTTGGGTGGTGCGTTAACAGGTACTGCTGCTGGCAACTTCTTGACACGTGCCACAGGCTGGTTGGCAACATTATTCTTTATTTTGTGTGCTGCATTGGCGTTCGTTGCATCGCGTATGGATTCTTCTGCTCAGCAAAGTGATTTGCGCAATGAAATTATTATGCAAGAAAACGCAAACACACCTGGCGCAGTTCCAGAAACCGAAACAGATGTTACAGAATAAATATAGTTTGTAATAATCAATAATAAAAAAGCGCGAATACGCGCTTTTTTATTATTGATTTTTCTGAAATACAGTTGACTTTACAAGATGTTTGTAGTATTTACTGAAATACCAGGAAAAAAAACATAAAAGCAGGCCGTCTATGAAAAATTTAATAGTAGGATGTGGGATATCGGGGGCAACAATGGCACGTTTGTTGGCAGAACGTGGTGAACAGGTAACGATTATTGATTCCAAGGATCATATTGCGGGAAATATATACGACTATTACCAAGATGGTATATGTGTTCACAAATATGGAACACATATTTTTCATACTTCTAATAAAGAAGTTTGGGATTTTGTTTCGCGCTTTTGTCAGTGGTATCCATATCAGCACCAGGTTCGTGGGTTAATAGATGGACAAATTGTTCCGATTCCATTTAATCTAAACACGTTGCATGCAGTATTTCCTGAATCTATTGCGAACAAGATAGAACAGAAGTTATTGGATAATTTTGGTCTGAATGTCAAGGTGCCGATTTTGGAACTGCGCAAAAAAGATGACAAAGACCTGCAGTTTTTGGCGCAATACATCTATGAAAAGATATTTTTGGAATACACATTAAAGCAGTGGGGTCAAACGCCTGATGAAATTGATCCATCTGTATCAGGTCGTGTTCCTGTTTATATTTCGCGTGATAACAGATACTTTCAGGATAAATATCAAGGGATTCCCATTGGTGGTTATACTGCGATGATAAAAAATTTGCTGAATCACAAAAACATCACAGTAAAATTAAAGACCCCATTTAACAAGAATATGAAATACGACCGTCTGTTCTGGTCTGGCAGTATTGATCAATTCTTTGGCTATCGTCATGGGGCGTTGCCATATCGCAGTGAACGTTTCGAGTTTATAAAGTATCCTTTCCGTAAATTCCAAGACGTTGCCTGTGTGAACTATCCATGTAATTATGATTTTACCAGAATTGGTGAGTATAAACATTTTCTGAACGACCAGTCGGACAAAACGATTGTGTCCTATGAATATCCCGAACCATTCGAAGAAGGTAAAAACGAACGCTATTACCCAATCGCGAACGAAGAAACGGCCGAACTGTATCAGAAGTATCTGGAACTGGCCAAACCGTTGTATAACGTATATTTCTTTGGTCGTCTGGGTGATTACAAATACTATGACATGGACAAGGCAATTGCACGCTGTCTGGATTTAGCCAAGGGGATAAAATAATGCCAAAGAATACACAACCCAAAGTTTCTGTGCTGGTCCCATGCTATAACGTTGAAAAATATATTGATGAATGTCTGGCCAGTATCGCCAACCAAACCCTGGCAGACATTGAAATAATCTGCATCAACGATGGTTCAACTGATGGTACATTGGACATAATAAAAAAATATGCATCCAATGATGACCGTTTTGTTATTATTGACAAAGAAAATGAAGGTTATGGCAAATCAATGAATCGCGGTCTGGACGCGGCAACTGGTGAATATGTTGCGATTGTTGAATCAGACGATTGGATTGAACCGAACGCGCTTGAAATATTATACAACGGCGCAAAACAAAATAATGCAGACCTGGCCAAGGCCGAATTTGTATTCTTTGACAATGACACGCGTATCGAAACACCATCATGGGGCATTGGTTTGGACCCAAAATTATATGAAACTGTATTTTGCCCGACCGAAACAAATCCAGAAATTATTTGGACGGGTCACCCCAGTATTTGGACATGCCTGTACAGCAATAAAATGTTGCGTGACAATAACATCCGTTTTGCCGAAACCCCGGGCGCCGCATTCCAAGATATGGGCTTTAAGCCCAAGGCTTTTGCGGCATCAACACGTTTTTGGTACACGCCAACGGTTATTTTGCATTATCGCAAACATGCAAATAATTCTGACAAAAATAATAACAAGATTTATGCGGTGGCCGACGCGCACGACGACACAGAAAAATGGTTGTTTGAAAATCGCCCAGATTTAGCAAATATGAACAAGATTATAAACCGTTCACGTTTTGCGAATTATGTTTGGAATTTGCGCCGTCTGTCCGGCGAACCCAAAGAAATGTTCCGTCAACGTTTTCAGACAGAATTTTATTTATACAAACATAAAAATCAATTGGACAAGACGCATTTTGACGGTAAATCATGGTTGAAATTATACAGTGTAATTTATCCGCACAATCCTATGTGGCGTGTATTACGAACGCTATCGGTTATTGGTGCGCCAATTTATAAAAATCGCGTTCGTTATGGGTACAAGGTTCATTATTTGTTCAACTTTTTACCAATATCAAAACAAAAGCTAGCAGGTGTAAGACATAATTAAGGTGTAAGATAATGGCAAAGAAAAAAACAATTATTTCAATTCTGGTTCCGTGTTATAACGTTGAAAAATTCTTGCCCCAGTGTTTGGATTCCATTGTGAACCAAACGTTGCGCGACATTGAAATAATCTGTATCAACGATGGTTCAACGGATGGGACATTGGATATAATCAAATCATATGCCGACCGTGATGACCGCATTGTAATCATTGATAAACCGAACGAGGGCTATGGCAAATCCATGAACCGTGGTCTGGATTTGGCGACCGGGAAATATATTGGTATTGTTGAATCAGACGATTGGATTGATGCGAATATGTTTGAATCACTGGTTCGCATTGCCGAAGAAAACGATGTCCAGGTTGTAAAAAGTAATTTTTACGAATATACCACCACCAACGGCGAAGAAAATAAATTACGCCGTTTGATTCCTGAACACAACGCAGACCGGGTAATTTGTGCCCGCCAAGAAACGGGTATTTTCCTGTGTCAGCCATCGATATGGTCTGCGATATATCGTCGTGATTTTCTGAATGAAAATAATATTCGTTTTCTGGAATCCCCCGGGGCCAGTTATCAAGACGTTGGCTTTAATTTCAAGGTTTGGTTGATGTCAGATCGTGTATGGTTGACACCTGTTGCATATTTACACTATCGTTGCGACAACGAAAACGCATCGGTCAAATCCAAGACCAAGGTTTTC
>JAZSDC010000018.1:0-66749 GCA_045530935.1 Candidatus Enterousia sp. | reverse complement strand
ATCTTGCGACCAGCTTCCCGCTTAGATGCTTTCAGCGGTTATCTGTTCCGAACATAGCTACCCTGCGGTGCCGCTGGCGCGACAACAGGTACACCAGAGGTTCGTTCGACCCGGTCCTCTCGTACTAAGGTCAAGTTCGCTCAAATATCCAACGCCCACAGTAGATAGGGACCTAACTGTCTCACGACGTTATTAACCCAACTCACGTACCGCTTTAAATGGCGAACAGCCATACCCTTGGGACCTGCTCCAGCCCCAGGATGCGATGAGTCGACATCGAGGTGCCAAACACTACCGTCGCTATGGACGCTTGGGTAGCATCAGCCTGTTATCCCTAGAGTAGCTTTTATCCGTGTGCGATGGCCCTTCCATGTGGAGCCACCGGGTCACTATGACCGACTTTCGTCTCTGCTCGGAGTGTCCTCCTTGCAGTCAGGCTTGCTTTTGCCATTGCACTCACCGGCTGATTTCCGACCAGCCTGAGCAAACCTTCGCGCGCCTCCGGTACGATTTGGGAGGCGACCACCCCAGTCAAACTGCCCATCACGCACTGTCCCCCGCCCTGCTTCAAGAACGCGGGTTAGACACTAAAACACATCAGGGTGGTATTTCACCAACCGCTCCAGGCGAACCAAAATCCGCCCTTCAAAGCGTCCCACCTATCCTACGCAAATGAGTCCTAGTGCCAGTACGAAACTGCAGTAAAGCTTCATAGGGTCTTTCCGTCTAGCTGCGGGTACCCGGCATTTTCACCGAGAATTCAATTTCGCTGAGTCTATGTTGGAGACAGTGTGGAGATCGTTACGCCATTCATGCGGGTCGGAACTTACCCGACAAGGAATTTCGCTACCTTAGGACCGTTAGAGTTACGGCCGCCGTTTACTGGGGCTTCACATCAATGCTTGCACACCTCTGCTTAACCTTCCAGCACTGGGCAGGCGTCAGTCCCTATACATCATCTTATACGATTTAGCAGAGACCTGGGTTTTAAGTAAACAGTCGCCCCCACCTGGTTTGTGTCACCTGATTAAAGTTGCCTTGAAACAGGTCATCCTTATCCCGAAGTTACGGATGCATTTTGCCTAGTTCCTTCAACATAGTTCTCTCAACCGCCTTAGTCTACTCGACTCGAGCACCTGTGTTGGTTCTGGGTACGATCTATACGCTGGGGCTATTTCCTGGAACTGCTTCACTGCATCACCAATCCAATAAGGTAAAACAATATACGCAATTCGTCACTCACCAGCAGGTCACGGAATATTAACCGTGTTCCCATCGACTACGCCTTTCGGCCTCGCCTTAGGGGTCGACTCACCCTACCCTGATTAACATTGGATAGGAACCCTTGCTCTTACGGCGTCAAGGTTTCTCACCTTGATTAGCTGCTACTCATGCCAACATTCGCGCTTCTGATACCTCCACCGTGGCTCACGCCTTCGGCTTCGCAGGCCTACAGAATGCTCCGCTACCGCGACACTTACGTGCCACCCGCAACTTCGGTAGATGATTTTAGCCCCGTTACATTTTCGTTGCCGAAACTCTAATAGACCAGTGAGCTATTACGCTTTCTTTAAACGATGGCTGCTTCCAAGCCAACATCCTGGTTGTTTTGGAATCTCGACTCACTTTCCCACTTAATCATCATTTGGGGACCTTAGTTGGCGGTCTGGGCTGTTGCCCTCTCGTCCACCGACCTTAGCACCGATGGACTGTTTCCCATGCTATTTATTTGTTGGTATTCAGAGTTTGATATGGGTTGGTAAGATTTTACTCCCCCTAGCCATTTCAGTGCTTTACCCCCAACAACGAACACATGAGACACTACCTCTATAGTTTTCGCGGAGAACCAGCTATAACGGGGTTCGATTGGCTTTTCACCCCTAGACACAAGTCATCCCCTAGTGTTGCCATACTAGTGGGTTCGGCCCTCCAGCGACTGTTACGCCGCCTTCAGCCTGCCCATACCTAGATCACCCCGCTTCGGGTCTATTACTGCATACTATGGTCGCCCTATTAAGACTCGGTTTCCCTACGCTTACACCTAGCGGCTTAGGCTTGCATGCAATAATAACTCGTTGGCTCATTATACAAAAGGTACGCCATCACCGGAAAACCGGCTCTGACAGCTTGTAGGTATTCAGTTTCAGTGTCTATTTCACTCCCCCTTCGGGGTTCTTTTCACCTTTCCCTCACGGTACTTGTTCACTATCGGTCAATCAGGAGTATTTAGCCTTAGGAGAAGGTCCTCCTATATTCAAACCGGATTTCACGTGTCCGGCTCTACTCTTGGACCAAAGGACTGACTTTCGCATACAGGGCTATCACCTATTATTGCTGTGCTTTCCATCACATTTTGCTAATCAATCTATCGGCCACTGGGCTGGTCCCGTTTCGCTCGCCACTACTAAGGGAATCGCTGTTGCTTTCTTTTCCTGCAGGTACTGAGATGTTTCACTTCTCTGCGTTTGCTTCTTTGACCTATGTATTCAGCCAAAGATAATCCATACGGATTGGGTTTCCCCATTCGGAAATCCCGGGGTCAAAGGATATTGACGCCTCACCCGGGCTTATCGCAGTCTTTCACGTCCTTCGTCGCCTCTGATTGCCAAGGCATCCACTAAACACCCTTTGTTACTTTTTATCTTATGCTTGAAGAGAAAGTCCAAGCATTAAAAAGAACTTAATGAGTTTTTTAAGCATTAGTTGATTCTTGCTATCTAATTGAATTATCACTTTCGTGATTACTCTTTAGAAAGAATTTGAGATTACGATGTTCAACAAATCAATTTCTTGATTTGCGACATAAAAACCGATTAACAATATATTGCTATAAAAGCAGATTCCGAAGATATCGAAATATCTGGAATCAGAAGTGTTAAACACTGCTGATTCCAACCTCATCAAATAAGTGGTGGGTCAGGAAGAACTCGAATCTTCGACCTCCGCTGTATCAGAGCGGCATTCTAACCAACTGAACTACTGACCCAGCGATTAATACACGTTCAAAAAGAGATATTCAGACAGTCGCGTTTGGATTGACCGATATCGTGTTATCGGTATTCTCTATAAAGGAGGTGATCCAGCCGCACCTTCCGGTACTGCTACCTTGTTATGACTTAACCCCAATCACCAACCCCACCGTAGGCGCCGTCCTCTTGCGTTAAACTAGCGACTTCGGGTGAAATCGACTCTCATGGTTTGACAGGCGGTGTGTACAAGACCCGGGAACGTATTCACCGCTGCATTCTGATCAGCGATTACTAGCGATTCCAGCTTCATGCCCTCGAGTTGCAGAGGACAATCCGAACTGAGATGGTTTTTAAGGATTGGCTTTGCCTTGCGACATTGCGACCCATTGTTACCACCATTGTAGTACGTTTGTAGCCCGACCCGTAAGAACCATGATGACTTGACGTCATCCACACCTTCCTCCCGCTTGACGCGGGCAGTCCCCTAAGAGTTCCCGGCATTACCCGCTGGCAACATAGGGCGTGGGTTGCGCTCGTTGCAGGACTTAACCTAACATCTCACGACACGAGCTGACGACAGCCATGCAGCATCTGTCTTTGGTCCAACCGAATTGAAGAAATCCATCTCTGGAAATCGCGACCAAGATGTCAAGGGTCGGTAAGGTTTCTCGCGTAGCATCGAATTAAACAACATACTCCACCGCTTGTGCGGGTCCCCGTCAATTCCTTTAAGTTTTAATCTTGCGATCGTACTCCCCAGGCGGCATGCTTAACGCGTTAGCTACGTCACTGATATCCCGAAGGAAACCAACAACAAGCATGCATCGTTTAGGGCGTGGACTACCAGAGTATCTAATTCTGTTTGCTACCCACGCTTTCGTCCCTCAGTGTCAGCAATGATCCAGAAGACTGCCTTCGCCATTGGTGTTCCATCTGATATCTACGGATTTCACCCCTACACCAGATATTCCATCTTCCTCTATCACGCTCCAGCTTGCCAGTATCAAAGGCAGTTCCAGGGTTGGGCCCTGGGATTTCACCCCTGACTTAACAAACCACCTACGGACGCTTTACGCCCAGTAAATCCGAACAACGCTTGCACCCTTCGTATTACCGCGGCTGCTGGCACGAAGTTAGCCGGTGCTTTTTCTGTCGCTACTGTCATCATCTTCACGACTAAAAGAACTTTACAACCCGAAGGCCTTCTTCATTCACGCGGCATGGCTGGGTCAGAGTTTCCTCCATTGCCCAATATTCTTAGCTGCTGCCTCCCGTAGGAGTCTGGACCGTGTCTCAGTTCCAGCGTGGCTGATCGTCCTCTCAGACCAGCTATGGATCATCGCCTTGGTAGGCCGTTACCCCACCAACAAGCTAATCCAACGCGGGCACATCCACCACCGATAAATCTTTCCCGTTTCCGGCGTATGCGGTATTAGCGTTCGTTTCCAAACGTTATTCCCCAGTGGTGGGCAGTTTCCCACGCGTTACTCACTCGTGCGCCACTAGATCCACAAGTGCAAGCACCTGTTTCACCCGTTCGACTTGCATGCCTAAGACCTGCCGCCAGCGTTCGTTCTGAGCCAGGATCAAACTCTCAAGTTCTAAAAAAACCTGTTAAGTAAGTCCCGTGCATATAAACAAAAGCTGACTATTTAATAATCAGTTCGTCTTTACATATATAATTATTCGCAAGACAAGTTTTTTAACGAGGTTTAATATGTAAACCTACTACCTGTCTAGGATATGCACTTTTGACTTAGTCAAAGTTTGGATATTCCAAATTCAACTGTCTGCACATCCCTTCTTGAATTTTTGATGAGCTGCTTTTATTCACAATGTTTGCGTGTTCTACAAGAACCTGATTTCTATCGTTTGTTCCGTAAACCGCAGAATTTCAGGGGTTGAGTTTCTTTTTGTTTTGTTGTCTCAACTTGAAAGCCCGCTTAGTATGCGCTCTAACTTCAGAAAAGTCAAGCGTAATTTTAAAAAAATTTTCAAAAAAATCTTAAACCGTTTTAAAAACCGCAGAAATCCGCCATTTTTATTTTTTTAACTTTTTTTGTTTTTTACTTTTCGCACACCGAAATTGATTCGGTTTTCGCCTGTTTTTGATTCGGTTCATTTCAACGAATCGTCGTAAATATATCAGAATTGGTATAAAAAACCCATTTTAATCATCGGATACACCCTTAGATTTGACAATTTACGATTCGCATCATCTTCGGCACGCGCAACATCCCTGTCCAGAGTGGAAATCACAACCGGCGCCCAACTATTAGATAATTTGTCATACATATATAATTGTTGATGCGGTATATCTAGCGACAGTTTTGCAGGCCGATTCGCAAACACTAGACCAATATCCGCAAACAAACCAAATCCACAAAACAGTTTTATATCCAGACCCGTTCCAAAATAAGGCCCGCGATACGCCCAATCTATTTTTGCAGTGCCGTCAAATGCATTACCGTTGTAATAAAAGTGATCGCCTGCCAGGTAAAAATAGAATCGCTGGGCAGGTGCGCGTTCAATTTCCCCAAATATTGCCGCATCAAGCGTTGATTGCCCCCAGGCATATCCACCAGTTATGCGCCACGCGCCAGCAAATGGATAATAGTCTAGTAAAACCGAGCCATGCCAAGCATCCAGTTTCCCTTCGTCAATTTTTACACCATCACCAACATCACGACCATCACGCATATACGAATCGATTGCCGAATCGATTGCGGACTTTAAGGGTGATATGCTGGCAAAGTCTGCGCGCACACCAAAATGTGATAACCAATAATTGTCATGCGCCGAATTATAATATCCCAATGCAATATTCAGACCACTGGTCGCCGAGACACCAACACCGACAGATAATCCATGTGGAAAATTTGTCGCTGATAACGCAGGAGACGCAAGCAACAGCGAAAATATTATGACCAGACGCTTCATCAGAAAAAATATTACATTAAATACATATACAGCACAACTGGCATAAATTCCGCATAAAAAAACCACCCGAAGGTGGTTCATTTTTAAAAACGATACATAAACCCAAGTTTTACCATTGGATAGAACTTTAAATCGTCCAATTCAGACTGGGCATCTGATAATGTTTCGTCTATTACCGCATTCAATTCAGGAATATCAACCGCTTCCCACGTTGTGCCATTGTATTGTTGCAGGTTATCCGTTGGTATATCCAAAGACAATTCGGCAGACTTATTTGTAAACACAACGCCAGCATCAACATAAATCTTTAATCCAGCAAACAAGCCAATATCAAAACCCGTCCCCAGATATGGACCGCGGTATTTCCAATCCAGGTCTGCGGTACCGTGCACAGAGTTGCCGGTATATGCATATTTTTGACCAGACAATTCAAATTCATATCTGTCAGACGGCCCATCAAAAACACCCGCGACATTTGCGGACATATCCATATCACCAAATGCATAACCGCCGGTTATACGCCAACCACCCAAGAACCACGAATCGCCAAATGGATAAAAATCAACCAGAGCTGCAAAATGTTTCGCATCTAGTTTGCCATTAGCAATCGTTAGATTATCACCAATATCAATACCATCATCGCCCATCACAGTATCAATACCATCATCTATTAAAGACTGAATTGGTTTTGTTGTTGCAAAATCAAAACGAACACCAAATCTTTTTGCCCAAAATGAATCAAATTCTTTATTTGCATAGCCAATGAATCCATTCAAACCACCAGTAGCAGAAACCCCAGCACCAACTTGAATTCCATGTGGAAACGCTATCTTCTTGGAATGTTTTGCCTGTTGATATTCTTGTTTTAATTCTGATTTAATTTCATCTTTAAATTCTTGTTTCAGTTTTAATTTTTCAACCTCGGTTAACTTTTGTTCGGTTACAACATCTGATTCTGACGCATCCACTGGCACAGTTGTCGCAAAACCAGGCATGGAAATAATAGATAACAAAGCAATAATCGATAATTTTTTCATCCGACTTCCTTTTTAGTTATTAAACACGCTTTAACTATAACAATATAAGCGACATTCAACAACAAAAAAGATATTGAAAAACCTGTTTTAAAAGACTGTTTTTTATGATATAATAATAGGCATGAAAACCAGGATATTTATTTTTTCATCCCTGCTGTGTATGTGTGGGATGTTTGGTAGTTATGCATCCGAATGCGTTGGTGACGGATGTGATTTACAACCAATGACGTTCGAAGAATTCGAATGGGTGCGACAGTCCCCAAATGGCGACAAAACAACCGCAATTATTGTTGCGCAACCACAACCGACATGGATGGATTCTGATCCAGATGTTGCAGAAATGCCTGTGGCGACGATGCCTGCAGTTCCACAGTACGCAGAACCAATTCAGCTGGTCGCAGATACCCAGATTCCAATGCGAACGGTAAAAATGCTGTCTATTAAGCCTGTACCAGAAGATACACGCCCCGCACTGTGGGACGGCGTGCACGGTCAATATACTGGCCCAGATGGCGAGAAGACTGTAGACTGGCGCGATGGGGTTCCGATTTGGGACGAATCTATAAACAGTTATAAGTATAAAGATTTTTCTGATTGGTACCTTGAACCAACACCAGAAGTTTATGTTCGTGAAATTTCAGAAGACGAAATTGTTGCAATTGACCCGGCAGAATTATATCGCCTGAATATGGAAGACGCGGCGGCAACACGTGCACGCGTTGAAGAGTTGCTGACCCCGAAAAAACCTGCGGGGAATTTGTGGTTTGCAAACCCAAAAGAAAAAAAGGGATTGCAGCTGTCGTCAATACCAAAATCAGAGTATACTGCCCAAGATATGACAACAGTTGTCGAACAAACGTTCGGATATGACGACGGATGTCCATTTGAAACAGAAACAGAATGTGCAATTTGGCGCAGGAAACCAATTGTTCGTGAAACCGTTTCACCACGCAGCAAGAAATTGCGCGATATTAACATGGCTGAATTTGTTGATGCGGCGCACTGTAATAATGATATAGACGCATCTGCACCTGTTGCAGCCCCATTGTTGAACAGATATAAAATGTTAATGCGTTCTGCCCAGGCATGTTGCACAGACGGTATGGCGTATGCACTGAGAAACGCAGGTGCCAGCGATGGTTTGATATACAAATTCTTGTCCGATGACGCAAACTTTTATGGGTTTGGCGCACGCTGTCTGATGATGACAGACCACGATTTAGACACGAAATATCCAAACACCGCAACAGCTGTTGTTGCAGCGGACGTACGAAATGGTTGCCTGTGTCGTGGACGCCAGTGGTTCAGCGCCATGCTGGCACCATTCCAGCAGGCATATGACGCCCTGCCAGCATTCAAGGACGCGCAATTCAATTATACTTATAAAGACGGTCTGCAACGAACAATAACTGTTTCAATTAACAACGATGTTCAAAACGTCTTGAAACAATTGGAACAATGTCCATAAAAAAAACGCCCACAAATGGGCGTTTTTTATTCGTATGGATTTTGCGACTTTTCATATTCTATTATTATTGGCAAATGTTCCCAATGCAGCGCATTTGCAATACCGCGACGCAAATACCGCGTATAAGATTCAGGTATATCAGACGCACCACCAACATTTATTGTTATACGCATTGGATGACGCCCTGTTTGACGCGCAAACTTTATTTTCATAGGACGTTTTAAACGCGATAACGGAGGCTGACGCTCTGCCACTAACTTTTCAACAATGCGGTTAATTAAACTGGTCGGTGCCTGGGCTGATGAAATATCCCATTGTTCATAAATACGACGGAACATATTCTGAACACCCGTACCTGTTTCAGCAGACACCGCCAAAATCATTGGCTTAATTATCTGGTGAAATGAATTAGAAAATTGATGTTTTAGTTTTAATAATTTTTCATCACGCAGTTCTGGTTCTACCAAATCCCACTTATTCAGTGCAACACACAAAATTTTACCAGCATCATAAACACGTGCCGCAATCCCCAGCGCTTGATTTTCAATATTACGTGTTGCATCAACCATTAAAATAACAACATCCGATTTTTCTATGGCATCTAGTGATTTTAACGCAGATAACGTTTCAACATCATCTGTTACACCAGCCTTGCGACGCAAACCTGCAGTATCCATCAGAACAATATCACGACCATAGAATTTAGTGGGAATCTTTACCGTATCGCGCGTAACCCCAGGCATATCCATCACAATTTGACGCTGTTGCCCCAACACACGATTTACAAATGTCGATTTACCAACATTCGGCTGTCCCAGAATTGCAATTTTAATACGCATATCTGCCGTACGTTCTGGCGCATCTTTGTTCGCGTCTTCGCCGGCTATTTTATCTAGAAATTCATATATACGGTCAAAACCGTGTTTGTGTTCTGCCGACACCAGTACAGGCTCGCCAAATCCCAACTTGTAAAAATCATGGATATTAGATAAACGTTTTTCCGATTCGCTTTTATTCACCAGCAACAATATCGGTGCACGCGTTTTTCGACGTACCAATTTTGCCCAATCTATATCTTCATTTGCCAAACCAACCCGACCATCAACAACAAACAGTATTGCATCTGCGCTTGAAACAGCGTCAATTGCCATATTTGTCGAATCCAGGGCAATCCCAGAATTCGCACGTTCCAAGCCTGCTGTGTCATACAGCGCATAAGGACGTTCACGAAATGTCCCAGAAATTATATCACGCGTTACCCCCGGACGGTCATGTACCAATGCATCCCGGGTTCCTGTTAGTGCATTAAATAATGTGGACTTTCCTGTATTTGGGCGTCCGACTATTGCTATCTTCATCATAACTTTTTTCCATTGATTTTTTATAATTATAAAGCAAAAATATAAATAATCAAATCGAGGGCACAATTATGAAGAAAAAAATAAAAAACGCATTTAAACACGTTCGTAATGTTATCGTAAATCCAAAGCGCTTTTTCACAAAAATTGTCGCGGATGGAAATATGGAAGAATCTATGTTAAAGGCTTTCTTGTACGGATTGCTGGGCGGATGTTTGGTTTTGTTAATCAGATTGCTGGGGGGCGCAACAATCACACTGGGCGCCATATTTACAGCAGTTGTAATTGTCCCGGTTCTGGCGGTTACACTGTTATTCGTCATGGGTGGACTAATGATGCTGGTTTCTGAAATCACAGGCGGTGAACGCGATTGGGAAATTGCAATCAAGGGTTTAGCATCAATATTCTTTATATACCCTGTGATACTGGTTTTAAACGCATTAGCATTTAATTGTACATCTATGTGGGTAATCAGTCTGTTGGTTGATATATATATATTATTCTTGTTCTATAACATATCATTGTATTGCATGCGTGGTAAACGCGGAAATGTTATCTTGGTAATCGGTATGTTGGCAATTTTCATTGCAACAGTTTATATGACAGATTATCGAATTGGTTGGTTCATGTTAAAGAATACCAGCGCAACATTAGCCTGTTTGTTATAAAAAAAATGCCCCACAGGGGCTTTTTTTTATGATATAATATGTTGTGAATATTACGTAAAGCGAGAGAGAGCATGAAAAAAAAGCAAAAAGCGGAAAGTATTATATCGCTGAAAAACATTAATAAAAGTTTTCCGTTGGAACTGGGCGGGGTACAACAGGTTCTGTTTGACATAAATTTTGATGTACAAGCGGGTGAATTTGTGGCAATTATGGGACCGTCTGGGTCTGGAAAGTCAACATGCATGAATATCATAGGCGCACTGGACACGCCAACGTCTGGGATATATGAATTATATGGACGCGATGTAACAGGCTTAACATCTGATGAACTGGCAATTGTAAGAAACGAATATATCGGTTTTGTTTTTCAACAATTTAATTTGTTGTCTAAGCGCAGCGTATTGGATAACGTCATGTTACCATTGATGTATCGTGGACTGCCAATGGACGAACGCATCAGTCGCGCCCGCGAAATGTTGCGACGCGTTGGGTTGGAAAAATTTGAATCTTATTTACCAACACAACTGTCAGGCGGGATGAAACAACGTGTTGCAATTGCACGCGCATTGGCCGGTAATCCAAAGCTGATTTTAGCAGACGAACCAACTGGTGCATTGGACAGTAAAATGGGAAATGAAATCTTGCAATTTTTCAAACAACTTAATGACGAAATGGGAATAACAATTGTTATGATTACACACGAATTTGATATTGCAAGATATGCGCAAAGACTGATACACATTCGCGATGGTAAAATAAACTATGACGGTTCCGTACCACGCGATGACAGAAATCTTTAACACAGGAATTCAACTATGACTATTGGTGATATTTTAAAAGAATCTTGGTTGTCAATCAGCGGCAATAAAATCCGTTCTTTTCTGACGGTACTGGGGATTATTATCGGTGTTATGGCAGTGGTAATTATGGTGGCGGTTGGCGAAACTGTACAAAAGCAAATCACAGACCAATTTTCTTCGTTGGGTACAAACACAATTATGATTCGCGCAGGCGCAGCACAAAGTGCGGGGGTACGTTCTGGGAATCGACAAACCTTGACAATCCAGGACGCGGAATTTATTGCAAAACTGCCCGATGTAATGGCGGCAACACCAATACAAAATGGTATGGCCCAGGCAATTTATGGAAATAAAAACTGGGCAACGTCAATGGTGGGGGTGTATCCTGATTATACAACCGTTCAAAATGTAGAAATTGAATACGGAACATTCTTTGACCAATCTGCAGTACGTAACGCATCAACGTACGCCGTTATTGGTCCAGAAACAGCCGAAGAACTGGGGATGCCCAAGAATCCCGTAGGTGAAATTATACGCGTCCAAAATACGCCTTTTGTTATTATCGGCGTTACCAAGGCCAAGGGCGATTCCGCAATGGGCAGTCAAGACGATATGATTATTATCCCAATAACAACATTAAAAAAACGTCTGCAGGGGTCCAGATTTCCAAATTCTGTGAATATGGTCGCATTAAAACTGTTTGCAGATTCTGACAACAATCTGGCAATCGAACAAATCAGTGCATTGTTACGCCAGCGGCACAGACTGAAAGAAGATGCAGATGATGATTTTCAAATTATGGACATGAAACAAATTATGGAAACAATGACCACCGTAACGGGATATATGAAATTGTTATTAATCGCAATCGCGGCGGTTTCATTGTTGGTTGGGGCAATCGGTATTATGAACATGATGTTGGTGTCTGTTGCAGAACGAACACGTGAAATCGGCATACGCAAGGCGATTGGCGCACGCGAACGCATGATAATTATTCAATTCTTGTCAGAATCTGTTTTGATATCATTTATCGGTTCAATGATTGGATTAATTGTAGGTGTTGGTCTGTCCCAGGGTGTCGGACGATTTGTACTGGGGTACAATGTACCATTCAGTATATGGCCGGTGGTATTGTCCGTATCTGTTGCTGTTATTGTTGGTTTATCTTCGGGCGTGATGCCAGCAATGAAGGCGGCGAAATTAAACCCAATCGACAGCCTGCGGCACGAATAAAAAAAACGTATCCATTTGGATACGTTTTTTCTAGATTGCGCGAACGACACGACAAAACGTTACGCCATAAACAGCCTGTGCCCCCGCTTCCATTAATACACGATATAACTCTGAAAATGTTGCGCCTGTTGTCATAACATCATCAACCAATAAAATACGACGCCCAATAATATTTTCTGGCCTGGATACAGAAAACACGCCACGTATATTTTCCATACGTTCTTTGGAATTTTTGTGTCCCATATCTGGTCTGAATTCACGTGTTACAGAATCTAAATCAATCTTTATCCCCAATGCACGTGCAATTGGACGCGACAATAATGTTGCCTGGTTATACCCACGATGAAACAAGCGACGACGTGCCAACGGCACCGGCATAATTATATCTGCATCAACACAGATATCACGCAACGCCCAAATCATTGCGCGCGCCATAAATAACGCGTATTTTATTCGCCCACCGTGCTTGAACGGTAACATCGCGGCACGCGACGCGTCATCATAAACACATGCACAACGAATCCAATCCAGTTCACATTTACCAGACGCACATACTGGGCACAATGGCGCCACCCCTAAATCAATATCCGCAGGAAAAGGATACCCGCATTTTGCACATTTTGGATTATCAATCCAATTTATCGCACCCCAACACGCTGCACACAGTTCACCATGTATTGATACCGGCATATCACACAAAGGACATGCCGGCGGAAACAGAAAATTAATAAATTTGTATAAATGTGTTACCACGACATACTTTTATAAGTTTTCTTGGAAACAGTATCACCAAACATGTTATTAGAACGCTGGGTCAATATTTCGTATTCATCACTGGATATTATGCGCAATACCAGACTGGGTTCATCACGATTTGACAGCACGGGCACAATTCGTTGCAATGAAACGCCATTATCGGTCAGCACCTGTTCGATTATTGCCAAACGGCGCGCCGCCAGTTTTCGCCCATCGATTGAATCAGTCATATATTGCGGAATTGCAACCTGAATCGCACGCGTTGGTTTTGCAACAACAATCGCAGCATATTCACTTAACAATGTATAGTTTGCACGCGACAAGGCAGAATCGTCATTACGGAATTTAATCTTGATTTCCAGCGGACGAATTCCACCGCTTTCTGACAGGTCTTTTTGTGCAGTAAAACCTTCGATAGATGCGGACATATCGCTGATTGTGTCAAAACGTGAATCAATTGCAAATGTTGACAGATGCTTGTTCTCGGACAGGAAAGTTTTCCTGAATGCCTTGCGTAATTCGGTTGGGGACAATCCAGTCATATCATCACGTACTGCGGCAATGCGTGGAGATTCAGATTTCTTTACGGCCCGGGTTACGACATCAGGCGTATCCATTGGCACAACCATTCGATGCAACGACACATTATCCTGCTGCGTGGGTGTGGCGGACGCAACACGCACAGGTTCAGATTCATATGGCGCCACATCAGGCGTTGTAACAGGCGCCGCAATAACACGTTTTGATGTTTGACGCACACTGTCATCGGCACGTTTTTGTAATTGGTTCAGGCGCGCGATTTGCATATCCAGCGCCCCACGTTCTGCCCCCACAACATTTGGCGTAACAGGTGCCACAGGTGCAACCTGGGCGACGGTTGGCGCAAATGTATCCAGACTTTCTTCTGGTAATATGGCATCGGAACGCATCACAGAAAATTCATTTGGCGTTGGCATGCGCAATGCATAGTCAGATTTTGCCCATAAATCATTACTGGGGCGGCGTGGACTTAAAACATCATTCGATGCAACAATTGTTTGTCCAACATCAGATTCTGTATGAATGGGGCGCGTTACGACACGCGTTGTGCGCGTTGGGGTTGTTTTTTTGACCACAGACGCGTTTTTTGTTGGCAACGGTTCGCCAAATGCTGCGCGTGCGGAAACCCCGCCAGACGCGATATTTACCACCGGCAATTGACCAGATGCAATTGCAGGAAATACGACGAACACCGATAATAAACTGATTGTAGAAAAACGCATGATTCCTTTCCTTCCTGATATAATCATAGAATAATTTAAGAATACAGTGCAAGTGGAAAAATTATTTTACAACTAAAAATAAAAAAAATTCCCCGGGATTAACCGGGGATTTTTTATTCCATGCTGGTCGGGATTACCTGGCCATAGGTTCCATATGAATCTGAACCAACAAAGCATTGGATTTTCGAACCTGCGCTTTGCATAAATTCATCATATGCCTCCCTATAAGCTGCGGTCAACTGTTGTTTTTGATAGCTGTCAATCGCAAGATATGTCAAGCCACCACCACCAAGAACACCCACAGTGCCACCAATGGCTGCACCGGTAAATTTCTTCTTTCCCGTGGCACCATCACATGCTGCCTTTAACGCCTCTAATTCGTCTTTTTGGTCTGCGTCAATTTTTGATTTGGCACATCCAGAAGCCCCTTCAATTTTGATCAAAGTTGGTAAATCGCTTTTTGCTGATGTGGCATCACATGCTCCAACATCTATCGATGATAGGTGATATTTGCCTTTTATTCCATTAAGCGCATTCTTCATGTCTGCACAAGAACCATTTTTGTTTCTTACAGCTTCTGCCACTTCTTTTCCGCATTCAGAATCATCGCGCCAGTCTGTACTACTACCAAGGTTAGACGTTTGCAGTCCACGACAGGCATTCCATACTTCAGCTACCTTGCCCGCTAAATACACTGCATCAGTTGGCGCGTCAACGTCCTTGGCGTCATCATTATCACACTCTGTTTTAATATTGACTGCAGCTATTGTAGCACTATCAACACCTGCGTTTTTAGCATTTTCCTTCGCTGCGCTTGCATACCTTGCGGCCGTCTCGGAACTGGTGTTAAGATTTGCAATTGCCTGCTCTGCATTTTGCTTGCACAGTTTCTTGGCATTTTCATCATAGCTTTTAAGCCCTGTCATACTGTTCAAAAGGTTTCCTTTCTCTATCTGGTCACCAATAACCGCACCGGCACCGCCAAATCCCAGCGCTCCAAGAACTGTGCCCCATACCTTCATATCACCAAAACGCTCTTTACGGGTTTCCTTTGCTTTATTACCAGCCTTGGCTGCCAATTCTTCCAAATCTTCTGTTGGAATCCATGAACCGCATATAATCGGATCGCCAATCGCAAAGTATCTTTTATTCCATTCTTTGTCCTTTAGGTAGTCTTGTATAGCTTTGTCATCCGATTGCAATGTTACGCGAACACGACAAAATGAACCGTACAGTTCTTTGCTGGGGACCAGTTGTGCGCCATCCAATCCCGTAATAGTGTAATCTTCTGGAACCTTGCCGCTTTTTAATTTTGCCCACATATATGCACTGCCTGTATCTTGGGCACCCAAAACACCACCTTTATTCATTGCCAAACATTCGTTCTGTTGTTTGGTTAATTTTGCGTTATATGTTGCTTGGGCTTCGATTTCCAAATCATAAATCAATTCTTTGAACAGACTGTCTGTTGCCTGCTCAATCGCGTATGTATCGTAATCAATTGTGATTGGTTCATCGTGCATACCACAATCTGCCAAATTGGTTGCAGTATCACAGAGACCACGACTGTTACAATCGTCATAACACAATTCATTACCGTTTTTATCGGTTACTTTGTGTTTGCCAGTAACGGTAATATTAATACTGCCTGCATCCAACCATTCGTTACGCGCAGCGTCCGCACCCCATACATTATGTGTTTGATTTTCAGCCGCAAGTTGTTTCGCCTGGGTTATCTTGATATGTTCTGCGCATGCATCAGCATTTTTAACCGTATTTGCACACATACCTAAAATAATTGTATAATCTAAGACACCACCAACATGGTTCATCGAATTATCAAATTCTGCATTACCACTGTTTGTTAAGGTAGAATATATATCCAAACGGTTGCGATAACAATTTTGATAATCTGTGCCACATACATTTTTTACACAGCTGGTCGCCAGATTTTGACAACGTTTTTTCATCTGGGCAATTGCCGCGTCATTATAGCTGGTTGATAAAGATGCATTCAGTGTTGCAACAACCCCAATTGGGTCACCACTGTTATCCGTTTTTTTCGGAAACAATGTTGTAAAGGCGTCGGATTTTACAAATGAATATTCGTATAACCCATAATTTTCTTGGTTTTGTGCCGCATATTTACAATACATGTCTGTATTTACAATCGCAGAACACCCATTCTGAATTGCATCGTATGTTGCGTCGCCATTGATACTGCCACTGGTGCCGTTACCATATACCAACGCATAGCACGCCGCCCCAGAACCACCACCACAGGTGCGCATTGCACATGTCTTGATTGTTTCAACGCATTTTTCTTTGGCGCGAGTGTCAAAATCTTTTACCAGGTCAGATATCTTGGCGCGCATACCTGAATTCATACGCGTCGCAAAGGCTTCTTCAAAAATTTCAGCCTGGTTATCTTCATCGCGCAACTGGGCATTGGTTGGTAATTCCCCATCACCAATAAATGTCGCATAACAGTATTTATTCGAACCAATTGTGGCCTCGCATGAATTTTTGATATGTGAATGAACATCTGCACCGTTAACAATATCATCACCATATTCGTCAACCGCATCTGTGATAGATGTACCATTGTTTATCGCATCAATTAATGCGGTCAGTGCCTCGGACGAGCTTTCATGGCACTTATATGGATTTGCAGTACATGCATTCATGATACATTGATCTGTAATCTTGTAGCATGTAGAAACCGCGTTTACCGCCGCCAACGCAGCACCTTCACTAATCATTTCGCCAATACGACTGTCCGTGGCAGGCAACGTAGAAGACGTCGCGCCACCATTACCAAATAATTCTTCCTTGCCATCGGACGCACAACGCGCCAATGTTGAATCACACAAAACAGCCTGCTTTTTAAATTCTGGATTCGATGTACACAGTTCAAAATCCTGGCCACAAACGTTTTCTTTCTTTAAACATGTTGTATAGCGACGAATACAGCTGGATGTGTCGTACATATTTTCAATTGCCGCAGCAGATATCATCTGACCCAGAACACTGGCCGCAGTTGGATATGTATAATCTGTGATTTCACCATATGAATTTGTTGTACCACTCTTTAACGCAGATGTATTTGACGTTCCAAATAAGCTGTTGATACCAGCAGCAGAACATTGACCCAAAACACTTATGCAAGATGGCATTTTGGCATGAAATAAAATATCAGTTGTACATTCTTCGAACGCAGCACCACAGGCATCCGCAGATTTAATACATGAAGTATAAGAGTCAATACAGTCTTTATCAGTCAACAACGACGAACCCGTGTTGGTCGTAACATTCGTTGTCGCGGATGTGACAAACTGACTCACCGTTGGGATGCGTCGCGCAGTACCTGTTACGGTGTTGTATCCAATCGTCTTGCTGTTGGGCATCACGCCAGGACGCGCGGTAACTGCAAAAGCCGCAGGAATCACACTAAATAACGCCATTAAACTAATCGTGTTTTTGAGAAAAGACATCCCCTAACTCCATTTTTATTATTTTATTCTAGCATAAAACAAAGACTTTGAAAAGGGAAAAATCACGCGTTTTTTTAGATTTCTGACAGCAAATATTTTAATTCTGACATATCATCTGGCAAACGCGATTTGAAACGCATTTCACGACCAGTAACAGGATGAACAAATTCTAGGACAGACGCATGTAACATCTGACCATTGTGCGTTTTTAAAAATTCCAGCAAATCTGCGTTCTTGACAGACCCTAGTTTCACAGCACCACGACCATAAAGCGGATCACACAACACCGGAAAACCATGCGACGATAAATGAACGCGTATCTGATGTGTGCGACCCGTAAACAGTGTACACTTCATCTGGGATACACCAGCACGTGGCCAGGCATCAATAACCGCAACATCGGTATGCGACGGCTTTCCACCAGACTTTACCATTGTCATCTTTTGACGATTTCTGGACGAACGTGCGATGTTTCCGGTAATCTCAGCCTCTTCCCAGGTTGGAATCCCCCAAACAAAAGCAGTGTATTTTCGCGTTAAATTATGTTCCGAAAAGATTTTTACCAATCCACGAAATGCAGCGTCGGATTTCGCAAATACCATGACACCACTGGTATCCTTGTCCAAACGATGAACAACCCCAGGACGCGTATCACCCCCCAGCGCAGACAAATGCGTGTGCGATAATATATTTTGAACCAATGTGCCGGTCTTGTTCCCTGCAGACGGATACATCACAACACCGCGCGGTTTATCAATTACGATTATATCATCGTCTTCGAATAAAATGTCTAAATCAAAATCAGAAGAAATGTTTTCTGTCGCAACATCTGTTGCAAGAATGGGAATCTGAACAAAAAAACAATCCCCAGGACGTATCTTTTCAGAAAACTTTGGAGACGTACCATCGGCACGCGTTACGTGAAAACGCTGAATCTCGCTGCGCGAAAATTCAGGCATCTGGGCTGATAAATATTTGTCCAGACGCACAATATCGTCCGTTTCATTCACAGTAAATTCACGCGTTTCACACATAATAGACAAACCTCTACTTATAATCATCCCAATCTGGACCAACAATACAATCAGATAAATCAATTGTCAATTCCCGACCAGAACCACGAACCGGACACGTCAAAATACCAGTAGTCGTCGCCTGGTCCGCATCACGCGTGGCGTTACGATATGCAAAATTAACCTCTCGCGGGGGGGCAACACATGCAATGTGCAAATCATTGTCCGTCTGTCCGTCCGGACCAACCCATACACGAACACCATAGCCCAAACCATAACATGGAAATCCATCCAGATAATACAAGACTAAACCACGCCCAACCAGCTTTTTATCCGAGATAAATTTCCCATTGTATTCGTTTAAAGTCAGACCTGTAACCCCCTGCCAATCTGTACTGGTGGAAAAAATGCTGACCCGCGGCTGTTCCGCAGCAGCACACATTGCAGGCACAGAAAAAAACAAGCCAAATAAAATAAAAATTATTTTCTTCATTTCTTATCCTGGGGTATGGGTTCAAGGTCTGCCAAACGTGCAGATATCTTTTTTACCCCCAATGGCTGGGGCGACAACATATGGTTAAATTCAACCGTCGCACCCGCATCCAACAGCGTTGCAGACGGCATAAACTTCTGACGCGCCAGAACATTGCCCGCATCATCAGTTGATATAATCACTAAATCAGGAATACCATAAATGTCAGCAGACACATTCGATATCGTTCCACGAACAACATAACGCATCGTGCCGTTTTCATCTGGAACAATATCTATTTTCGAAACATTTGTAACCAATGGACCATGAACAACGTTCTTTGCCTGGTGATGCGTAATAACAACAACCGTAAACACAATCGCAGACAACAATGCACAAAGCGCCGCAAAAAATACCAACCACGAATTTTTACGCACAGGTTCCGCAATCGACCACGTGTAACCACAAACCGCACACTGTACATTACCACGTAATGCACCATCGGTATTATATTCAGTCTTGCAAAAATCACATTTTGTTTTCATATATTTACCTATACCATAAATTATTCTAAATTCAACAAACGATATTTCCCACGCACCCGCGTCTGGATTTCACGTATGGCATTCATGTAATCACCAACCGTTGCGTTCTTGTTGGCGGAAACCGCGCCAAAAACCTGGGACGACACAGTCGAAGCGATGCCATACTTACGATGCGCCAATGTTGCCATACGATTTAATTCAACAAATGTTGCATCAAAAAAATTCGCAACACCAGAATTAAAATCCCAAAAATATTCTGATTTGGTTGCGTCTGCAATCTTGTCATGAACAACAAGACGCGATGTCATAGACCCAGCAAAACCAACCGTAACAAACATCGCTTCGACACGACCAGACGTCATGTCTAATGCTTGGTTTATTTTTAAAATGGCAAAGTCGTCTTCTGCTTCAATCGACACCCCAGACAAGGTTAAATTTGAGACCCATAAATCTTGAACATCCAGCGCGGACAGTTTGGCAACGTCTGTAAAAGTCAGCGTATCTTCTATCTCTAACCCACGTCCATCAGATGACAAGGCGCCAGATACAGTTGCACTGGCTGTATTAAAGCTGTTGTCCAGCGTTGTGCGATTTTCAAAAACAATCTTGTCTGCAACAATCTTTAGCGCAGACATATCGCCCGAAAAATTAAGCGAATCCGAATTCAACACCGATATGTTTACAATATCATGTCCGCCAAGATTCAGCGCAGACATCATTGTTGAATCTGCCACATTTTCAGACGGCAATCGCCATAAATAGACAGCATTATCACGCTTAACCGATGTTGTACCAACCAAACCATCTGATACATCAACCCCAATATCAACCGTATCTGCATGCCATGTACCAAATGTACCATGCGCACGCATACCGTCTATGAACCCCATATCACCACCAGACAAATTAACAATTTCACGCGTACGCATCGGGGCAATATCTGCAGAATCACGAACAATAACACCCTGTAATGTCGCAGCCCCAATTGAATCTGCAGATTTTAATATACGCAGTTGGTATTTATCTGAATTGTCAATGATATATTCAGGAATCCCGAATTCAATCAGGTCTTCAATATCTAAACGCACAATATGACGTCCAACTGTTTTCAATAAATCTTGGCGATTCGCAACAATGTAACGTTCTAGTGCAACCTGAATCTCGGTCATTTCGTTGGTCAACGCAATATTTTGTGCGCGTATTATTGCGTTTTGTTGATACTTGAAAATAAACGGAATAACAATCACCGCCAACGCAATACTAAGCAATAGTTCTATTAGCATAGAACCGCCTGATTCATTTTTACTTTCAAGATGTCTTTTTACATTAAACATTTATTCCGCCACCAGTATGTTCCCACTTGTATTTATTTGCCAATCATCACGCAACAATTCTTTGAACTCATTTGCATTTGGAGCATCTGGAATTTTAGCACGCGATAATGTTAACTTTTTAAACTCTGGTGGGCGAACAGATGGAAAACCCCACCCCCCCAGCTTTAATGGAACAGTCGTTGACATCAACAATTCACCAGATACAGTCAAGCCAAAATTATCGTAAAAAATCATTTCTTCGGCAAAGACATATGGCACCATAACAGAACTGGCAGAAACGCCGGTAAAACCGCTTATTGTGCGACCAGAATCAGATTTTAAAACAAAATCTTTTGCAACATTTACAGACTTAGATACCGTTGCACGGTCTGTTATTATGTGTCCAGATGTTGTATACCCTGTGCCGTTAACAGTTTTTGCAGCAATATTACGAAACCCATTTATATCGCCTGTAACACGGATATTGTCAACAAATACCCCTTCGCCATCCATGTTGACACCTGATGAAAAATAGATGTTATCCGCAACCACGTCTTCAGATTTTATAAACGATGTATTTATATTTTTTACACGCGTATCTTTTGCAGATACACTGGATACACCATACACATTATGTCGCGCCATGTTCAAATCACGAAACATAACGTTTAACCCGTCTTGACCGGTTGTAGCACGATGTAAAAACTTTGACGTGTCTTCACCAGACACATCGCGTGATACACGATATATCAAATCACCAGAAATAAATTCAGGCGCCGCCACAGCCCATGTTTTACCATAAGCAATGCCATCAGGCCCAACAATCGCAGCAGCATCACCAATGTGACGCGCAACCTGATGCGACTTTATATCATTGTCCGCTGCACTAAACGCCAAATAAACATCTGTAATAGATGCACCGTTAACCAAATACTTATCTATAAATCCAGCTTCTGCGTCTGGGGAAATCAAATTTAAATCTTCCGAATCCATTTGTATCTGGGCAACATTCGGCCATTTATCTTGGTTCATACGAACAAAATTTAGTACTGTATCACGACTGGACATAATCTTTTTCGCAACAGATATATCGCGCAACATACTGTTTGTTTTAGATATTTGTGCATAAATAAATGGCGTCGCCAGCGCAATAATCGCCAACGACAATAAAACCTCTAGAACACTGGCACCATAACTGTCCGTATTGCAAAAATTTCTTTTACATACAATCATTACGCCCCGCCATTAAACATTGTTTTATATCAATACGTTTTTCAATATTCTGCCAGAATACATATTGGCATATTAAATACTGTGATAAAGAATTGTCATTATAAACACCTTCTAAATCTTTTATTACGGTGGCACAGTCTATGATATCTGTATCGTTTGAATTAGGTTTTGCAATTATCGAGAAATCCTGGTTGTCTATATCTGACACCAATGCATCTGGCAACATCGTTGTCCCTGCTGGTCTGATATCTAATATCACCGCGCCTGTCCCACCCACACTTAACGAACTGGACGTTTGATCGCGCAATGTTATGTTGGACGAATACAGGGTGCCAACCTCTATCCCAGATTTTGAACTGTATTCTAATTCTTCGGCATCAATATAAACATCTTGACCACGCGTCGTGTTTAAATATGACGAAATGTCCAAGCGTTCAACACTAAAAGAAATCTTGTCGGTAACCACACTGCCACGAATATTCCAATCAGAAGGCCCTGTAAAACCAGTACGACCCGCAGTCATTGAAAAATCATATACCGACACGGTTTCTGCAAGCAAATTACCCCCATTACCAAACATCGACAACGTTTTTGCAGACATGTCACCAACAAACAGCGTCCCACGCGTCAAGGTCAACGCCGTTTCGCCATCGCGACTTTGAAAAATTGTTTTTGTTGCAGACATGTTTTTTATATCGTTGCGAACCTTGCGACCAGATTCATAACCCAACACACCCAACGTTCCGACATGCACAGTTTCAAAACTGCCATCTGATGCATACATATTACCAACGTCATCTAACACAAAACCACCCATATCCAAGTCCGATAAAAAACCGCTGTTATCCAAGTCTGGTTCATTACGACGAACAATATCAGAATAAACTTCGGCTAAATCAACGCCAACACGAACGCCATCTTCAACATCAGATGCATAAAAACCAATACGCCGAACCAATTCTGCACGCTGCAGACGATTTAGACGCCCCCCCTTTAAATCCAGATAGGCAGACACACTTTCAGGCGTTTTATCAATTACCAAAATAATATCCTGCCCCAAGGCAGTACGTGGCACAAAACCCAACGGCAAACCATATGGTTCCAACAAATCAGAAAAATCATCACCTGTAACAACAGTTTTGTCATATGCTATATTTTTTGAATTTTCACGCAAAAATATACGCGCAGCAGTTTGTGCAACATCAACCTGATGAACGACAGAATGCATACGCGTATCATTATTGCGTTCTAGTAATTGGCGCGACAAAAATGGAATAAACGCAAAAACCAACCCCAGCGCCAGCAAGGATTGAAATAAAAAGTTTCCACGTTCCTGGTTCAAGATTGTGCCCCCTCCTACAAACGCCAGGATAGCAACAGAAAAAAATTATTGCAATCAGTTTTAAGATGATTTAGAATTTATTATGTTAAGCGTAACAACCTATAATACTTTTAGATGTTGTTACATGGGTTTATTTCCTGATTTAAAAAAGAAAAGATATGCAAAACAAAAAAAATCAATCCAATGTCGGACAGATGATTCAGCGCTGTCATAAATGGCGCCAGAAAAGAAAACAATATATTGACCAGGCACGTCAAACAGCAGACGAAATTGATCGCGAACGCTTGTTACAGACTGCGGAACATTATGGTCGCATGGTAAACGCAGAACAAGGCAAAATAGATTCAACACGCGACCCAAAAGAAAAAGCCGCCGCAGAAAAAGCAATGGCCGAAGAACAAGCAAAAGAAAACCAGGAAAATAGCGATGATGAAGAGCCTGGTTTTCCGGACTTTATAACAAATTTAAACTAGGTTAAAAATGCGCCGATTGGCGCATTTATTTGTTGAAATTTCATGTTGTTTTGCTATGCTAAATCCCAAAAGGAAGTCGACAGCATGGAAAGTAATTATACGGTACTTGCCCGCAAATATCGCAGTCAAGATTTTAAAACCCTTATCGGACAAGATGTTCTGGTAAAAACATTAACAACAGCAATTAACACATCACGTATTGCGCACGCCTATATCTTCACAGGAATTCGCGGAACAGGAAAAACCAGTACGGCACGAATTCTGGCCAAGGCGCTAAACTGTCTGTCATCAGATGGCGCAACCGCAACACCATGCGGAACATGCGAAAACTGTCGCGCAATTGCCGCCGGACAACATATTGATGTAATGGAAATCGACGCCGCATCGCATACGGGGGTTGATAACATGCGCGAAATACTTGATGGCGCACAATACAGACCAACAAATGGCAGATATCGTGTTTATATAATCGACGAAGTTCATATGCTATCTACTTCTGCATTTAATGCGTTGCTTAAAACACTGGAAGAACCCCCTGCACACGTAATTTTTATACTAGCAACAACCGAAATCAGGAAAGTACCAGTGACTATATTATCGCGCTGTCAACGTTTTGATTTGGTGCGGGTTCCTGTGGAAACGCTAAAAAAACATTTTGCGTGGATTGCAGAACAAGAAAAAATAGAGCTAAGCGATGGAGCAAATGAATTACTGGCCCGTGCGGCAGATGGCTCTGTTCGCGATGGATTATCGTTGCTGGACCAGGCAATCGCACAAACAGGCGGTCATGTTGATGAAGCCGCTGTGCTGGACATGTTAAAACGTGCAGACCGTGGTGTCGTTGTTGACTTTATGAAAACTTTATTATCCGGCAACACTGTTGCAGCATTGGACAAGGTCGATGAAATCTATAGTAATGGCGCAGATTTATCAATGTTGTTAACCGATATGATGGAATGGACACACTGGGCAACACGCATGCACCCCGCCTTGCACGCTGGCGATGTTCTGAATTCGCCATATACCGCAGACCAACGCGACCAAATACATATGATTAATTCACGAACACCACTAAACACTCTGTCCCGAATTTGGCAGGTTATGGTTGCTGCTGTTCCAGAAATGCAAGCTGCTGGAAATCAAAAACAATGTTTTGACATGTTAGTCGTCAGAATGATGCATATCGCAGACATGCCATCCGTACCAGAGATAATCAAACAACAAGAATCCGCAAAAAGAACCCAGGATGTAAAAAATATTTTTGCAGACCGAATGGCGCAGACTGTCCCAACAGGACAAACAACCACCACTCAACAGAAAAAAATATACTCTTTTGCAAACGCAAATGATTTGGGCGTCGCATTGCAAGAAACCAAGGAAATTTTGCTGTATTCTTATTTCAGCAGCAATATTGAAATCGCTAATTTTGAAGATGGTAAAATTAGATTTTTTGATCGCAAAGGCGATGGCGATTTCGTACAAAAACTATCTGTTTGGTTGATGGACAAAACAGGAAAACAGTGGATACTGGAACGCGCAACAGAATCAGCGCACGTAAACACAATCAGCGAACAGAAACAAGAAGAGCTGGCAGCGGACCCATTGGTTGCCAGCGCAATGAATTTGTTCGAAAACGCAGAAATTATAGGAGTAAAATAATGAGAGAACAATCCGGACGTTCTTTGATAGAACTGATTGGTTTTATGGCCATTGTTTCGGTTATGACGGTATCTTCTGTTAAAATATATGACACTGTACGAAAAAACCAAATCAGAACCATTGCAAACGCAGAATTAAATCAATTGGTTGAAAATACTAAGTTGTTGATGGAAAATTATGGTTCTTACGAAGGGCTTTCGATTGATTATCTTATAAAGGCGGGCGCACTAAAAAATAATCAAGCACCGATTGGTGGCGACGGATGGTCCATAGCCCCAAGCGTTGACGGAAAAAGCTTTTCAATTAATTTAGTAAATTTGTCATCTGGGGATTGTAATTATTTTTCTGCAACATTACCCAAATGGGCAAATAATATGTTGGTTAACGGTTTTGAAACCACATCCACAAACAACTGTTTCGATTCATCAACAAACCAAGTATCGTTTATCGTCGAATAAATGAATGAAAGTTAACAAACGATTATTTTTAATTCCTGTAATATGCGCAATATCTGCGTGCACAGAATATCACAGCCCTGCCCGGCACACATGGCCCCGCTATCTTAACGGCGCCAGCTTTACAGACATGACAGAATTATCACGCATCGCAAAGCGCCCTGTGTATTTGGGGGCGGGTGGCAAATTAGTTAACGCCGAATCTGATACACCAGACACACTAGAATATGGCGACAAGGCAACAAACGATAACATTATCGCGACACAGTATATGGCACAACTGGAATATGATTTATATGATGCGTTACGCAAACCTGGGATTTCTGTACAACGCGCGGGGACAGACGTTGTTGTTATTTTGGTCCGTGATGCCATTATGGAATTAAATGTTGCAGATATATCAAAAACAGGCGCAGATACACTAAAAACTATTACAAGCATACTAAAGAGATATAATGCAACATTTATTGAAATCGCAGGATACACAGATTCAATGCGTGACAAGAATGCTGCAAATGCACTGTCCTTAGATATGGCCCAACGTGTTGCTGTATATCTGTCTGAACAAGGAATAAATACAACACGCATGTTCATTGTTGGACGTGGTGCAAAACGCCCAATTGCCGCCCAAGATAACATTGGTCGTTTGACAAATAGACGCGTTGAAATAAGATTAAGCCCTGCAAGATAACTTTCCCTTTCCATTTTATTTTTTTGCTGTTATAGTATGCCCATAACAATTAAATAAAAGGACGGAAAAATGGTAAAAAAAACATCTGAAAACCAAGCTGTTAAAAGCTATAAAAAAACAGGAATAGTTGCTGCGGTTGTTATTGCAGTTGCGGCACTGGGCATATGGGGCGTTTCTGCATTAAATTCCGACAAAGGTGCATCTGTTGCAGAAGTAATAGAGGAAGTTTCTGAAAACGCTGCAAATGCTGCAAATATGCGCATCGCAGTAATTCGTATGGATGCGATTCAAACAAATGCAGCCGCATTAAAAGACCTGCGCCAACAGAAAGAAAAATTCGAAACAACGTTGCGTGATGAATTAACACGCGAACAAAAAGCACTGGAAAAGGAAAAAGCAGAAATTGAAAAATCACAAGATGTGCTGTCGCGCGAAGCGTTACAACGTCGTGTTGTTGACTATCAAAACAAAGTAACACAACTGCAACGTGATTTGGCAGAACGCGCACAAAGCATCGAAATGTCATATCAAAAAGCATTGGCGGACATGCAAACAAAACACCTGGACCCAATTATCGAAGGTGTTATCGCCAAGAAAAAATTGTCCATGGTTATCGATGGTCGCATGGCACGTATCGGGGCAGATGCAGAAAACCTGGATATAACAGATGAGATTATAAAAGCACTGGACAAGAAAGTATCCAAGGCAAAAATGGAAACACCAAAAGGTTTCTAAAAAAATCCCCCATTTGGGGGATTTTATTTTGGTAACGAGTTTCTTATTTTTGTAGATGATATATTTTTTGTGTATTTAAAATAAATTGGTTTTATTCCCAGTTGTTCCAATTGTTGATTCTCTGCAATTTGTTGTGGCGTGTTATACATATCGTCGCCACGATAATATTCATCAACTTTTATCCCAAGTGCGTATAAGTTTTTTACCAGCTCTATCCCCGAATCAATTATGTATGCCTGGGTTACATATTTTAAAGATTTCATAATTTCTAACCTTATACTTTGCGACAACACCGGTGGGTGTTTTTTATTTTTTATTATGTGTCCATCGCTATTAACACCGACTATCAACATATCGCATCGTTTTATTGCGCGCGATATTAGATTCAGATGTCCATTATGAATCAAATCGAAAGAACCACAAATAACACCAATCTTCATTTTAATCATCCTTTATTGTTAGAAAAATCTGCATAAATAACATCGTCAGATTTAGATAAAAATTTTCTAAGGTTTAACAATTTTTGCGGCGTTTTATTTTTTGTTAGTGCATGTGTCCTGAACATATCTGCAGGAAAATTCCATATATCGCCCCAACATTTTGCAGCATACAGTTCCATATCGTTCGGGAATGGCAGGGTATAACCATTAAATTCTAGTTTCCTTATTGGATATATTGTATCCTGGCTATAAAACTCGCCTGGTTTACAGTCTGCGTGCAACGGAACAATCGTTTGACATCCACCACATGGTTTAAAATATTTTTTCTGTAATTTTCTTATTTCATCCAAGTCTTTTTTTACAGCATTATATTTGACGCATATTTCATCTTTTGACATATCGTTTGTAATATCAAAGCTAAGAAAACGTCTATTTTGTACTTTATGAATAAACTTATTTTGTGATTTTATAATTATTTTTTCACCAATTTCACTGTAGCAATGTGGTGTTTGGTGTAAATCATACCTAAGTATATCTATAAAAGAGTTGGTTTCTGTATGTATAATTTTACAAACATTACTGGAAAAGTATATATAGAAATGCTGATTGGGAATAATTTTTCTTATTGCAGCTATAAATTTTTCATAGTTGTTACCATCCATTCCAATATCAATGTCATCATCCCATGGTATGCATGCATCATGTCTTATTTTTCCGACTATTGCCCCACCAATCATAAAGTATTGAATTTTGTTGTTTGTTGCAAATGTATCGAAGGCTTTTAGTAATTTTAAATTTGCTGCTTGTATATATTTTAGAAAGCCATAAGCAGGGGGTGTTTTTGATAAATCAAAATAACCGTTTAAAATGTTTTTTACAATTATATCTGTAGGAATATTTATTTTTTTATCGCCACCCAGTCTGCGTATAAAATTCCTTAGTCTGCGTGTTGGCATTGGGAATGCAAGTATTCTAAATAAAGTACGTTTCATAGCTTTTTTCTCCTTGTTAAAAAAAAGTAAAAACCGTCATTAAATTGACGGTCGGGCATTTTCAAGGTCATAAAGCTGAATGACTCTGTGGGTTTCACTAATAAGTTATTGTATAACCACAGATACCCGACCAGTATGGCCAGGTTTTACAAAAACGCACATCGTGCGCATACAGCTTTATGGGTCTTGAAAACCCAAACCTTATTTACATAAAGTTCGTAATAATTATGAACCAGAAAAATAAAAAAATCAATACGCGTCTAAAAAAAATTCCCCAAAATGGGGGAATTTTTATTTGTTTGGAATAATTTTTATCTCAACACGACGGTTCTGGGCGCGCCCTGCGACGGTGTCGTTCGACGCAATTGGATTTGATGACCCCAATCCCAAAACTTCAAAACGTGACGCCTTTACACCTTGGCCTTGCAAATAAGATGCAACAGACCCCGCACGTTCACGCGACAAGTTCAGATTATAATCCGCACTGCCTGTGCTGTCCGTATGACCAGATACCATAACAGTTGAATTGCTGTACTTATTTAAAACCTTGGCAACAGAATTTAATACAGAATAGAATGACGAGTTAATGTCAGCAGAATCTGTTTTGAATGTAATGTTTCCAGGCATAATTAAACGAATACTGTCTTGTGATTCTACAACCTGGACCCCGGTTGACACCAATTCTGCCCGCAGTTCTGCGGCCTGGGCATCCAAATAATACCCAACCCCGCCACCAACAGCTGCGCCACCCAATGCACCAATCAAGGCGCCCTTGCTGCTTTGTGTTGAACCAATCAATGCGCCAGCAGTTGCGCCAATCGCAGTTCCCCATGTTGCCTTGGCAGTTTGTGTCTGACCAGTATATGGGTTAACAGTTGTACAACCTGCAACAATCGCTGTCAATGCAAATACAGATACGATTTTTTTCATATTTTCCCCTTTGGTTAAAAAACTCCTGGTGGTATTTTAAACTATATTTTTATAAATTACAAAAAAAACTGTCCCTGGACGGACATTTTTTTATCGTATCTTTATATTAGCCGTTTTAAGCAAATTTTGTCGCAATGTATCCTGATGCACATCTGTTTTAGATGGACTAACCTTTACCTTGCCCTGGTCGGCGGCTTTACGGTTTAAAGACATAACCTCTCGCGCCTTGGAATTACATTGCGCGACAAAGGCAAGACTTAATAAAAATGCAAATAATGTAAATAATAATTCTTTTAATTCCTGTTTTCTTTTTTCATTCATTTCACAACACCATAACTAAAAAAATCCGCCAATATGACGGAAGAATTCGTGGTGGGTGTTGAGGGACTCAAACCCCCGACCCTCTCGGTGTAAACGAGATGCTCTAATCAACTGAGCTAAACACCCGATTGCCTTAACAGCGGACGTATAATATAATATATTTTTATATTTGTCCAGCTTTTTTTATAAAATAATTTTTCCGGACGCAACATCTATCTTTTCTCGTCCCACGGTTATGATGCCAACACTGTATTTGGGCGCAACCTGATCAGAAACATCTGTAGCCCAGTAAACAGAACCTGTTGCTGTATTAATTGCGTATAATTTATTATCTGTTGCAACAACAAATGAATAATTACCCGCAATTATAAAAGGAACCGCCACAGAAATACCAACGCACCAAATCTTATTCCCGTTGGCTGCAGATAATTTACAAAACGCATCCCCCAAACTACCTGCATAAACTGCACCTTTATATGGCAATGGTGGAACAATAATATCTACCATTGATGCGCCACCTGTCAAATTACTGGGACGATAAACATCTGCAATCCAGGAAATTTGACGGTTTTTGGGATTTATTTTGATAACTTCGCCTGTTGTTAACCCTGCATATAAATAGTTTCCAGAGCACACAGGACGCATGTCGTGTTCAACAGTATTATTTGTCGGAAAACCTGCAAACACCTTACGCGCGCCATCCCAAATTACATTTGATGAATCCTGGGTATACGAACATGCCGAGTTATCAATTACAACCGCAGATTCAGGTACATCTGAAATCTGCTGATTTTTTATATCTATGCGCGATGTATCAAATATCGCCGTCCGAACACCAGGTAACACCGGGTCATGCTTGTCACAGGCAACCAACCCCAGGATACAACAAACAGCCAAAAATAACTTACGCATAGATTCCCCCTGTATATTTCATAATTTAACGCAAAACAGTGGCGTTCCCAGAAATCACTGCGGGCGCATCTGAATCATTGATAATCTTGTCCAACCATTCATTTGCGTTGACTGTATCACCAGAAGCCAGATATTTTTGCGCAATCAATAATGAAGCCGTGTAATAAAATGGTGATTTCTTGGTATTTAAATCAGATAAATATTTTTCAACTTCCGCTGCAGACATTTCATCACCACGCACACTAACAACATGCAATTTTGCCAAATCACGAAAATCACGCGTGTTACCATCCGCAGCCAGCTGTTCCAACTTTGTAACGTCTTTATCTATCAAATAAGCCTGGAACAGCGCTAAATCTGCAGTTGCACCCGATGTATTTTCTGCAACGCCAGCCAATGCATTTGCATCGACATTTTCAAGCGCAACTTCATAAGCTGTTGCGGCAGCAATTTTATTTGCACGATATGTACGCACCCCAATCTGGAAACCCGTGGCAATAATTAGTACAATAATCGCCACAGCAAATATATGTCGTGAATATTTTTTTACAAATTGTAATGTTTTTTCATTATTTACATCTTCCCATACTTCACGATACAATGCGTCTTCGGCATATTCCTGACGTGTTTTCTGTTGTGGTTTGACTTTTTTATTTCTTTCTAACATTGTTGCCATAATAATAACTCCTGTGGCTTGATAATTATTAATTTATGGTATACTATAGAAATTATGAGCAAGGAAATCAAGAGCACTTTACCAACCATTCAATCAAACAGTATTGTCGCAGCCCGCGGGGTTAGTGACGAGTCTGGGTTGGCACAATATATACAAAACATACAAAAAATACCTGTCCTGACCGCAGAACAAGAATACGAATACGCCACACAATGGACGCGTGATAAAAATCAATTCGCGGCTGAAAAATTAGTAGCCAGCCATTTGCGCTTGGTTGTATCTGTGGCATACGATTATAAAAACTATGGCATACCAATTGCAGAATTAATTGCCAGCGGGAATATGGGACTGATGCAGGCAGTACAAAAGTTTGACCCAGACAAAGGTTTTCGTTTTTCAACATATGCCATGTTCTGGATTAAGGCCGAAATATATGAAACAATTCTGAACAACTGGTCAATTGTCCGCATTGGAACATCTGCAAATCAAAAGCGAGTATTTTTTAACCTGGCACGTGCAAAACGCGCATTGGGAATTATGGATAATAATTTGTCCGAAGAACAAACAAAACAAATTGCTGACTATCTGGAAGTGCCAGAAAAAGACGTTGCACGCATGGCAACACGTGTTGGCGCACGCGATGTATCATTAAATGCACCAATTAATTCTGATGATGGGGCAATTGATGTTCTGTCAAATATGACAGATGGACGCGAAACAATTGAAGAAACATTGGAACAAATCGAATTTAGAAAACGCGGATATGAATTATTAAAAAAACATCTGAAAAAAATGTCGCAACGAGATCGTGAAATTTTAACTGCGCGACGCTTGAAGCAGCCGGCAGCAACATTGGAAGTTTTGTCTCAGAAATACGGAATTTCACGTGAACGCGTCAGACAGATTGAAGAACGCGCATACAATAAATTGCGTGACGCAATCTTGAAAGAAAGCGAAGGAAAAAAGTAATATGTACTATTTTAAAAAAAATATCGCCCTGATTGCAGTTATGATTTGTCTGCCAGGCGTGGCGTCTGCAATTGAATATAAAACAGGAAACTTTTCCGCAAAAGTAACAGGATACGCCACCGGCGGAATCATCGAACCTGAATTCAAATCAACATTGTTTATTGGCGATTGGCGCGTACGTGGACAAATAATGCACGCAATAAACAACACACACAAATTTGGCCTGGTTTACGCAATGGATCGCGCCGCATTAGATAAAGGGAATTTTTCACGTGAAACATTCGCGTTATGGGAAATACATGATATTGGTCGTATCGAATTGGGATACACCGATTCTGTGGCACGAAAATTAGGGGTTGGATTGCCTGATGTGGGTGGACTGCGTATAAATGACCGACCATTGTATAACGAAAAAATTATACCAGATGGCCCCGTTATTCCAGACACAACGTTAACATCAGGTCGAAATGCGCCACGTGTGAATATAACAACCGCGCCAAAATCAGGGACGCAATACGGTTTTTCTGTCGCAGGACTGACTGATGACTTTGATTGGACGACTGACTTTGGTTTAAAAATACGACGCCCATCTGGCAAGATTAAAACAGCATATTCATTCGGTGTATCCTTTATGGATAATCCTGATGGATTTGACCCAGAAGTTTATACACCTGCGGTTACTGCAGACTGGCGAACACAACTGTCTGTGGGAATGAATTTGCAATACAACAGTTGGGTTTTGGCAACAACTGCGCGTGCTATATATGACAAAAACCCTGTCGGGGTTGTATCAGATGGTTTTGTGCTGGGCGCAGGCGTTAGTTACGACCTGTTAAAATATAATATTTCGCTAACATATATGTTTTCAGATACTGGCGTTTGGCATCATGATGCAAGTGAATTTAAAGACAATACAGTTGTTGCGTCTTTTAGATATAAATACAGCGAAAATGTTGATTTGTGGATGTCGGGTGGCACAACATCACAGACGCCATTCTTTTCAGCAGGATTGCGCCTTACGTTTTAAAAAACCCGCAACATGCGGGTTTTCTTTTATCTTCTGGGGCCGCCCATTGGACGCATTTGCGTCTTTTGTGTGCTGGTCGTCATTCCCATACGCCCAACAATAATTTTATCTCCCATTTCTATTTCATCAGATACGATTTCCGTTTCCGTGGCTGTTGACAACCCCTTGCTGTATGGAACCAAAACAACATCGCCATTGCGTAACACAGCCAAATGCGATACCGGTGTTGCACCATTTATATCTTCGGCAGACAAAAAGTTTTCAAAACTGCGAACCAAGAATGCAGCATTTGCCGCCTTCCATACATTGGCTTTCTCGGAAATAATAATTGTAACAAATGCGGTCATACCCGGCATTAAACGTAAATCTGAATTATCAACATCAATCACAACAGTATATACAACCACGTTCGATGTTGTGGTTGGCGCCAAACGCACCTGGCGAACCAGACCATTAAATGTTTCGGTTGGGTACGCATCAACTGTAAATGTAACAGGCTGGCCTTCTTTGATGACACCAATGTCTGCTTCGGATACAGCAGTTTCAATTTGCATTTTGGTTAAATCTTCGGCAATTTCAAACAAATCCGGCGTTTGAAAGGATGCCGCAACTGTTTGCCCAACATCAACCTTGCGAGAGATAACAGTTCCATCAACTGGCGACACAATCGTTGCGTACCCCAGGTTTGTTACCGCTCGTTCATACTGGGACTGCATGCGCTTAACAGATGCTTCTGCCTGGTTATATGCAGATTCCGTTTGTTCCATTTCTGCACGTGAAATCATATCACCTTCGTACAGCATTTTATTGCGTTCATATTCGCTTTTTGCAAAGTTTCGTTGTGATACCGCACTGTCCAAAGAAGCCTTGGCTTCATCAACAGAAGCCTGGAGAACAGATGGTTCAATCGTTAACAGCAAATCACCTTTTTTTACCTTGGTATTGAAATCAACGTACAAATTGTCAATCGTTCCAGAAACCTGGGAACCAACATTTACGGTATTTACAGGACGGATTTCACCCGTAGCACTGACAACCTGGCGCAGGTCACCACGCGTTATATTCAACGATATATATTCTGCTTTTTTATTTGCAGGATCCGTTGTAATCATTCTTATCGCAACAACAGCAGCCCCTATCAGTAAAATCCACCATTTTTTTCGCCAAACAAAGCGAAAGAAACGACCAATTATTGATGGACGTTTTTTATTTGTTGTAACAGTTTGTTCAACCGTTTTTTTACTGATCGTTTTCTTCATGTAAAGCCCCCTCTTCTAACTTTGCTTTGATTTCACCCACTGACAAGGCAACAGCAGCACGCTTTGTAAACAAATCATAACGTGCGGCATTATTTTGTTTTTCTGCGGTCATCAATTCAGACTGGGCAGTTTGCCAATCTAGCATCGTTGCACGACCAACACGGTACATACCAGCAGTGACACGTTCGCTTTCTGTTGCAGATTTTAATAATGTTTCCGTTTGTTTTAAAACAGTCTGGGCTGTTTTATAATTATGATATGCACTGAACACATCTAATGTTGCGTTATCGGTTGTCGCGCGCTCACTTTCAATTGCGCGTTCATAGTTTGCCTGGGCATTACGCAGATTGTACATATTTGCGAATCCCGCAAACAATGGCATTGATGCGCGAATACCAATACTGCCACTGTATTTTGAATTTCCTGCATTAAATGTTTCAGACGGCGTATCATTATATTGCAAAGAACCAGATGCAGATATCGTTGGCAAATTACTTAAAAAAGTACTGTTGCGACGATGCCATGCGGCGTCTTTGTTAGCCGTTGCGCGCAACAGGTCTGGACGTGTCTGCTGTGCCTGGGCAAATAATTCGTCTAATGATTTTATTTCACCAGGTGTACCAATTTCTGATGGCAAATCAGCAATCTTTATTTCCTGGTCTGCAGAGAAAGACAATTTGCTTAATAATGTCCCCTTGGCAATTTCACGATTATTCTTTGCGCGCTCTAAATCTAAATCACGACTGGCCAATGTCGTGTCTGCTTTTAGCACATCCGCGCGTGCAACTGCGCCAGCCTTGAATTTCTTTTGCGCGGTATCACGTGCTGTTTTTGCAACATTACGTAACGATTCGGCCGTTTTAACATCAGCTTGGGCATTTAATAATGCGTAATACGACCCGATTACACCATATATATAGTTTTGAACAGTTTCATCATATTCAAATCCCGCCGCACGCCATGATGCAGATAATTGATTTAAATCAGATAAACGCTTGCCAAAATCAAATATTAAATATGATGCAGATAACGATGCCCCATATGACCAATCGCCCCACTGTTCATTCCTGTATGGCAGTGACGCCGATGCAGATGCGTTTACTGATGGTAAATAATCAGCATATCCTGCATTTTTTGATAAACGTGCCGATTCGTATGCTAAATATGCAGATGCAGTTTGTGGATTACGACATAACCCCAACTCTATAACCTGGGGCAAATTTAAAACATCCCCTGGCACACTGGTTCGTGTCATACAATCTTCGGTTGCAGCATATGCAGAAAAAGGTAGCATACACAATAAGAAATAAGATATCTTTTTCATAAAAATAACACTCTCTCTGAAAACTTTTTTTATTATAAAACATTTTTCTATTGAAATACAATTTTTTTTTTCTTAATATGATTTCGCTGATTAAGGCCTGGTGGCAGAGTGGTTATGCAGAGGACTGCAAATCCTTGGATGCCGGTTCGATTCCGACCCAGGCCTCCACTTTTAATCAGATAAAAACACCCCTTGCGGGTGATTTTTTTATTTTGTATGATATTGCATATGATTAACAGTTTAAGTCTGACAGATTTTAGAAATCATGTTATGGGGCGCGTTGTGACATACGGACGCCATAATATAATAATCACTGGTCCAAATGGCGCAGGAAAAACTGCAATATTAGAAGCGTTGTCTATGCTGGGCGGAGAACGTGGTATGCGCGGCGCACAAATGTGCGACATCGCACGATTTGATGGAAATGGGGGATTTTATGCATTTGCAGAATTAAACGACGCAACGGAAATTTCTGTCCAGTTTGTCGGTGGCGACACAAATCGTCGCGCAAAAATAGATGGCGAAAGTGCCCCATTGTCTGATTTAGCGAAACATATCCGTATCGTGTGGCTAACACCACGTGAAGACAGATTGTTTGTAGACAGCGCATCTGAACGCAGGGCTTTTTTCGATAGATTAACAACCAGTTTCGATGCCACGCATGCGGGAAGAAATGCCAAATTAAGTAAACTGTTAAGCGAACGTGCATATGCGTTAAAAACTGGGGCAGATGTGCACTGGTTAAATGCACTGGACGAGCAAATTGCAGGAACCGCCATAGCGATTGCGGTTGCACGAATACAATACGCGGGCGAGATAAATTATTTCCTGAAACGATGCGCTGTTTCTGTGTCCGGATGGATTGAAAAAATGTTGATTGGTGGCGCCAGTGCGGGTGACGCAGAACGTGCATATATGGAATATCTGAAAAATAACCGCGTATTAATTGGCGATAAAATGGTTCTGGATGGGGCACACAAATCAGATTTTACTGTATTCAATAATGAATTAAAACTGCCCGCACACCTAACCAGCACAGGGCAACAAAAAACAGTGTTGATTGATTTGATTTTAGCGCACGCAAAGTTAATACATACAAAAACGGCTAAACGCGTAATAATTTTACTGGACGAAGCGGCTGCACACCTGGACACAAATGCGCGCGCACAATTATTTCGTGAATTAGAATCGGCAGATGCGCAAGTATGGGCAACTGGACTGGACCCAAATGTTTTCAAAGATGTACCAGATGCTGTATTTGTTACTTGCCAAAATGGGGAAATAAATAATATAGTATGCGCGGAGTGAAATTATGGCACGTATTGATTATCAAACATTATTAGATAACGCATTAAAATCAGTTGTAAAAGACGCACTGGTTCATGCACAGTTTAACGGTCTGGGAGATGGGACACATTTCTTTATAACATTTCGCACACGTGATGCAGGCGTTGTGTTGCCCGATTTCTTGCGAATTAGATACCCAGATATTATGACAATTGTTTTACAGTATTCGTATAATAATTTACATGTTTCTGATAAAGAATTCGGCGTACAGCTGACCTTTGATGGACGTCCATTCTTTATACGCGTACCATTTTCTGCGTTGGTTGAATTTAAAGACCCTTCGGTAGATTTTATGTTGTCATTCCAACCAAAACCACAAAATGCAGCCGCCGATAACGATATGGAACTGCCACTGGATGAAAAGCCAGATACTGTTCCAGACCCTGGACGCGTCGTGTCTTTGGATGAATTTAGAAAAAACAGAAAATAAAAAAGGTATTTATATATGTTAAAAAAAACAGATGTTGTTTTGTTTGATTTTGATGGAACTTTGTCCGCACGCGATTCAAATATAGAATTTGCAAAATATTGTTTTCGTCGCAGTGTTCGTCCATGGGTTTATCTGCCGTTAATAGGAATATGCGCTGTTTGCAAATGGATTAACCCAGGTGGGGTTTGGTGGCGCGAAAACATTCGTCGATTTATCACACCAGAGATGGTAAAAAAATTTGCCCCTGGTTTTATAAAACAACACAAGCGCGAAAGATTCGGATGGGCAAAAGAACGTGTACAGGCGGAACGAGATGCCGGTCGCAAAGTATTAATGGTTTCTGCCAGCACTGATTATCTGCTGCCAATGTTGGTGCGCGATATGAAATTTGATGCAGTTTTCTGTTCAAAAATGAACAAGAAAAAACCATGGAAATATGAATTCTTGTGTTGGGGAAAAAATAAGGTTTATATTATGGATGAATGGGCCAAGGAAAATAAATTTATCCCAAATGTTGTGCGTGCATATTCAGACAGTAAATCAGATATGCCGATGATGGAAATCGCAGAAGAGCAGGTATGGATTGACCCAAAAACAGGTCTAAGAAAATAAACCAACTGATTTTTTATGTATAAAATGTTATTGTGTTTCTATGTTTATCATAGAAACACTTTTTGATGTACTTAGCGCTTCTATTGGCGCAATACTGGGGGCTGTTTTTGCTTTCTTTTTAAATCGTAAACGCGGACGACAAATGGCAAACCAGTTGGTTATCAGCAAGACAACATTGGATAAAATCAAGCTGGAAAATGAAGAATTGCTGAAGCAAATTCGCGATAAAGAAAATATCATTATGAAAATGCAACTGCAAATGCTGGGAGACGAAGCGGAATCCAAAAAAGCAAAAAAATCACGCAAAAATTAATTGCATACATTGTATAATTTCCTATACTTTCTGTATGCGGGATTGGTTAAGTAATCAGTATCATAACTTATTTTTATATACGCCTTTCTTATTAGCATTGGGTGCCGCACTGTATTTTACACAAAATACCGACCTTGATTTACTGTTTATAGTTATTTGCACCTTGGTTTTGGGCATCATATCTGTAATTAAACGAAACAGCGTTATATTTCGTGGCGTGTTTCTGTTTGTATTTGGTTTTTGTTACGCGTGTATATTTACAAACGTAATCAATACACCAAAATTATCGCATAATTTACACAATCTTACGCTTATTGGCACCGTAGAAAATATCGATTACACAGATGAAAAGTCACGAATATATCTGTCTGTAAATGCAGCCAAAATAAATGCAGGCAATGGAAATGCAAATATCCGTCTAACACTGTGTGATAATTGTCTGGGGCCTAAAATAGGCGATGAAGTCCAGGTAAATATCGGATTGTTTCGTCCGACACCACCGTATGCACCAGAGGCTTTTAACTATGCCAGATGGGCATATTTTAATAATCTGACAGCCACAGGATACATTAACGAAATTTCTGTAATTAATCATAACCCGCGAAATGATATAGACCAACTGCGCGATTATATACACCGAAACACAAATTCTTTTTTAGTTGACGCATTGGTATTAGGATACAAAAACATAATCCCAAAGTCCCATGCAGAAATATGGACCGCAACAGGTATTGGACACGTATGGTCAATTAGTGGATTTCACATGACATTGGTTGGCGGTTGGATATTTGTTATATTTTATTTTCTGTTTCGTTCCATACCATGGATTACACGCAGGATTCCAGCGAAAATACCGGCAATGTGTTGTGCATGGATAGGATTAATATTGTACCTGTTTTTGTCAGGAATTGACGTTGCAACAATTCGTGCATTTTTAATGACAACACTGGTGTTTATGGCGTTCATTTTTGGACGCAGCGCAATTTCCATGCGCAATATCGCAATGGTATTTTGTATTGTATTCTTTATTAATCCGCATTATGTGATGCAGGCCGGCTTTCAGTTGTCATTCGCAGCTGTTTTTGGGCTGGTATGGATGTTTACAATTGTTAAACCGCGATTACCACAAAATAAAATATCAAGAATAATTTACGCATCATTGATAACCACAGTTACCGCGACCATTTTTACAGCACCTTTTATCGCGATGCACTTTGGCGCATTTCCTGTTTATGGTCTAATTGGAAATATGCTGTTATTACCAATATTTTCATTTGCTATTATGCCACTGGTTTTTATTGGAACGATATCCGGTTTTCACAAATTAATCATTTTCGCACACAGTATATATGATTACAGCCTGGGTATTGCAGATTATATCGCTAACCTGCCCTGCGCGATGGTTACAGTACCGCATATTTCTAATGCCGCGATATTATGTTTTATTGCTGCCTTTATTTGCCTGATTCTTGTAAAGAATATAAAAATCAAAGTTAACTATATTTTATTTGGGGTGTTGTTTACTTTCGGAATAATAATCACCGCAATAACACCACAACCAATTTTCTATGCAACATATGATAATGAACTGGTGGCATTTATACGAGAAGACGGAAAATTAGAATTTAATAAATCACGCGCTTCAAATCATTATTTCGCATTTAATACATGGAAACAAATTAACGGTGAACCAATAAACACACCAAACAGACGTCGCAAACACGATAAAGGAATCTATAGATATGGTAATATAGTATATGTACAGAAATTTGTACCAATGATGAAAAATATAAAAGAACTATGTAATGATACAACCATTAAATACATCGTTTCTTATTATGATATCAAGTCTGAACAATGCGCAAATAAATTGCTGCGCGGTGGATTTGTGATTTACCCAAATGGGCACGTTAAACATATAACACGAAACCGTCGATGGAATTAATAATCTGCACGAATAAAATATAGTCCTGATGCGGGTGCGGTTGGCCCAGCAGCACTGCGGTCACGCGCATCCAAAACAGAACCAATATCGTATGGTTTGCCTAAACCTATTTCTATTAATGTTCCAACGATATTACGTACCATATGGTGCAGGAATGAACGCGCAGAAAATTCAAATACTATTTCATTACCGTTTTTTGTGATTGTAATTTTATCCAATGTTTTAACCGGGGATTTTGCCTGACATTCAGATGCACGAAAGCTGGTAAAATCGTGATTACCAATTAATTTTTGTGCTGCCACACGCATCGCTTCAATATCCAGCGCGCGCGGAACCCAATATACACGATTTTTATCCAAGACAGGGGATGCTGCACGATTTAAAACGATATACTTGTAATGACGCGCAGTACAATCAAAGCGCGCATGAAATTCATCAGAAACAATTTCACAATTCAATACTGCAACAGGCTGACCAACCAGATAAAAATTCAATGCGCGCATAACTGTATTTGCAGTGTGTTCGCCTGGAATATCAGTATGTGCGACCATTGCAACTGCATGAACGCCTGCATCTGTACGACCAGCCCCAACAACGTCTGTGCGTGTGCCACAAAATTTTTCAATCGCATCACGTATAATCGATTGCACAGATGGTCCCTGGCGATTTTCTTGCCAGCCAATTAATTCAGTTCCATCATATTCAAGTGTTAATTTATATCGTGTCATTTTTTATCGTGTCTTTTGTGTAAAAAAATCGCATGTATCACATGGATTTACTGGGCGACGCACAGCATAATGCACATTCATGTTATTCTGTACACCAAAAACTATGCGACAACATTCGTGTACAGGCTGGCGCTTTTGATCTGTTGTTTCTATATAATTAATACAATTTAAACAAATCTTTTCAGGTGTTTTTGACATAATAATTTTCCTTTATAATTCATCTGGTTTTTTGCACAAAATTTGTACACACATCATACGGCCCAACAGGTTTTGGCCCAAAGAAAAATATATTTACAATATCACCCTTATAGCACAGATGATGCACCTGATTCTTTTCATCTGTATATATTTCAAAACACGCACAATTTATACACTTTTTTTCTGGTTTTGCAGACATAACTATTCTCCGTACTTTATTTCTGCACCACGCAGACCGTTGATAAAACTACGCCAATCCATTGGTCTTTTCCCGGCGGGCTGCAACTGCAGAATTTCAAGTTTATCATTGTTTAATTTCGTTTTTAATATTTTAACATCAATACCATTTATTTTGGTTCGCCCTGCCCCCAGCGCACGAATTTGATTATGAATCTTGTACGCAGGACATGCCCAATCTATCATCTCGTCTGAACTGGTCCATTTGCGAGTAAATATTACATCGCCTGTTTGTGGAACCCCAGGATAATCCAATGGAGAATCCAGAAATTCTGTTAACATATTCGCACCAATTTTAGATACACGTGATTCTATATCCTGGTTCGTGTCATCAATACCAATTTCAAATTCACGACACATATGAATGTTTCCCGCATCTAATTCAGGCGTTACATCCATTAAACATACCGCTGATTTTGTATCACCATTATAAATCGCAGTGCGAATTGGTGATGGGCCACGATATTTTGGCAGGCTGCTTGGATGAATATTTATAACAGGCGCAGAATTCAAAACATTATCACGCAATATAACACCATAAGAAACCACAACCACCATATCAGGACGATACTGGTATTCATTGATATTTGTATGCACTGTCAAATTATTTTCATTTGCCCAACTGTGCACGGGCGACGGTGTTAAAACCTGTTTCCGCCCCACAGGCTTTGGCGCGCGCGTAAAAACAGCTACTATTTCGTGACCAGCGTTTTTAATCGCATCAAATATCGGAACAACAAATGCATTTGTCCCCATTAAAACAAGCTTCATTTTTTTAACTTCTTTACTTTACGCATTAGCATTTCACGACGTAATGATGACAGATAATCTACAAACAACTTGCCATCTAGATGATCTGTTTCATGCTGAACGATTCTGGCGGGCAGCCCATGCATTTCTGCCATTTTTTTTGCACCTGTTTCATCTGTCCATTCAACAACGACAGATGACGGACGCGCAACATTTGCATATACAGGCAAACCATCATGCCCCAATACAGACAAGCAGCCTTCTTCCATAATCGTTTTATCAGAACCATACGATGTAATTCGTGGATTTATCATGCGATAAACAGTATCTGAATCAGGATCCAACATTACTAAAAAACGCGATAATATTCCAACCTGGGGTGCTGCTAACCCTACGCCATTTTGCGCACGCATCATTTCAACCATTTCATCCATTACAGATAATAAATCCTGGGTAATTTGTTCAACAGGCGCACATACTGTGCGCAAAACAACATCACCACAAAGTTTCATTTGCAACATATTTAAATCCTCTTATAATAAATAATAGCAAAGGAATGAGAAATGACAACTTATATTTTTGTATTATTATTTATAATAATTGTTTTATTACTGGCCATTCTAATACGCCGTCCAATCGTTGATATATCCGCCCTGCGCGAAGATAATGCCAGACTGCGTGAAAGATTGGCAGAAAGGCTGGGAGCGCTTAGTCAAAACGCCATAGAATTAAAGAATATCAGCAGCGATATTGCAAACTTTAAAAATATTTTAATGGGCAATAAACAAGCACGTGGCACATTTGGAGAAAGACAACTGGAAGACTTAGTTCGTGATATTATGCCACCAGAAACATATGCATTTCAGTCTGTTCTGGATACTGGCGTTCGACCAGACTGTATTATTCGTCTGCCATATCCACCAGGCGACATGATTATTGACAGTAAATTCCCACTGGAAAGCTATAACCGCATGATGGCAGAGCCAAATGACGGCGCAGTAAAAAAGCAGTTCGAATTAGACGTACGAAAACATATTGATGCAATAGGCGAAAAATACATAATACCTGGCCAAACTGCAGAATCCGCAATGATGTTTATCGCATCTGAATCTATTTTTGAAGCCCTGCATCGTGAATTTCCAGGAACTATTGAATATGCGGCACGAAAACGCGTGTTTATTGTTTCACCTTCGACGTTATGGGCAACATTGAATACAATTCGCGCAGTATTATCTGACATAAAAATCAAGCGAGTTGCCGCCCAAATAAAAAAAGAATTAGAATTACTGTTAACTGATTTAACACGTCTGGGCGACAGGGCTGCAAATGTATCACGACATTTTGCACAGGCACAGACAGATATCGATCAATTACAGACCTCTATTTCAAAAATTGCGCCACGCGCCGAGAAATTACGCGACATGGATTTTGGTGAAGACTGACAAAAAAAACACAACAAAAAAGCCGGCAAACACCGGCTTTTTTTAATAGTTTTATTTAGATATTTTTTCAACTAATTCATATAATTGTGGTCGAGAAACATAAGAAAGAATAATCTGCCCTGCCCCACCACGACGCTCTGTTATTTTCACAGGCACGCCAAGCGATTGTTTTATTTTAGTTTCAATTTCATGCAATGCATCAGAATTTAATGTACGCGCAACATGATTTCTGGTTTTGCTGGACCGCGGTGCGGTTTTAACAAGCTTATCTGTATCTGCGACAGATAACTTTTCAGATATAATCCGATGCGCTAATTCTTCTGGATTTTCTGCAACAGCAATAGTACGCGCATGCGATGCAGTCAATTCCCCCTGCTCTACCAAATTCTGAACTGAATCTGGTAATGATGTCAGTCGCAACATATTACGAATATAGCTTTCTGATTTTCCAATCAAGCGCGAAACATCGGGCAACTCATAATCACAACATTCCATTAAGTTTTTATATGCATTCGCTTCTTCAATTGGGTTCAGATTTTCACGCTGAACATTTTCTATCAATGCAATCTCGCGCGCGTTATCATCTGTAATATTTTTTATTAACGCAGGTATTTCTGTTTTTCCTGCAATTTTTGATGCACGAAAACGACGTTCGCCAGCAACAATTTCATACAGATATGGACGCCCAGACACACTGCGCAACAAAATTGGTTGCAGCACCCCTTTTTCACGTATAGACGCAGCCAACTCATCCAGCTCGCTTTCTGAAAAAAACTTACGTGGCTGATCCGGGTTTGCAGCAATCTGCGACAGCGGCACTTGTTTTACAACAACACGTTCCGCCGGTGTTAACAACGAAATATTAGGTATCGTTCCGCGTGCACTTTGCAAATCTGCAAGACCCCGCCCCAAACCAAATTTATTCGCCATCTATTTCTCCTATGGTTCTTTGAACAACTTCGGTTGCAACACGCAAATACGCCTGGGCACCAGTTGAATTAAAATCATAAAACAACGCAGGTTTTCCGTGACTGGGCGCTTCGGACACACGAATATTCCGTGGGACGACTGTTTTAAACACACCGTCACCAAACGTCTTGCGCACATCATCGTCAACTGCACGCGTCAAACCGTATCTACGATCATACATCGTCAGCAACACACCTAAAATCTCTAATTCCGGATTCCATTTTTCACGAACAACCGATATTGTATCGGTTAACTGTTGCACCCCTTCCAGGGCAAAAAATTCACATTGCAACGGAATAACAACAGATGTAGACGCTGCCAAGGCATTAATTGTCAAAAAACCCAAGGCAGGCGGACAATCCAACAAAATAAAATCGTAATATTCCATGATTGGCGCCAAGGCCTCTCGTAATCTGAACTCACGATTTTCTAAATCCAGCAAATCAATATCGGCACCCGCCAAAGATTGCGAAGACGGCATTAAGTGCAAACCAGGCACGGCGGTACTTAAAATATTTTCCGCCGCAGACGATGTTCCAACAATAACATCATAAACATTTTGGGCATGTGCACCGCGCTCAAAACCCAAACCAGTCCCCGCATTACCCTGTTGATCCAAATCTATCAACAAAACACGCTGACCTATTGTCGCCAAAGAAGCACCAATATTAATCGCAGTGGTCGTCTTGCCCACGCCACCTTTTTGATTCGCAAAAGCAATAATATGTGTCATTTTTCCCTTTCCATACCTTTACAGATTCCAGATTATAAAAACCGAGCGATTCGGTCAAGCAATTATATCAAACACACTAAAAAAACATCTAAAAACAACAAACTATACACTATTTCACATGAAATAAAATCACACCAAGCCAAAAACATAGTATTTTCAACATATTATACTGTATTTCATATGAAATTACCGGTCAAAACTAACCAAAACAATAAAACCATCGCCCGTCCTGGACGGTTTTAATTCATATTCAAAATTATAACGACGTTTTGCAAGTGCGATTTCACTTTCTACTTCCCGGCCTTTTAATAAAAAAAGCCGGCATTTTGTGCGCGCAACATAATCCATTATCTTTTCCATGGACGCAAACGCACGAGCTGTAAATACAATTTTTTCGTTTTTTGCCGGTAAACACCGGACAAAATCTTCAACCCGACCATGGTAAATTGTCAGATTTTCTAACCCCAACTGCTGTTTAACAGCGGTCAAAAAAGCAACTTTTTTGCCAATAGATTCAATACAAGTTACATTCCACCCCAAAATAGCAAGAACAACCCCTGGAAAACCCGCACCACTGCCCAAATCAACAACCGAAACACCTATCGGCAAAACATCAGCCAACTGCGCCGAATCAGCAAAATGCCGATTCCACATATCATCCAGCGTGCTGGGGGCAACTAAATTCATACGCCCGGACCATTCACGCAACAAATTTGCATACTGTTCGAATTTGACATTATTCATCATAAGCGCTATTCTAACATAGCTATGAGAAAAATCGAACGTTTTTTTACACTTGGCGCATCATTGGTCGCAATTTGTGTGACATGCGCGTTTCTATACAATAATGCTAACAAAAACACCAACAAAGAAACTTATACTTTCCCAGACAGTCGGTTTGGTGCCTTTTTGGCAGCACAACACGCCATATACATAAACGATTTTGACAACGCAAATCGTTTTGCACATCATTTGACAGACGAAAATATTCCAATTGTACAGAATACTATTTTTCTGTCAGATTTCTTGAATGGACGTATGCCCATTGATGTAAATCTGTTAAAAAACGAAAAAAGCATGCCTGCGCATTTGATGTACGACGCATATTTAGTCAAGAATAATGATTGGAAAACATTACATAACCGTCACAAAAAAGACGATTTTGCATTATCTGCGCCGTTACGTATATGGTCTGCAATCGCAAATGATTGGCGAACAAATACATTTAAATTCATTGACGATTTACCAACAAACAATGCATGGAAAAACTTTGTTCGCGGTCAAATTTATGCAGAGCAGGGCGACACAGAACAAGCGGCTAAATATTTTGATGATGTCGATATAACATTTGTAAATATAAATGACTATTTATACTTAATGTCATTTTATACATATCACGAAATGCCCGACAAGGCAGAACAACTGAAACAAAAGTTTACAAACACCCCAGGTGGGGCATTTATGCAAGGAAATGACAATATCCCAGAATGGACACTGTACAGTGGATACACCAATCAAATGGCATTTAGTATAATGCAAACAGTTTCACATACAAAAGCCATGATGTATTCTGATTTGGGTTTGTTGTTGTTGCGTTTTGTTCATATAACCGCCCCAAAATTAGCCGCAACAAACAACGCATTAGACTACTATCTGGGACTGTTTTTTCATAACAATATTGGCGATTACAAAAAACATTTCTTGAAAGTAAAAAAAGACAGCCCATTCTATCCGTTCGCAATGTTTAAAATCGCAGACAAGAATAACAACATAGAAATACTGGAAGATTTGTTGAAAGAACACCCATTGTTCATTCCTGCAATCAACAAAACAGTCGCACTGCACATCAAAACAGGTAATAAACACGCAGCATTACGCATCGTAAACCGCGCATTAAAAGATGAAAATTTAACCGAAGAGGGCAGGGCGTTTATTCTGAAAAGCAAGGCAAATATTTATTTTGTATTTGGCGACTTTAAAAAATCACAAGAAAGTCTGCATGCAGCTGCGGAACAGCTGTTGATGGATTCGGATATCATGCTGTTACAAGCAAAATTATGGGCGGCACAAAACCGAGAATTAGATAACGCATACGACTATGCAATGTCATTGGTTACAAAAAATCCATCTGACATATTGGCATGGGATGCACTAGGTCGCGTTGTCGCCGTACGCGAAGACAATATCGCAGCACTAGATTTATTAGAACGTGTCGGGGAAGTATCTACAACATGTTCTGCATTATTTGAACAACTGGGGGATTTGTACTGCACCATTAATGAAAAAGACAAGGCAATAAGCGCATATGAACACGCAATTGATTTGTCAGATGACGGAATGGTAATCGTCCCAAATATCGAAAGAAAAATAAGGAAACTAAAATGAAAGTAGGCGTAATCGGTGCTGGCGCGTGGGGTACAGCATTATCTATTGTGGCCGCACATGGAAATTCAGATGTTACTTTATGGTCTTATGATGGTGAACACAAGGTTTTTGAAGGTATTACAATGCCTGATAACATACATATCACATCAGAGATAAGCGAATTAAAAAATACAGACGTTTGGTTAATTGTTACACCAGCTGTTTTTTTCAGAGAAACATTAAAAAAATTCAAAAACATACATGAAAACCAACCAATTATAATCTGTACCAAGGGTGCAGAACGCGAAACAGGACAATTTATGTCAGAGATTTTGCGTCATGAAATGCCAGATTGTTACGAATTTGGGGTTTTATCTGGTCCACAATTCGCAACAGAAGTTGCATACGGATTTCCAACAGGTTCAACACTTGCGGGAACGAATGCTGCATTAAACGCAGGTCAGGAAGCACTAAAAAAATTATATTTAAATCTTAGCTCGGACGTGATTGGCACGGAAGTATGCGGTGTCGGCAAAAATGCAATATCTTTAATTTGCGGATACAACAAAATTGCAGCATCTGGCGAAAACGAACGCGCAATGATATTTACACGTGCATGGAACGAAGTTATGACAATTGGTTTGGCAATGGGCGCACAAATGAAAACGTTTTTAGACCTGTGCGGAATAGGCGACTTGTTCTTATCTGCCACCAGCGAAACCAGCCGTAATTTCTCGGGCGGGTTAGCCATTGCACGTAATGAACCATTAACAGGTACAGTCGAAGGCGTTTATGCTTTACGCGGCTTAATTCTGCGGGCAAAAGATATGAAAATCGATACGCCAATACTAATAGAAATGCAAAACAAATTAAGAATTTAAAAAATTAATCTAAAAAAAATCCCCAAATGGGGATTTTTTTATTCTGGTGCAACAATATCCGTTACTGGATTTTGTTTTATCAGTTCTTGTATCAAACCCTGCAATCTTTCTGCTGTTTCTGTATCATTCAAGGCAATCGCAATGGTGTACGAAGATTCTAAATCTGTACGCGCGGCTTCTATATTACCTATTTTTAAATTCAACGCAGCAGATTTTTCAAAATAACTCATCGCGTTATTTGACAACGCTTCACGTTCTTCCATTGTCGGCGCACCCTGAATTTGTTCAGAGATTACACGAATTGCAGATGAAAAATCTTCGATAGCAGCGACATAATTTCCAATTGCAATGTATGCTTCTGCACGTTCTGCATACACTGTTGGTGAAACAATGCCTTCGGGACGTGCCAACGAATTTGTGTAGTCAGCAATCGCACCTTCCCAATTCTTTAACCACAAATTTAGTTGACCACGTTTTGCATACAAATCGCGCATTTGCAAAACAGGACTTGGTCTTTTTGCGTTTGCTGCCAATGCATTATTTATATCAGCCAATGCAGCCTGGTAATCTTCTAGACGCATACTTAACAATGCACGATCATAATACGCAGTCGCGTTTGATGGGTCTTTGGATAATGCTAAATTAAAATCTTCCATCGCTTCACGATAATTGCCAGATTGCATTTGCGCTTCGCCACGCAATATATATGTATCGACAGATGCTGCGCCTGCATCTATTGCAGTCGACAAATCTGCAATTGCATCTTCTATATTACCTGCAACCAATTTTTCTTTGCCAGATTCGTAATAATCTGCCGCCTGCATCAAGGCTTCTTCTGTTATCTGTGGGGCAGGCTGATTCGTTATACCGTTATGTGTTCGTCCCAAGATATAAAATGTTGCAGCAATAAAGAACAGAATTATAAACCAATAAACATAAATAGAAATCGACCATGGATTTGCACACTTCTTTTGAGAAGTGGTATTAATCGTTGGTTTAGACGCTATGGGGCGCACTTTTACAGATTTTTTTGAATTAGGATTAAACTTATTGGACTTCTTTTTCATTTAAAACTCCCTTCCTTTGATATTGGAATATTAGAGAGTTTTTAGCAATTCGTCAATTGTTTTCTGTGAAATTTTATTAATTTTTCCAACAGGCAGTTTTCCTAGCCCTATATTTGCAAAAGATATTCGATGTAATTTTCTGACCGGACAGCCACATGAACGCAAAACAATGCGCACTTCGTTCTTCTTGCCTTCGCATATTGTAACACGCAAATTATTGTTCGGCATGACATCTATTTGCATTGGGGCATAATGAATTCCATCAACCGTAATTCCACGACGCGCCAGGTCCAGTTTTGAAAAATCTGTTCCCTGGACCGTTGCAATATATGTACGTGGTATTTTCGACGAAGGCAACGTTAATTTACGCGCCAATTCACCATCATTTGTTAATAATAACAACCCTGTTGTTTTATAATCTAGACGACCAACATATTTTAGATTCTTGTATTCTGATGCCAGGCAATCATAAATTGTCTTTCTGCCATGCGGATCACGCAACGTCGTCATGGTGTTTATAGGTTTATGAAACATATATAAATCAGTCTGTGCACGTTCAGATATTTTTTTACCATCTATTTCAACCGTATCTGATTCAGATACAAAAAAAACAGGCGTTGTTATTGTTACACCATTTACAGCCACACGCCCTGTAACAATTAACGATTCGGCAGCACGACGTGAAGCATATCCAGAATTAGAAATAAATTTTGCAATCCTAACAGACATGTTATTTAACCACCTTGGATACAGCAATCGCCGCTGCTAATTCTGCGCGCAGTATTGTTTTTCCCAAAGAAAAACCATGTGCACCAGATGCATCAAACGCTGCAAATTCATCGTCAGAAAAGCCACCTTCGGGCCCAACAAAAACAGTCTTGACACCACGAACGTCGCATTGTTCCTTGTTCTGATATGCAAAACGTTCATCCGCGAATGCAACATCCGATAAATTTACATCACAAAATTTTATCGGCGTCAAAATTTTTGGAACACTGTTGCGATTAGACTGCTCCGCTGCTTCTGTTACTATTTTTTTCATTCTGTCCCAATTTATATGTTGCGCATTTGTTCGGGCTGTTATAACAGGCTGAAAAACACCAACACCCATTTGTGTTGCCATGTTTAATAAATCATCTGTACGCTTAATCGGTGCAAACAATAATGTAATATCAATTGACGGGTCAACGTGAGATGTTTTGTCCCCAACAACCAAATAACGATTATCATCTGATACGCTTGCCAAATATTCGTTTCCGTCACCAAATACCAAACAGCTGCGCGTGCGCATTACCTTGATTAAATAATGCATGGTATCACGTGCTAATTCAAATTTAGCACCTGTTTGAATGTTGTCTCCAATAAAAATTCGTGGTATATTTTTCATAAAATAATATTTCCTGATTTATAAATGTTCTTTTTTCTGATATAATCATATCACTATGGCAATAAAATTCAATCTATTATCCGCTTCGGGAAAAGGTAAGGGCGTTAATATTTTCAAAACTAGCGCCTATAAGGAACATGAACGCGCACCTTTGGCGCGTGAGTTTTGGTCTATACGCTGGTCTGTTATAACGTGGGTTATTACTGCCCTGATGTTTGCAGCCGCGTTTCCAATCGAACACATATGGCGATACGGTTGGTCGCCTGCGACACAATATTGGATAACTATTTATCTGCAGAACATGATGTCTTCGGCTGGATTGTCTGTGTTGGCCCAGATTCCCGCATGGATTACACGTTCTTTGATACACCCCGATTACGCATGTATAACACCACTGTTGCCATTGCTGGGGTATTTCTTTATTGCAGATAGCACGATGAGTGATGAGTTCAATCCGCATAGCAAGGATAAATATGAAGAAAAAACTGCACGCAAGGCAGATGTTGCAGATATAAAAAAGATGGGCGATGACCATAAAAATCCAAATGGTTTATTTGGTGGCTTTATGATGGTTCTGGGGTATTTTAAAGGCAAAGCCTTGAAAATGGATACATGCCTGTCCGCATTGCTATTGGCGCCTGCAGGCACAGGTAAAACACAAGGGGTCGTTATCCCAACTATTTTGGGATGCGATAATGTTTCCATGATTATTAACGACCCAAAACCAGAATTAAAGTTTAATACATCTGCATATCGCGCAACTATTGGACCTGTGTTTATTTTGAACTGGGCCGCACGTGATGAACCAGAAAATGGAATCTATCATCCTGCATGGAATCCATTGTCACCAGAAAACCTGCCTGATAATGCGGAAGAAAAAAGCACATACATAAAAGTTATCGTAAATTCAATCGTTGAAGAAAATGCAAAAGACCCACACTGGTCTAATACTGCACGCGCTGCATTAACAGGTTTTATAAACTTTATTGTTTCCAAAGTAGAACGCGCTAAAGCAAATGATTATTTCTATACCAGATTAAAAAATGGAACATTTGACGCCCAGGACGCAACTGTATTACAGGATTATTATACAACAATGACTGCTGATCCAAATGCGTATGCAGCTATGGCTTTGCTACAACAGGGCAAATTAGATATAAATAACTATGTTCATGTTGGAACGTGGCGCGGTTTGCCACAGGAATGGCATGGCAGTGAAGCTTCAATACCGATGTTCTTGGCATGGTATGTTGAAGGACAGATAAAAATCGGAAAAGAATTGGACGAACGCAAACGTCAGGGCGACCAGATGGTTATGATGGCAGACCCAATGAAAGATTTCTTGAACGAGGCAGTTGCCGAAGCGCAATTATATGCGTACGATAATGATGCAATATCAGCGCTGATTAACCTGGCCAACACCCCAGACAAGGAACGTGGGTCCGTTATATCAACAATGAATGCAGGTTTGGATATATTTAGACATCCTGCTGTAAACAAACATACACGTCATTCCGATTTACACTTTGGTGATTTGCGCGGAATGAAAGACCCGCGCGATGGCAAAGTAAAACCAGTAACCGTATATCTGTCAATGAATGTGGCAGATGCCCCAGCATTTACGTCGATTACATCTATGTTTATTGAATTACTGTCTAACTTCTTGATTGCAAATAAACCAGACACCGTAAATCATGGGCAACAATTAGGTCCATACCCAACATTATTCGTACTGGACGAAATGCCGACAATGAACAAGCTGCAGGCTATTATCCAAGGACCCGCGGTTGGACGTGGTCAAAAGGTATCATACCTGATTGTCGGTCAGGACATCAGCCAGATTTCAGAAAAATATGGCGATAAAGCAGCCGATACAATCATCGCAAATACAGCTGCAAAAATTGTATTGCGCGTAAATGATCCCGCAACGGCAGAACGCTTTACCAATATGATTGGCAAGAAAAAAACTAAAAAGAAAGAAAAAGGACCAGATGGGAAAGAAACAGAAGTTACAAAAGAAGAAGACTTATTTTCACCAATGGATTTAATGACACTGCCTATGGGAAAGCAGATTATTCTGTATCAGGGACATTACAACAGACCAATTGAAGCAGATGGAGAATGGCATTTCTTTCGTAAAAACAAAATACAAATCGAGGCAAACAATAAAACCTTGATGGGTGAAGCGCCAGCAATACCAGAATATCTGATACCACATCACCACTACGCTTTGAAATACCAAGGAACACCACGTTCGTACGATCCACGAACAAGAAAAATAAAAGATTTAGCATAAAAAATCCCCTTTTTGGGGATTTTTTTAATACATTGTTTGCAAAACGTGTTTGTTCTTGTCCAAATTCGATAACATCTTGCCACTGCCACAGGCAACACAGGCCAATGGATTGTCCACAACAAATGCAGGCAACCCGGTTGCAGCGCGAATTGCAATATCCAGACCACGTAACATAGAACCTCCGCCAGTCATTGCAATACCTAAATCCGCAATATCTGCAGACAATTCGGGCGGCGTTAATTCCAATGCCTGGCGTACAGTATCGACAATTTTTGACACAGTTTGTGCCAGCGCACCCGCAATTTGCGATTCTGTGATAACCGTTTCACGTGGCGTACCAGACAGCAAATCACGCCCCTTTATCTTCATAGTCAGTTCATTTGCCTTGTCTTTTGGAGCAATTGCGGTACCAATACGCTTTTTAATTTCTTCGGCTGTATTTTCACCGATTAACAGATTCTTGTTCTTGCGAACAAAATCAATAATATCAATATCCATTTGGTCACCAGCCGTACGCACAGCATTTGAATATACAATCCCCCCCAGGGACATAACCGCAACTTCGGTTGTTCCGCCACCAATATCCAAAACCATTGATCCAAGTGGTTTTTCAACAGGCAATCCCGCACCAATCGCAGCAGCAGTTGATTCTTCGACGATAAACACCTTGCGCGCGCCGGCGGCATCGGCCGCTTCTTGGATAGCACGACGTTCCACCTGGGTTGCGCATGATGGCACACAGATAATAATCAATGGTGCCGCCAATGGATTTTTATGATGTACCTTGCGTATAAAATATTTTATCATTTCTTCGGCAACTTCAAAGTCTGCGATAACGCCATCACGCAGGGGACGAACCGCAGAAATAGTCCCGGGCGTACGGCCAAACATCTGTTTCGCTTCGGTTCCGACAGCCAAGATTTCTTTGCGCCCCATCAGGCGATTTTCAGCCACCGCAACAACAGACGGTTCATTTAAAACAATACCGCGCCCCTTGACATAAATCAGCGTGTTCGCCGTACCTAAATCAATTGCCATATCCGCAGAAAAGAATTTCATCAACCAATTATACATAATATTTCCCCATAAATTTTGCGTTTTTCAAAACTATAAATCACGATACGGAAAAAATCAAGACAGGCCAATAAATTTATTTGATTTATCGTATATTGTGGTATTATGTGACCACTATGATACGCGACACTATTAAAAGACATGAAGATTTTGCAATGCGGGAAAATGACCCAACCGCCAGGTGCGCCTATTTTTTGGCACGTGCAAAACCCGCAAAATTTCCAGATGATGCACGATACGGCATAATCGTTACAAAAAAAACATTCAAACACGCAGTCGATAGAAATCGCGCAAAAAGACTTATTCGCGACTGGATTGGGTTTAACGAACATATGTTGCGCCCAGAATGGGATTATATATTTGTTATTCGACGCGCAATATTAGAAGCAGACCGCACAAGTGGTCGCGTTGCAATGAAAAAGGCACTGAATTATCTGCGCAAACAAGAAATAAATGAATAAAAACCCACACTTTATCCGGCGCGTGGCGATTGCGATGGTGCGCACATATCAATGCGCAATTTCCCCTATAATTGGGGGCAGGGCAGCATGCCGATTTATCCCAACGTGCAGCGAATACACACGCATTGCAATTGAAAAGCATGGCGTTGTTCGTGGTGTCTGGTTGGGGATAAAACGTATATCACGATGCAGACCGGGTGGCGGGTGCGGATACGACCCTGTGCCTTGACAATACGTCATAATATGGTACAATTTTGGTTAATACGAGACGATTAATTATACATAAAGGATAAAAAATGTCATTTCGTGCAACCGTAGAATCTATGTCTAAAATCATGGATGATATGGGAATTACAGAATTGAATTTGGAACGTCAATTCTTGTTTGGTTTATATCGCAAACATATTCATTTATCAAAACAAAAGGCCGTTGCAGTGGCTGGCCCTGTTGCAACCGAGGAAAAAAACACTCAAACCTGCCCCCCTGTGAAAACAGTATGTGGAAACGCACTGAAATCACCAATGGTTGGGGTTGTATACCTGGCACCAGAACCAGGGGCAGATGCGTTTGTGTCTGTTGGTAAATCTGTCAAGGCCGGCGATACAGTTGCATTGGTCGAAGCAATGAAAACATTTAACCCAATTAAATCTGACAAAGATGGCGTTGTCAAAGAAATCTTGGTCACAGATGGCGCAGCGGTTGAATTTGACCAACCTTTAATAGTGATTGAATAAAAAATGCCACAAATAAAAAAAGTATTAATTGCAAATCGTGGGGAAATCGCCCTGCGTATTATTCGCGCATGTCGCGATATGGGAATTCGTACAGTTGCCGTTTATTCAACTGCAGACAGAGATGCAATGCATGTACAACTGGCGGATGAATCGGTGTGTATCGGCCCTGCGCCTGCGCGTGATTCCTATTTAAATGAATCCGCGATTTTAACAGCCGCACTGTTGGCAAATGCAGATGCGATACACCCTGGATACGGATTTTTAAGCGAACGTGCAGACTTTGCACTCAAGGTTGAGCAACACGGTATAATCTGGGTTGGACCATCACCAGATATGATTGAAAAAATGGGCGACAAAGTTAACGCAAAACGTACCGCAATCGAATGTGGTCTGCCGGTAGTTCCAGGTTCTGATGGTGCAATAGAAAGTCTTGAACACGCAATCAGCGTTGCTGAAAAAATCGGATATCCGGTTATGTTAAAGGCCGCTGCAGGCGGTGGTGGACGTGGCATGCGCCCCGTTATGACCGCTGATGACATGACCGAAGCATACAACATTACAAAAAAAGAGGCAAAATCTGCATTCGGCGACGATACATTGTATATGGAAAAACTGTTAACACATCCGCGACATATTGAATTCCAAGTTCTGGGTGATAAACATGGCAATGTCGTTATATTTGGTGAACGTGATTGTTCATTACAAAGACGTAATCAAAAGGTTATGGAAGAATGTCCTGCTGCAATATTATCACAGAAACAACGCGATGATATGATAGAGATTTGCAAAGCCGCTGCAAAAAAAATGGGATATACAAATGCGGGGACTTTTGAATTTATGTTCGAAGACGGTAAATTCTATTTCTTGGAAATGAATACACGCCTGCAGGTGGAACACCCAGTCACAGAAATGGTGTACGGCGTGGATTTAGTACGCGAACAAATTCGTGTCGCCGCCGGTGAAAAGCTGGGGTACAACCAATCAAACGTTATTCCAAATGGGCACGCTATTGAATTTCGTATCAATGCTGAAGACCCAGAAACATTTGTTCCAACCCCTGGAAAAATAACATTATACGCACCATCTGGTGGTATGGGGGTACGTGTGGACAGCGCAGTTTATACCGGATATACAATTCCGCCAACATATGACTCTATGATTGCAAAACTGATTATCCACGCACAAAATAGACCTGCTTGTATTATGCGCGCACAACGTGCGTTGGATGAATTTGTTATCGAAGGGGTAAAAACAACCATTCCGCTGCAAAGAAAGCTGTTAAATAACAAAGATGTAAAACAGTTAAACTTTGATAACAAATGGTTGGAAAAACATCTGAAAAAAGATTAACGAAAAAGCCGGTAAATGCCGGCTTTTTTTATAACGAAGATTCCAGGGGATGTTCGGCCAGGGACACAAACATTATTAATTGAAAAACAGTTGGATAATATTGATGCACAACCATGCGGTTATATTCAGATTCGCTGATTCCCATGGCATTACAAACATCAAGAACAGATAAATTTCGCAACAGACGAACTGATTCTATTTCGCGCCCCAATGTCATTTTTAGCCCCCATTTTTTTCTAAAACAAAAAACCACACCATAATGGGGTGGTTGGAGGTTAGAACTTTGCACAACAGTATGCTCAGCGGCTATTCAATATATTTACCGCCCTCCAACCACGAGTTGGAGCAATTAACGTCTGCGCAGACGACTGTTGGGCGAGAGTTCTAATCTCGCATTACGGGTTCCCCATTACAATCGGTATTATATCCCATGGCAAATATCATTTGCAATTATAATTTTCTTTGTTATAATGTGCGCAGTTTTGAATAGTTTTGGGTGGTTAGCTCAGTTGGTTAGAGCGTTACGTTGACATCGTAAAGGTCGTTGGTTCGAGTCCAATACCACCCACCAGAAATAATAAATCGGGGTTTACCCCGGTTTTTTATTTGTGATTTGGGTGGTGGACGCAAGAACCAACAGGTTGGTTCGACAACCAGCAAAAGCGATACATGTGTATCGCGGTCGGTCTATGCCGATTTGCGCCTGTGCGGTCGCCAGACCAGTCCAATACCACCCACCAGAAATAATAAAAAGGCCGGCAAATGCCGGTGTTTTTTATTTCAACTTTTTACGATTACGCATAAACACCCGCAATTCGTGTGCAAATTCACGTTCGGTCATGTGCAGGTCTGAAATCTTGGGCTTGTGCAAACATGTTGGTAAATCATACATAATAAAATCACACAAATCTGTTGCACGATGTGCAGAATAACAATTGCGAACGGTTTCAAATGCCTGTTCCAGATGAATCTTTTCACGCGCGCCAAATTGGGTCTGTGCAAAGGTTGGAATCCGACCAGACAATATTATATTTTTTATTGTTTCATAGTTGTCGGAGCTTATCGCCTCGGCCGGGCCACGTTCATAATTTACAAACTGCATATTTGCCATTGGGGATTTTGGCGGGAATGACAAACCGGGTTGCAAGGACGCGTATTCTAGCCACAGCAGATACATCAAACGCCCCAACTTTACAACCGGGACATTTTTGACGCCTTGGTGTTTGGTAATCTCGTTAACCAGGTAGATTATCGTGTTCTTGTCTAAATCTTGTTTAGGTTGCATGTTTAATCCTGTGTTTTGTATATGCACAAATCTACTATAATCTTTTGAATTTTCAAGCTTTTTATTAATATTGATTTATTCTAAATTTGATTTATAATTTCCAGGTTAAATAAAAGGGCATAATATGACGAAAAAATATTTGATTACATCTGCACTGCCGTATGTTAATAACAATCTGCACATTGGGCATTTGATTGGTTGCTGGTTGCCGTCTGATGTGTATGCGCGTTTCTGTCGCGCAATGGGACGTGATGTATTGTATGTTTGCGGGGCAGACGAACACGGTACAACCAGTGAAGTTGGTGCCAGAAAAGAAAATATGCCAATTGAACAGTATGTTGATAAATATCGCACAGCACACGAACAATCTGTGCGTGATTTTAATTTATCTTTTGATATATATGGACGTACACATACACAAAAGCACGCAGATTTAATCCAATCTTTGTTCAAGCGTTTGGATGAGCAAGGAATGTTGGTTGAAAAAACATCTATGCAACCGTATTCTGTAAATGAACAAATGTTCTTGGCTGATCGTTTTGTTATTGGGACATGCCCAAAATGCGGCTTTGATGGCGCATATGGAAATGAATGTGGAAAATGTAGCGCAACACTGGAACCAGAACAGTTGATTAATCCACACAGCGCAATTACACCTGATTCACCGGTTGAAATGCGCGAAACCAAACACCTTTATTTCCGAACCAGTGCAATGCAAGACAAACTGCGCGAATGGATTAATTCACGTGTCGGTTGGTCCAGAACAGCAATGGCAATAGCAAACAAATGGTTGGACGAAGGTTTACACGACAGTCCAATTACACGCGATCTGAAATGGGGAATACCGGTAAACAAACCAGGATACGAAAACAAAGTATTCTATGTTTGGTTTGATGCACCATGGGGATATGTTTCAATTTCACAGGCTGCAAATGAAAACTGGGCAGATTGGTGGCATGGTGGTGATGATGTTAAATACGCTCAGTTTATGGCCAAAGACAATGTGTCCTTCCATTCGATATTTTTCCCAGCGCAAGAATTGGCAATGAATGACAACTGGAAAACTGTTGATATATTGAAAGGCTTTAACTTCTTGAATTTTAATGGCGCAAAAATTTCAAAATCAACTGGGAATGGCATTTTCTTGAACGAAGCAATTAACGACGCACCGGCGGACGCGTGGCGTTATGCGTTGCTGGCGTCGGCACCGGAAACAGATGACACAGATTTCACAATTGCGCGATTTGCCGATATTGTTAACAAAGACCTGAATGGCATGTTGGGAAACTTTGTTAGTCGTGTATGTAAACTGACCGCGAAAAACTTTGGCACAAATGTTCCGGCGGCGGGCGAATGGGACACAGAACTGGAATCACAGATTAATGAAAAATTATCTGAACTGACATCTGCGTTGGATGCATGTGAATTTCGCAACGCGATTGCGGCACTGCGCGGGTTATATGCGATTGGGAATGAATACATGACAAAAATGGAACCGTGGGTATTGGTTAAAAATGGCGATATGGCAAGTGCAGGGAATGCGTTGAATAAATGTTTTCAGTTAATTGACCTGTATGCGCGTGTATCTGCGCCATTTATCCCGGAGACAGCTGAAAAAATGCAGAATGTTTTTGTGGCGCAAAATGACCTGAGTTGGCCTGAAAAGTTCGTGGCACGCATTGCAGATGGTGCAGAATTTGTTGTACCAGAAAATCTGTTTAACCGAATTGATGATGAAACAGTTGCAAAATTAACAGAAAAATACACACCAAAGGTAGAAGACAATTCGCCCAAACTGGTTGTTGCAGAAATCATAGAGGTCAAAGACCACCCATCGCGTGATGATTTACATATCCTGTCTGTTAATGCAGGTGACGCGCCCATTCAGGTTGTGTGCGGCGCACCAAATGTTCGCGTTGGGTTGCGTGGCGTTCTGGCACCGGTTGGATGCAGGTTGCCCGGCGCAAAAAAGCCGATGGCACAACGCACCGTTGCAGGGGTTGAATCTTTTGGCATGATGTGCAGTGCGGCAGAAATTGGCACAGGTGCGGACGATAACAATATTATTGAACTGGGCTCAGATGCAATTGTTGGTGCAGAATATAAATTAAAATAAGTTTTTTGGTTGCGGTATCGAATTCTTATGTTATGATAAGGCGCCAAAAAAATAAAGGACTTTAATAATGTTAGACAGATTAAATAGTGACCGTTTTGAACAAAGACAAACATGCACAATTCGTTTGTACGGTAATAAAACGCAAATCAATGCAATTGTTTCTAATTTAGACGAAATAAAAAAAGCAATTAATGATTTTTCTAAATTAAGCAATGTGTATTCTATGCAGATTACAATTGCAAACGAGAAATATAATATCCGAACAGGATTTCCAATATACACTATCAGCAAAACAAGCGCAGAATTCTTAATCGCAGATAAAATTACAACACCGCGCGAAATTTCTAAAGAAAAACCAAATACAGAATTAACACCGATTATTCTGTTGCCCGAAGATTTGGATGCACCATCAATAAAAACATACTCAACCACACACGACAACGTTACATTAAATAAGTGGAGTGGTAAAAGAATATTCACAACAAAAGAAACACAAGGATGGAAAAAACTGAACAGCAATGATATTGTTGTCGATTCCAATTTGAATCAAATATTCCCAGAAAAAACCAATAAGCTGCCTGATGCACTGGTTGAATTATTACAACATGTCAGATAAAAATTTACGCGTTGTATTATTGTCTTGTTGCGCCCCATGTTCTGCGGGCGCAATTCGTCAATTGGTAAATGGTGCAATTGATGGCATAGAAGATTTTATTGTTCTGTTTTATAACCCAAATATCTTTCCGGAATCAGAATATACTAAACGCATGCACGAACAAATTAAATACTGCCAAAGTGTTGGTGTGAAATACGCGGTTCTGGAATATGACCACGATGAATGGCGCGATGCAGTACGTGGTTTTGAAAATGTGCCTGAACGTGGGGCACGTTGTTCGTTGTGCTTTGAATATAGATTTCGCCGTGCGGTAAAATTTGCACATGAAAATGGATATAATGCAATCGCAAGCGTGCTGGGCGTATCACGCCACAAAGACCAGAGTCAGGTTGATAATGCAGCCAATAATGCATGCACTGATATTTCTTATATGCCTGTTAGGTGGGATGAAAATTTACGCGTAAAAATAAATCGCGAATCCGATTTTTATCGGCAAAATTATTGCGGTTGCGAATTTAGTATTCGTAAAGTATAATGCCATTATAATTTAACAAAAGGCAAAATATGTCATCGGTATTTGTATTCCCGGGCCAGGGCGCACAAAGCGTTGGTATGGGACGCGAATTATATGAAAACAACGCGGCGGCACGTGCAGTATTTGACGAAGTTGATGCGGCATTAGACGAAAAATTATCAAATATTATTTTTAATGGTCCTGCCGAAGAATTAACATTGACTGCAAATGTTCAGCCGGCAATTATGGCAACATCCATCGCAATGTTGCGCGCAAGTGGCGCAAAACTGCCGGAATATGTCGCCGGACATTCGTTGGGTGAATATACCGCACTGTGCGCGGCGGGCGCGTTATCTGTTGGTGATGCGGCAAAATTGTTGCGCGCACGCGGAAACGCTATGCAAAGCGCAGTACCAGTTGGGTCAGGGATGACGGCGGTTATACTGGGGCTGGATATAGATGCGGTGCGTGAAATTTGTGCCGATACAGACTGTGATGTTGCAAACGACAATTCGCCAGGTCAGGTTGTGATTTCTGGACTGAAAGAAGTGGTAGAAAAAACATTAGAAGTTGCCAAGGTTCGTGGCGCAAAGCGTGCAATGCCGTTAGCATTATCGGTACCGGTTCATTGTCGCGCACAACAGCCTGCGGTGGCTGCGATGCGCGTAGCATTGGATAATGTGAAATTCTACGCGCCGTCTGTACCGCTGATTTCAAACAAAACATGCGCGCCATTGGCAAATGTTAATGAAATCAAAGATGCGTTACTGCATCAAATAACACATGGTGTGCGCTGGCGCGAAAGTGTCTTGAATATGGCAGAAATGGGAATTACAGAAATGATAGAAGTTGGACCGGGCAGTGTGCTGACAGGTCTGTGTTCACGCATTACAGATAAAATAACTGCAAAAAAGTTGGAGATATAATCATGTTTGATTTAACAGGTAAAGTAGCACTGATTACAGGCGCAACAGGTGGTATCGGGGCAGAAATCGCAAAAAAAATGAAACAGGCCGGCGCAACAGTTGTTGTATCAGGTCGCAATGAGGCAAAAATGGATGCAGAATTTGATGATGAATATATCAAAATTCCTGCCGACCTGGCGACAGATGGCGCGGCAGTTGAACTGGTGATGGATACAATTGAACAGGCGGGTAAGATTGATATCTTGATTAACAATGCCGGCATCACACGCGACACACTGATGATGCGTATGACAGACGAACAATTTGACGATGTTATTAATACAAATCTGCGTTCATGCTTTAAAATGTGTCGCGCAGCAATTATGCCAATGATGAAAAACAGATTTGGGCGCATTATTAATATGGCATCTATTATCGGTACAATTGGCGGGCCGGGTCAGGCGAACTATGCCGCATCAAAAGGTGGCATGATTGCAATGACAAAATCAATCGCAGCCGAGGTTGGCAGCCGTGGTATCACTGCCAATGCAATCGCGCCAGGATTTATCAAAACACCAATGACAGATGTTTTACCCGAAGAATTAAAAAAGACATATCTGTCACAGATTCCAGCCGGACGATTTGGTGAACCAGAAGATATCGCGAATGCATGTGTGTTCTTGGCTTCGGACGAGGCCGCATATATCAACGGTCAAACATTACATATAAACGGCGGTATGGGGCGTTTCTAAAACAATGCAAAAATATGATGTGATTGTTATCGGTGGGGGACATGCCGGGGTCGAAGCGGCTGCGGCCGCTGCACGGCGTGGCGCAAAGACACTGTTGTTGACCCAGGCAAAATCTGACCTGGGGGCATTGTCATGCAACCCCAGCATTGGGGGACCGGGTAAATCACAAATGGTGGCAGAAATGGATGCTTTTGGCGGTGTTATGCCACGCGCAGCCGACCGGGCGGGAATTCATTGGCGTACACTGAATGCAACACATGGTGCCGCAACCCAGGCTTTGCGCGCCCAGATTGACCGCGATTTGTATCACAATGCAATCGTTGATATTTTGGAAGAATACCAAAATCTGGATGTTATATATGAAGCTGTTGAAGATTTAGATATTCAAAATGCAATTGTTAACAACAAATATCAGGCCCGCGCAATCATTCTGACCACTGGGACTTTCCTGGGTGGGGTGGTCACGCGGGGTGATGAAAAAATTTCATCAGGCCGATTGCAAGACGATGGCACATACCAGGCGGCAGATAAAAATATATCGGGTGTTCTGTCGGCGGCTGGGTTTAAGTTATTGCGCCTGAAAACAGGGACACCTGCACGAATAAAAAAAGATTCTATTGATTTTTCAGTTTGCGAAATTCAACCGGGCGACACCCCGCACGATTGGTTCAGTGATGGCGACGAAAATAATAAATATGATTCTGTTTGCTTTATCACGCATACAACAGAACATACACACAATATTATTCGGGAAAATATAAAAAACGCGCCAATGTATAACGGCGATATTGTTGGCACAGGACCGCGATATTGCCCAAGTCTGGAAGATAAGGTTATGCGTTTCCCAGAGCATACGTCGCATCATGTGTTCCTGGAACCCGAAGGGTGGAACAGCGACCTGATATACCCAAACGGTATTTCAACCAGTTTTGGCAGCGACATCCAAGACATGTGGATTCGCACAATTCCAGGTCTGGAAAATGCAGAAATCGCACGGTATGGATACGCGATTGAATACGATGCAATTGATGCCCGCAGTTTGAACAGCAGACTGCAAAGCAAAGATATTCCACACCTGTTTTTTGCAGGGCAAATTAACGGCACATCAGGATATGAAGAAGCCGCCGCCCAGGGATTGATTGCGGGGGCAAATGCTGCGGCATTTGTATACGGAAAAGACTACCTGGAAATTGACCGAACAAATTCAATGATTGGTGTATTGATTGACGATATAACAACACTGGGGGTTGATGAACCGTATCGCATGTTTACATCACGCGCAGAATACAGACTGTCGTTGCGTGCAGATAACGCGATTGCACGCCTGGGGCCAATTGGTGTAAAAACAGGTTTAATTTCCCAATCAAATTTTGACACAAAATTTGCTGCGCACGCAGATACAATTGCAGAAAACGACAAATTCTATGCCGGATATATTGCACGAAATGAACGCGAAATTGCGGCGTATAGACGTGATTCAGAATTAAAAATACCGGACGGATTTGTGTATACCGGACTGCCTGGGTTGACCAACGAATTAATCGAAAAACTGACCGCCGCGCGACCTGAAAATATTGCGGCCCTGTCACGCATACCAGGCATGACCCCGGCGGGAATTATGGTTGTATTGCGCCGGATTAAAAATTGATAAAAACACCGGTAAATACCGGTATTTTTTATATATCTAACACACAACATGTGTTTACAACAAACATTATTTTCTGATATGTCGTTAGGGGCGTTCGTCCAATTATTATTTGATGATATTCCAATTCTGTTTCTATTGATAAAATATTACACATAACAAACACAGGAATATTTTCCGATATGCGTATCTGTTCAATTTGCGCACCAATTTTCATTCTTGCCCCACGATATAATATAAACAAAAAAACCGCATTTGATTATCAAAAGCGGTTGGAGGTTAAGAACTATCCAAGAATAGTGTCGTTTATTTATGTATATCGCGACCCTCCAACCGTGGTTGGAGGTAGTTTCTGTCTTACCAGACATCTTGGAGAGGTTCTTATACCCCACACCAGGAATTCCCCAGCGCATTCGTATTATAATGATAAAAATATCAAAACGCAATGTTTAGATAAATAAAAGTTTATATTAGTTGTTAGTGTAAGTTGTTAGTGGTTAGTTATTGTGTGCGGCAAATGCCGCACATTATAATGCCAACACTTATCACTTACACTAGTAACTTACAACTTAACTAAACTTTTATTTATCGCGGTAAAAAATCACTGGAATTTATTTTCAGAATACATTATAGTCTTTTGCACACGGCCGGTGTAGCTCAGCTGGTAGAGCATCTCATTCGTAATGAGGGAGTCGTAGGTTCAAGTCCTATCACCGGCACCATAAATAAAAATCCCCGACTGGGGATTTTCTTATACCATAAATGGTAGATTTTCTAAATTGCCTTCGGCAACACGAACATTTACGTCAATCATCATAAATATTGAATCAGG
>JAZSDC010000031.1:0-58284 GCA_045530935.1 Candidatus Enterousia sp. | reverse complement strand
GCGGTGTAATTGCAAACAAAGTAATTCGTAAAAATCAAATATCGTCTGGAATGGATGGCTATCAATGTGTTGTAAATGGTCAGACCGTTGCGGAATATGGTGATGATTTTGTAATTGATATATATCGGTAAAAATGTTTGGGAAATCATACCGATTGATAATATTTTGTGTATTTGTAAATATGTTTGTGTGAACATGTCGCTGTTTAAAAGTCATAGACTTTTATAACCGGAAGCCCACATCCCTAAAAAAAACTAAACAGGCGAATTTGTTTACAAAAACACACCATGTTTTTATGGTGTGTCTTTTTTTAGCAAACTGTGAACAGCCAATGGAAAATCAGGAGATCGTGCCAGGTACGAACCAGATACCAGTAAATCTGCACCTGCCTGCCAACACAGTGGGGCGGTTTTGTCGTTTATGCCACCGTCAACAGATATTAAAAAACGAAGTCCATATTTTTTTCGTGTGGCTGCCAATACAGATATCTTGTGTAACGCAGATGGTTCAAAGCTTTGACCTGCTGCCCCAGGTGAAACAGACATTATCATGACTTCATCAATATCGCGCAATACCGATTTTAACAGTGATACAGATGATTCAGGATTTAATGCAATTCCAACGCGACGGCCTGCGTTTTTGATTATGCGGATTGCGTTGCGTAAACCAGATGTGTTGGTTGATAAAATAATTGTGTCTGCACCTGCGGATATTGCGTCACTGGCCCAGACAGATGGACTTTCGGTCATTAAATGAACGTGCAGGTGTGCGTTTGTGTTCGCGCGAATTGTCTTGATTTCAGAAATGCTGCCTTCGATTCTGTCAACGTAAAATCCATCCATTATGTCAACGTGTATCATTGATATGCCGCCCGATTTAAACAGACTGTATGTGTTGGGGGCGCGCATGTCAAAGCACAGGGTACTGGGTAATATTGGGATAAATTTTGTTGTTTTTTTAGGCTTGCGGTTGAATATACGACGAAGCCACTTTGTCCGATTTGACCAACGTTCGCGATTGGAAAGATATTTCTTGCGATGGGGTTCTTCGGATTGCCATATATAATCAGACAGGGCGCGAACAGTTGCACCAATTGGCATGGTTTCGGTTATAACCGCAAATGCGTTTTCTATGAAATCACGCAGACCATCTGTTTCGGCGCCACCACCTGTTAATATTATCTTTGTCGGGTGGTGTTTCGTGAATGATTGTAAACATTGGTCCTTGATTTGTCCGATGATGTCAACCAATATCGGTAATATTATGTCATTAACGTCACCACGAGAAAAATCATATGCGCTGTCCGCAGGGGTAAAGCGATCCATTTCGCGCGGTGCCATCGATGCAACAGTACGTTTTATCCGATCCGCAGATTCTGGGTCCAGATTCAGTGTCGATGATATTGCGTTGGTTATGTCGGTGCCACCAAGTTTTATCTTTGTGTGCCAAACAGGACCGCGATTTGTCCAAATCGATGCAGATGTAAATTCTGCGCCAAAGTCAATGAACATTGTTGTTTGATTGGTCTGGCGATAAATGGCATTCAATAAAAAATGTGGATCGTACATTGCAGTGGCTTGGATATGGGCGCCACGTAAAATTTCGTTGATGCAATCAATGCCATGATGTGAATAAAATATTGCACCAAATGCGGATATCAACTGGCGGTCAATGTGCCCAACAGGGGACAGTAAATTGCGTGCAGTAGGGGTGTCATATCGTAACGGAACAATATGCATCGGAAAATAGTGGCCGGATGAAAAATTTTCATCAGATGGGGTGATTTGTGAAATCTGGTTGTGTATGTCGGTTGTGCTGATTTTGTGTTCCCCGGTCCATGTCGTGCTTTTTGCGGTCATGGTAAATGATGATTGACCAAAGTTCCCTGTTATATATGCAGAATCAAAATGTGCGCCAATCTGTCTTTCCAGTTCGTCAATTACAGATTTCATCGCAAATATGGTGTCAGAACTGTCAATTGTGAAAAATGCAGAACTGTCAATTTGGGCGTTGCGTATGCGGTGCGCAATGCCACGTACACCATACGTGCCAATGTCCAGACACAGAAAAGATGAATCAAACAGGTTCATGTGTTATTTAACTAAAATTCGTGAACTGTCACGCATGTCTATGACAGTAAGTTCTTTGCCTAAAATATTGTGGTTTGTGTTTAAATTTACCAATGTATTTATCGCAACCGTCGGGTTTTCTTCTGGTAATAATATCGTTATGCCACCTGTGGTGTGTATGTTCCATCGACGCTGTTCAATCCATTCAAGGTAATCAATAAAACCAATTAAGTTATGCGCTGCGCGTGTGATGTCGGATATGTTATTAGGCAGTGTGCCACGAAATACAATGTGCGCAATGCTGCGCGCGTTTGTTGGGGTGTTTACAACAGTGCCGTCCGCAGATAATGGATAATAATTTTCACCGTCTGTCCACATTGCAACAGCATGATGCATTTTTGTGTAAATGCTGATGCTGCCATTAGGCATGCGACGGATTGCGCATTCTTTGACACCGGGTACGTTTGATACGCGCTGTAACAAAAGGGACAGGTCAACAGAATGGGCGCGCGTTCCGGGGGGCAGTGATGCCACAGCGGCAATCGAAGATAAATCTTGCCCAGGGGTGTCCGTGCGAATGGATATGTTGTGTACATATGATAACGGACCAGAACCTGTATGTGTCATTATCATTCGCGTCGAAAAATAAATGCCAAAAATAATGGCAATTGAAAAACATAACCAAAACCATATCGAACGCTTCATGTCGGATATTATATCACAAAAAATTATGCATAGCAAAGTGTTCGGAAAAAAAGATTTTTATAATTACATTGCGCGTAATAAATATCCGCGACGAAACATGCAACGACGATATGCGCCAATTGTGCGTGATGTCGTGTTGCGGGGAACAGACAGTAAGTTACGTTGACCAACATCTTGGTATTCGTTGGATTGAAATGTTACCCATAATCCATCCCAATCAGGCATAATGCCAGCCTGGTTCGGTGATAATAATTTCGATATTCTGGAACGTGGCTCATATGATGGACGAGTTATCCCTAAACATGACTTGTGATCGCGAACGAATTGTTCGGTGGTGACCGCTTCGTTTTCCCAGTTCAAAATTGTGGCATCATCAATGCTGCCGCGGTTTACAGATGCACATGACGTTATAAGTAATACTGAAAAAATGGGTAAAATTTTTATTCTCATGTATTTATTATAATTTAATTGCCTTTTTGGGGCAATAGTTTTTATAATGTAAAAAAGAGAGAAAGGACAAACATATGGCCATAAGTGTGCAAAATTTTATTAAGTTGATAAATTTCTATAATCAAACAATGACAACAATGTCTGCAATTTGCGTCCAAAAAGGTGGAATCGCAATGGAAAACTATGTCGGGCGTTTCTATGTGGCTGATGTGCTGGAATATGTGATTGAGTATGGTAAACAATTAAAAGCAAGTGGTGAAAATCTGGCGCCAGAAATCTTGGGGGTGATGGAAAGACTGGAACAACAATTCCAAAAATTAAAAGGGTATGTAACCCCAACACAAAAACCAATACATGAAATGACACTAGAAGAATTTGAAAAACTTATGAATATTTAGTATGATATGTCGGTAAGGAGAAGCGAATTATGAAGATTGTGAAAAAGTTTTTTGCAGGAATGGGGATGGTCGCAGTGTTGCTGGGGTGTGTAAAGGATAAAGTAAAAGAGCAACCCGCATTCGATAATGTGACCGTTGTTGATGAATTGGTTATTGATTCGCGTTCTGTGCCTATTTTTCCAAAGAAGGCAGCTTTGACAACTGATACGGCGCGGCGATTTTCAATAGAATTGCCAATGCGTTGCAAGGTAAATTGGGATAATCAAAGTGTCGTTTCGGTGGTGCCAGCGGAAAAAATAGAAATGGTTCAGTTGGTAACAGGGGATAAATTGCCTAGTTTGCCAGTTTCGGATTATGAATTTAAAAACTTGACTGTAAAACAGGCGCTAGATAAATTGTTGGAAGGGTTAGATATAGATGTTGTTGAAGATGAGCCGTTGTACGAAAAAATATCTGGAACAATTGCGGCAGGAAACCTGGTTGATGCAGTTGATTTGATGACAAAAATTGGACGGGCGTACTATTATTATGATGAACACACCGGAGAGATTCATTTAAAACATCGTTCAAAGTGGTTGATAAAAATGCCGCAAAATCAGACTATTATTATGGCGCTGTTGGATGCAATGCATGGTGTGGATATGCGTAATTTGTTGGTTGATTGGGCGGATAAAACAGTTGTATTCGAAGGTAATTATCAGACAGAACGTGAAGTCGCACGTATAATTGCAGATATATCTTCGAAAAAATATATGATTGCGTGGGATATTGATGTGTATCGTGTTTATCCGCGTACGGATAATCCGATTGTCTGGATGAATTTGTTGCCGGCTTTTGGGGAAAGAAATGTGAAAATGTCTATCCCGGGGGTGGTTGGTCGTGCGTTGGTTGTTGGACCAGAAATTAACACAAAAACACTACAAGAATTCTTGGCGCAACAGGCGAATGTTGTGCTGGTTTCACAGGGTACATTTGCAATCCCAGATGGGTGGCAGTCTAGATTTGATATTGGGCAATGTGGACGCGAAGAAAGACTGGAAACTGATTTGATTGTTGGCGCAACTGGTAAATATGGTGATTTTGCAGGACGTAAAAAAATTGATGCAAAGATAGTTTTGCGTACAGGGCAGGGGGAACTTAGTTCTTTTGAAATCCCGTCTACGGTTGGGGATAATTATGTGATTGTCGGAATCCCAACACATTCATTTGTTACAACGCCTGAAACATTAATTTCGCCATATGCAGAATTGGTGGTATTTATGTCGCCACGTGTGGTTTCGGTGGTTGATGGCGCGGGTGATATGGCGGATGCAGATGAATTGATTGGTGATGCATTACGTGATTTTTTAAATGATTAAGGATTTGTAGATATGTTTTCAAGGCTGGAACGAAAGATTGCTTTTAGGTACCTGGGCGCAAAAAAGCGTGGATTTGGTTCTGTGATTTCATGGGTGTCGTTGATTGGTATTATGTTGGGGGTTGCAACCCTGATTGTAGTTATGTCAGTTATGGGCGGGTTTCATGATACATTGTTGGGGCGTATTGTGGGAATGAATGGCCATGTGGTTGTTTATCATCAAGATGGTGCGATTTCTGATTTTGATTTCTTGATTGATAAAATGAAACAAAATCGCGCGGTGTCAACCCAGGTTACCTCTATTGTGCCAATTGCCGAAGGACAAGTTATGGCAACAGCCAATGGTAATAATACAGGCGCCATGATACGTGGTATCAGAATGTCAGATTTAATTTCCAAAACCCAAACAGGAACGCGTGTATATGGTAAACCACTGACAGAAATTGCAGATGGCGAATTGGTTGCAGGGGCATCGCTTACACGTGCGTTAAAGGTTACTATGGGGGATAATATTTCGTTGGTTTCAGCAAATAATGCAACACCAACCCCATTTGGTTCAATGCCACGAATTATGTCGTATCCGGTAAAATCTTCGTTCTTTATGGGAATGTATGAATATGATTCAGGCTATGTATTTATGTCGTTAGAAACAGCGCAAAAGTATTTGAATATTGGCAATGCGGTAACGCATATTGATTTGTTCTTGCGCAATCCAGAAGATACAACCCAGGTGTTGGAAAGTCTGGTGCGTTTGTTGCCTGATGGGTTTGTGGTGCGTGACTGGCGTGATTTAAATCGTGGGTTTGTTGGTGCATTGCAGGTGGAATCAAATGTGATGTTTTTAATCTTGATGCTGATTGTGATTGTGGCGGCGTTTAATATTGTGTCCAGTTTGGTTATGTTGGTCAAAGATAAGAACAAGGATATTGCGGTTTTGCGCACTTTTGGGGTGTCGCGTAAATCTATGATGAAGATATTTATTCTGTCGGGAACATCAATTGGGATAATTGGGGCGTTTGTTGGTACAATACTGGGGGTGATAATTGCGATTTATGTAGAACCAATCAGGCAGTTTTTCCAATGGATGACGGGACGTGATTTATTCCCAGCAGAATTATATTATTTGTCGGAACTGCCATCAAAATTGGTTTGGACAGATGTTTTTGGAATTGCGTTAATTGCAGTATTATTGGCGTTTTTAGCAACATTGTATCCTGCGTGGAAGGCTGCAAACACAGACCCGGTTGAGGTGTTGCGTGGGGAATAAAGGAAATTTTAGATGGCGAATATATTGAATTCTTTGTCAAAAGTGCATGCGGGTGATGTTGTTATGTCCGTGCGTGATATTAAAAAGACCTTTGTCGAAGGGGGGCAGCCGTAGCATATTCTGCGGGGGGGCGGTTTTGATTTGCATCGGGGGGAAATTATCGCAATGGTCGGTCAGTCGGGGTCTGGTAAGTCGACTTTGTTGCAATGTGTGGGGTTGTTAGATAAGCCTAGTTCTGGCAGTATTCTTATTAATGGCGCCGCAGTGCAAAAAATGGATGAAGATATGCGTACGCAAATCCGCAGAAATAAAATTGGATTTGTATATCAGCGGCATAATTTGCTGTCGGATTTTACGGCGTTGGAAAATGTGATGTTGCCGATGCTGGCGAATGGTATGGATGAAGATGTCGCACGTGCACGTGCAATTAAACTGTTAAAGTCTGCAAATGTTGGACATCGGGTATCTCATTTGCCTGGTGAAATGTCGGGGGGAGAACAGCAGCGTGTGGCGGTTGCGCGGGCATTGGCAAATAATCCAGATATTTTATTGGCGGATGAACCAACCGGCAGTCTGGACCCACAGCATGCAATGGTGGTCTTTGATTTATTGTTGGATTTGGTACGAAAAAATAAAATGGCAATGTTGTTTGTTACGCACGATATGAATTTAGCATCAAGAGCAGATAAAAAGATTACAATTGATGCAGGTTTTGTGATATAATGCATCAAAGTAGAACAAAATAAGGGGGGAGTTATCATGAAAAAAATAAAAGAAATTAGGTCAAATACTAATTCTAAACATCGTTTGTTTGGGGTGTTGGGTTTTGTTGGTGTTTTTGTGTGCGGAATTATGGCCGGGGGAACATTTGTTCAAAACAAGGTAAAACTGGAAAATGCAGCGACCCCAGAACAGAAAAAAATTACAGATGCGGAATCAAAGCCGACGTGTGTTCTGATTGAAGAATTGTTATCAGAGCGTTTAGCTGATGAGAATTCGCAGAGTGCCCGGGATCATGCAGACAACATGTCTATATATCAACGGTTGATAGAAGTTGGGTGTCCAGAAAATCAACAGGAGTATAGTAATTTGTTGGTGCGTGAAAGACAGATCTTGGAAGCATTGGTTTCAGAAAATGAAATTTCTTTCTATATGGATGAAGTATCTTATGATATAAAGCCGGCTTGTATGCATGTTGAAAAATCTTTGTTGTATAGGTTGGAAGCAGATTCTGCAAGATTGGATTCATATGACAGAATAGAACGTGCAAGGACGTATGCAATTTTGGCGGAACGCGGATGTCCAGAAAATCAACAGAGATATGTAGATTTGGCAAAACAGGAATTGGAAATTGCACGTGCGTTAAGAGATGATGAATTTGACCACGAAGAAGCTAATGAGGTTGCAGAGACGTATAAGCGTATAAATATGCAAGTAAAAGCAGAAGAAATTATCGATGTTGCAGGCGAGGCAGCAAAAAAACTGATAAACCCGACAATCGATTTTTTCCACCAGGTAGAAAAGATTGTTAACGAATAATAGGAAAGAAAAAATGAAATTCTTAGTGTTAATAACGGCGATTGTTTTTTCTGGCGCTGCGTTTGCAGAAGATGAAAAGTCTGTGTCTGTACGCATGACCTGTTCGGAAATTCAAGCGAAAATTTCTGAATTGTCGGCAAATGAAAATCCTGATGCCCAGACAGTAGATGCGTTAACAAAGTTAAAGGCATCGTACAGAAAAAGTTGTTCGAAAAGCGCGTCTAAACGTAAAACGTCTGCGGACACGCGCGTTGTTATAAAGGATGTAGCGCCAGAAGAGGATGAAGATATCTTGACTGATGAAGAAATTTTCAGTGATCCAGAAGCAAGAAAGGTCTTGGATGAACCAGAAAGAGAATATACAGATGAAGAATTGTTGGATGAAAATATAGACCTGGCTGAGGGTATAGAATTAGATGCTGTTGACTTGGTTGCGCCATTGGCTGATCCAGATGAAGAGATTGATTGGGAAAAAATTCTGGCTGAAGAAATTGCAAATTTAGATGCGGGTTTGTGCCCAAGTGGTGAAAAACCAAATAGATTTGGATGTTGCGAAGAAGAGTACTTTAAAGACTTGGGGAATGGCGAGTTTGCCTGTTGTGCAAAGGTTGGCGATGATTGTTTTCCACCATTGAAGTAGTTTGGTATAATATCAGGAGATAGATTATGAAAACAAAGATACGTATGATTTTGGTTGTTTGTGTTGCGTTTCTTGTCGGGGCATTTTGTGGTGCGTTGTTGTATGCAAATCGTGATATTTTTAAATCAGATGCGATGTGTCCAAATGGCGGATTCCCAGATGAAAATGGATGCTGCGCAGGAGAGGTTTATACAGAACTGGAAGGGCAAGGGTTTGCGTGTTGTCCAGAAACAGGTGAAAATTGCTTTTTGCCAATGAGATAAAAAAAAATCCCACATTTTGTGGGGTTTTATTTTCCAAGGCATAGTTGACCGAATGTTTTATCCAGTACTTCGGTTGCGGTGATTGTGCCCAGAATTTTGCCAATTGAATCAGATGCGCGGCGTGTGTGTTCGGCAAATATGTCATAGTTTTCGCCGGCGCCCAGGGCGTATGATAAATCGTCGCGTGCAGATTCCAGTAATGATTTTGTGCGCGCGTTCAGTGTTAATTTATCTTCGCTGCCATCCATGATTTTATGTATCTTTTCACGCAATGTGTCGGTCAGTGTTTTCATGCCGTCGCCTGTTTTGACGGATGTATAAATTACATTTTTTATATTATGTATGTCGGTTGTATCTGATTTATTTATAACAATAATTTCATTGTTGTGTAAATTGCTGTGTGTCACAGATTCTGGCGTATAGACATGAATTATAATGTCTGCGTTTTGGATTTCTGATTTGGTGCGTTCAATTCCGATTGATTCAATTTTGTCGCTTGTTTCGCGTAACCCTGCTGTGTCAGACAAGTTAATCAAAAATCCATCAATATCCAGATTGATTGACACGACATCGCGTGTGGTGCCGGCAATATCAGATACGATTGCGCGATTTGAACCTGCCAGATAATTAAATATTGATGATTTACCAACATTTGTTTCGCCGACCAGTACAACATTTATTCCGCCGCGAATTGCGCGTGATGTTTGATAATTATTCAGTGCGCTGTCAATTTCTTTATACAGTTTTTCTGTACGCGCGTGAATTGTTTCGCCAATGTTTTGTGGCAGGTCGTCTGCATTATAGTCCAGAATTGCCGCCGCATACGCCGATATTTCAACCATTTGTTCACGCCATGTGTTGTAAATATGGCTGTCATGGCCCAGCATAGAACGCAGGGCATGTTTGCGCTGAACATCTGTTTGTGCGTCCAATAATGCCGCCAGGCCATCAACATCGGCTAAATCCATTTTATTGTTATAAAATGCACGACGTGAAAATTCGCCAGGGGTTGCCATGCGCATGCCAAATGTTTTCAGATGTTCAAACACTGCGTTTATTGTTGCAGGTGCGCCGTGTGTGTGTAATTCAATAACATCTGTGCCGGTGAAAGAATAGGGTGCAGGAAAATATATTGCCAGGCACTGATCAATCAGTTCGTCCATGCTGTCGCGCAAATTACAAAAGTATGCGTGGCGTGGTGCAAAATCTGATTTATTTATAAATGTTGTAAATGTGTTTGTCAGATTGTCGCCAGAAATACGAATTACTGCAACGCCGGATTTGCCGTGGCCAGATGATAATGCAAAAATTGTGTCGTTATTATTCATGTTGTGGGGAATAGGAATCTAACTTTTGTTGCCAATTGTTTTATGATACTATTAGTATAATCAAAAGGAGAGAAATGTCAAACGGTTTATTTGTCAATTTTTGTCAAAAACGCCTTGAACTAACCTGTTGATTTTAGTAAATAATGCGTTGGTGTCAAAAAAGGGGGTCTTATGTTTTATAAAAAATTACAAAAATTAAAACAAAATACAGACAAATCTGTGGGGGTGGCTTTTCCGGCGACTGTTTTTGGTTTTTATTGGTCGGTGGTGCGACGCTTTCCGTTTTTTTATAGCGTTACCAGTATTGCAATAATTCTGACATTTTCATTTGATTATATTGTGTTCCCGTTTGCTAATAAGTGGGCAGTGGAAATATTTGAAAGTGCGTCCCAGGGGATGTGGAATGAAAAGATAGTATGGATTGCGATTTGGTTTGTTGCAATTTTCCTGATGGGCAGTGTAAGGCAATATATGAATTTGTATTGGCGACCGATTATTAACAGATATACTGGGTTTGTATTGTATAAGCGTGTGTATAAAAATGATACGGACTTTTTTATAAATAGGCCGGCAGGTCAGGTGACGAATCAAATTGGAACAATTCGTACAAATCTGAACAAGATGACGCTGGAATATTATACAGATATTATAAAATATAGCCTGTCTATGTTGGTTTTGTCGGTTGGTATTTTGTGGCAAAATATGTGGATTGCGTTAATGATTATTGTTGCTGCTGGGGTGCGTACGGGTTGGCGATTTATATGGCAGCGCAAGATTAACGCACAACAAAAATTATTACAAGAGGTCAGTTCTAGAATATCTGGTATGCGGACAGATAGTCTGGGAAATGCGATGACTGCTAAGTTGTTTGGGAATGTGGAATATGAAAATAAATACATCTGGAATCAACAGGCAGAACAAATTGAAATAGAGCATAAAATTGGATTCTTGCGTCGTGTCCAAGATAGGCCTTCTTTGGCATTGTGGTATGCAATTAGTTTTATGTTGGTGCTGATGTGTTGGTATTTTATCAAAAATGGTACAATGGCGTTGGCAGATGGTATGTTTGTCTTTGTTGCAGGACGCCAAATTACAAGTTCGTTTGATTATCTGGTTTCTGTGTTCGTTGAATACAGTGAAAACAAGGCAAAGTCTGTGCATGCGTATGATGATATAATTCAGCCGTGTTCGATTGTTGATGCGCCGGGGGCAAAGAATTTAACCAAGGTAAAAGGGCAAATTGATTTTGATGATGTGTCGTTTAACTATGGTAAAAAAGATGTTATTAAACATTTTAACCTGGTGGTGAAACCGCGTGAAAAGATTGGTATTGTTGGCCTGTCGGGGGCGGGTAAAACAACATTGGTTAATCTGATACTGCGTGCCTATGATGTTAATTCTGGTGCGATAAAAATAGACGGGGTGGATATTCGTAATGTAAAGCAGGATTCGCTGCATAAAAATATATCTTTTGTGCCCCAGGAAGCGGTCTTGTTTAATCGTTCATTGATGGATAATATTCGCTATGCGCGTCCGAATGCCAGCAGGGCAGATGTTATAAATGCTGCAAAGCGTGCAAACATTCATGAATTTATTGCTGGGTTGCCAGATGGATATGATACGTTGGTTGGTAATCGTGGGATTAAATTGTCTGGTGGGCAAAGACAACGCATCGCAATTGCGCGTGCAATACTGAAAAATGCACCAATATTGATTCTGGACGAAGCGACATCTGCGCTGGATTCTGAAAATGAATTGTTGATTCAGAAATCGTTGAAAACTGTTATGCGGGGTAAGACAACAATTGCAATTGCGCATCGTCTGTCAACATTGCGTAATATGGACAGGATTATCGTTCTGGACAAGGGGAAAATTGTAGAAAGTGGTACGCATGTGCAGCTGTTACGCGCAAATGGTGCATATCGTAAATTATGGGATGTGCAGACAGGTGGGTTTGTTGGTGAATAAAAATTGCCCCATCTGGGGCGATTTTTATTTAGCTTTGCTGATTTCTTTTAATGCCAATGGGACCAGTTTTGATACATCTGCGGTTGGGTTTTGATTTACCAGGTGTTGTGCCATTTCAATTATATTCAGACGGCGATAGCCCAAGGCTTCCAATGCCATCAGCAAATCGGGCAGGGCAGATGATGCGGACGCGCTTGTGCCGGAATTTGGTGCAAATAATGTCGCAGATGCGCCACCGATTTTGTTTTTCAGTTCAACAATGATTTTTTCTGCCATCTTTTTACCAACGCCGGGGGCGGTGGCGATTGTTTTTGCATCGTTTGTGGCAATCGCAGACATTAATGTATCAGAATTAATTGTCCCCAGTATTGCCAACGCAACCTTAGGTCCTACACCAGATACAGTTGTCAGCATGTTAAACAGGCTTTGACCGTTCAGGGTTGTAAAACCAAACAGACGAATGGAATCTTCGCGTACAACTGTTTCAATCCACAGTTCCACCGTTGATTTATGGGTCAGGTATTCGGCGGTGTGTACCTTGTATCCAACGCCGTTTGTTAATAAAATGATAAAACCGTCGCCGATATAATCAACAATGCCTTGCAATTTTCCAATCATTTGTTATCCTTTTGGGGTAATTTTAATCTAAATAAATAAAAAGGTCAAATATGAGTGGACACAGTAAATGGCATAATATTCAACATAAAAAGGGCGCTGCCGATGCAGCACGCAGTGGTTTGTTTACAAAACTGGCGCGTGAAATTACTATGGCGGCTAAGTTGGGCGATAAAAATCCAGATAATAATCCACGCCTGCGTTTGGCAATTCTGACCGCACGCAAGAATTCTATGCCAAACGATAATATTAAACGCGCAATTGAAAAGGCGTCAGGTGCAAATACAGAAAGTTATGAAGCTGTGCGCTATGAAGGATATGGCCCGGGTGCAGTGCCTGTTATTGTAGAGGCATTGACCGACAATCCACGCCGTACGGTGCCAGAAATTCGCAATATCTTTGGTAAAAATGGCGGTAATATGGGTGAAGAAGGGTCTGTTGTGTTTATGTTTACACGCGCAGGTCAGATTATGTATCCTGCATCAATCGGCAAAACCGAAGATGAAATGATGGAAATTATTATGGAGGCCGAAGTTGATAATATGGAGGCATCTGAAGAAGGTTTTATCATCACAACAAAACCAGAAGATTTTATCAATGTTCAAAAATTCTTGGCAGATAAGCTGGGCGAACCAGAACAGGCTGAACTGACATGGTTGCCAAACATGCCAATGGATTTAGATGATGAAGCTTATGCTAAATTAGAAAAGCTGGTTGATGCGCTGGATGCGAATGATGATGTGCAGAAGGTATTCACCGCCGCAGAATAAACAAAAATAATTTATCTAAAAGTAAAACCGACAACTTATGTAACTTCTGTACACTGCGTTGTCGGTTTTTCTTTTATCTAAACCATTTTTGTTCATTCTGTTCCAAGTGCAAGGGGGGTAGTGTTTGTACACTACAGGGACGGCACTGTCCATATCTATACCATTATCTTTTATTTTTATTCCCATTGCGGGGGGAATAAAAAAATTTTTGCTTTTACTTTATTCTTGATTTTATTTTCATTTAGTATATAATCACAGGGCTTTAAATTTGTTGCGGGCATAGTACAAAGGCTAGTATGCAAGCCTTCCAAGCTTGAAATGCGGGTTCGATTCCCGCTGCCCGCACCAGGATTGGGCGTGCGCCGGAGTTGGAGAGCCGGGGCAGACTGTAAATCTGTTGGCTTAAGCCTGAGCTGGTTCGAATCCAGCCACTCCCACCACTAAAAATAAATGGTTGCTGAAAAGCGACCATTTATTTTTAGTGTGTTGTGGTTTATGGATTTGAAACACGCAATCGAAAGATTGCAGGTTCGACAATGAGTAAGCGAGAACAAGCAGTGCGCAGTTCGAGTGCTAACGAATGCCCCGCAGGATATTTGTCCGAGGGAATCAGCCACTCCCACCAAAAGATACACCGCACCATAAAGGTGTGGTTTTCTTTTTGTTTTCTAATAGTTTTAAAGGTTCGAAAATATCATATTTAAAAAACACTAATTTTTACCAATCTTCGAACGGTCTGGATTTCCAAGTGTTTGCTCTGTTCGAATTCACCGAGGCGGTTTTTAATTTTAGTATGATAAAATTATGTGATATAATTTTATCAACAAAAGGGTAAAAACATGAAAAAAACTAATTCATACAAAGGTCTTGATGTTTTTCGTTGGGTTGTATTATTGCCTGCTATATGTTTTACATGGTGGGTTTGCACAATGATTTGTGCATGGATTGAACACTTTTTTTATAGTTCTGCACTATGGAATTCATACGGAAATGTTTTTATTATTTTAGATTTATTAATATTACCAACTATCGCTGTTTTCTTTGTATCAAGAATTATTGCGCCAAAATATAAAAAGCATGTCGGACTTTTCGCCATAGTATTGTGTGTTTTATGGTTTATATTATTGGTTTATGGTTTAAGCCATATGGCATATTAATTTAACCACCGTTCTTTAAACAATTTCACTTGCAACATTAAATCGGAAAATTCTTGTTTGTTTTCTGCTCGATTAGTGCAAGCTGTCTCCCACCACTAAAAATAAATGGTTGCTGAAAAGCGACCATTTATTTTTAGTGTGTTGTGGTTTATTTTGTGATATAGTTTTTCTAAATAAAGGATACGTTATGAAAAAATATATTTTTGCTGGTTTATTAGCCGTTGTATCAATAAATGCTTTTGCCGAAGAGTTTACAACACATCCTGAAGGAGATGCTGATTTTGTCACTTTTATAAATCAACAAAGACAAAACTGGGATGAAAATGCAGTTGTTATTAGCAAAGGTACAAGTGGAGACTTTTTATACTATATAGATGAAACACCAGAAATTTTGCAAATTTATAATAATAAAGAAAAAACAGTGACGTTTTTATCTATTGAGAATCCGGCACAATATATTAAACCTGGAAAATGTTTGGTCAATACTATAAGTTATAATATATTAAAAGAAATGGCAGGAGATAATGAAGTTTCTAATTGTTCGTGGCGTTTATTTTGTGGCACAGAGATGAATTATGATGGGGGTTATGCTGTAGAACTATGTGGAGATATGGTATCTGATTAAATATTAATAGTTTTATCTGCGACAATAAACAACCCACATTTTGTGGGTTGTTTATATTAGTTTGTAGTTATTCTTCTATTTCGTATTCATCGATATATGAACGGTTGACAGATTCCTGTTTAATTGGTTTGAAATTTTCAGATTTAATTGGTTCACTGTCATCTTCGGGCAGAAATGCAATGATTTTACTGCGTTGAAAGTTGGTTGGTTCGCTGATGTTTGCGCCAATTGTTTTGCTGCGATATTTAGAAGTAAACCGGTCTGGTATTTGAATGTGGTTATCAGGGTTAATTCCAGGTGTTTTTAATTCCATGGCATCCGCAGGTTTTATGTGGCGTTGTTCAATATTATATAATGGGGATATAAAGCTGCTGGCGGCAGGTTTTGATTCAATTGGTGTATCTGTTCCATTTAATTTTACTATACGTAGTGCGCGTTCGTTGTCGCCAGTTGGTTTCAAGCGAAACATGCCATCTGTACCGATGTATCCACTGGGGTCCAGTAGGTATGCAACATTTGATTTGTCAGAATATATCATACCAATTGCCATGTTTGCAGCATCATATCCAAATGTCGCCAGTCTGCCAGGTATAGAACCAGATACTTTTTCATAAATAGTTTTGAATTCAGGGTTTATATCAGATAATGTTGCGTATTTGGCGCCGGACATTGTCAGGTCTGTGATTATATCTGAACCATCCCACATTGTTGTGCCGTAAAACTTTACATCATTTGCACCGACGTTATAGTAACGTAAAAATGAAGCAAGTGTTTTTGTGTCGTCACCATCGCCAAGGAACAGGATCGCGTTATATGGCAAATGTCCAATTGTTTCTTTTTTAGACAGTCTGTCTAGCTGTATATTTAGACGAGATCTTTCGATTGCTGATAGTTTTTCATTAATAAGTATGTCAGATAATATCTGGCGGGCACGTGTATGGGCGGCGGTGCGCGCATTGTTTAGTGACGCATCCAGTGCGGTGTTTTTTATAGAATCTGTATCTTTTTCATTGTAATAAAATATCCCAATTGGTTCCAATTCAGATAATTCGGCAGCACGTAGGGCGGTTCCTGCCATCAGATGACCAGAATCAGTGTTAGGCGCCATGATTATGAAATTCTTTATGTTGTCGGAATGCATTTCGCGTACGATTGTTTCAATGCTGTTTGTTGGCATTAATGCCATTGTCATAACACCATCACCAACCGCGGTTGCATCAGATGTAAATGATAACACTGGTAAATTTTCAGGCTTGTTATCACGGACAATTTTGGCGTTGTTTGCAAACACAGGACCAATAATTACTTCTGGGTTGCCCGCCAGAACAGTTTTAAATGTTTCTGATAGGTTGTCGGTTGTATCATAAAAAGATACATTCAGATTTTTTGCGCCGCTTTGTAAAATTGCAGTTTCAACAGATGTTCGAATTGTTTTTCCAACAGGCGCTTTGTCGCCAGATAGGGGTAATAATACCGCTATGTTGTGTGCAGTATCAGAAATGGTGGCGCCATATCCATCAGATAACATCCCATACATGTTTGCGGGGGTATTTGTTGTTAAATTCCCATATTCGCCAAACCAATCGTTTTCAGGACCTGTGTTGTCGTGGGTGCCTGTGCAGCCAGCCAGGATTAAAAGTGATATAACGTATCCGAAAAATCTGTTCTTAAACATTGAAAAATCCATTTTATTTTGTATCATTTTACTATAAAAGGATTTTAAATGCAAACAGGGCTTTATATTGTTGGTACGCCGATTGGAAATTTGTCTGATATGTCACCGCGTGCAGTACAAATTTTGCAAAATGTAGATTTAATTGCAGCAGAAGATACACGTGTGTTTGGCAAGTTGGCAGCACATTTTGATATCAAGACAAAGCGTATATCTTGTCATGAGCATAATGAACGTGATGTTGTGTCTGGTATAATTGAAAAAATTCAAAATGGTGCGGCGATTGCATGTGTTAGTGATGCGGGTATGCCGGGAATTTCAGACCCGGGATTTCGTTTGGTGCGTGCAGCGCGTGCGGCAAATGTGCCTGTTTTTGTTGTGCCAGGACCAGTGGCGGCTATTTCGGCATTGGTGCTGTCTGGATTCCCAACTGATAGATTTACATTTTGTGGTTTTTTTGACGAGAAAAAATTACGCGATGATAATAAAATTCCGCATACTATCATTTATTATGAAAGTCCGAATCGGGTTATGGCAACAATTGCTGTGATGGCGCGCGTTATGCCAGAACGACAAATCGCAATTGTGCGTGAAATAACTAAAATTCACGAAGAAACAATAATTGGATATCCAGCTGAATTATTAGGTATAACACCACCGCGTGGAGAAATTGTTATTGTTGTGGCGCCACGACCAGAAAAACCAATGAGCGATGATGAGATTTCTGATATAGTTAATGATATTGCTGCGACTTCTATGAAAAGCGCGGCGGCACAGTTGGCACAGCGTACAGGTATTTCAAAAAAAGAAGCGTATAAACGATTGTTGGACAAGGGTGGGGCGGATGATTAAATTTGTAGGCAGTTTTGAAACGGTGAAATCTTTGCCAAATTCGCATTTTGCCGAATATGCATTTATTGGACGCAGTAATGTGGGAAAATCTTCGCTGATTAATGCGGTCGTTGGGGCGCCAATTGCGCGTACATCAAATACACCAGGACGCACACAAAGTTTGAATTTATTTAATCTGGATGACCGGGTTATGATTGTTGATTTGCCAGGCTATGGCTATGCGCGCGTGTCCAAGGTGGACGCAATGCGATGGCTGAAACGATTGGAAGAATATTTGGTAACACGTGTGCAATTAAAACGTTTGTTTATTTTAATAGATTCAAGAATCGGTGCCAAGGATGCAGATTTAGATTTGATGGATTTTTGTGATGCTAATGCAATTCCATATCAGATTGTTTATACGAAAAAAGATAAAAAAGTACGTGAATTAAAGCAACTTGAAATTTTGCATACAGATCATGGGGCGATGTTGCCCGATATTTTACAAACATCAGCAGAAAAGAAAACAGGGCTGGATTCTATAAAGGAAACGCTTGGAATTAAATAAAAATATTTTTTGTGCAACAAATCCTGCGCATATGTCAGATGCATTATGGTATGTAATGCAGAACTCTGGTGTCGATGTGGCGGATATGTTGATATTTTTGCCTAGTAGACGCGCCGTTAGAACAGTTGAAAAAATGATTGTGGATAAGTCGGGGGGCGCGGCGATATTGCCCAGGTTGGTTGCGCTGGGGGAAGTGGCAGATGATGTCGAAGAAGCAGAAGCTCCAGATATTATTTCAAATACAGAACGTGTTGTTGTTCTGGCGCGTTTGTTGGCAGCTGATGCTAATGTTGGAAATTTAATAACTGCATTGCCAATTGCCCATGATTTAGTGCGTATGCAAGATTATTTGGAAAATGAAGGTGTGGATACAACTAATATAAATTGGGGTGAATTAGTTGATGATAAATATGCAAATCATTTTCAGTCAAAGGCAAAAATACTGGGGATATTATCTGATTTTATGCCACAATATGCTGCAGGGCGTATTACTGCGACTGCTGCACAAAATCGCGATATTCGTGCATGGCGCAATGCGTTGGGGGATTTTAAGCTGGTTATTGTGTGTGCGTCAACTGCTAGTGTGCCCGCAACAGCAGATTTAATGGAAGAAATAGCCAGGTTGCCCCATGGCAGAATTATTTTGTCTGGAAAAATATCGGGGCGTGTTGTCGATTTTGAATTAGATACAAATCCGTACAATTCAGAATATAAATTTTTGTCCAGGTTGGGATTAAAACCAACAGATGTTATACCAATTGATGTAGGAGGCAGTGCGATTGATTTTTTTAATTATGCATTCGGAAATCAGTGCGCGTCTTGTAATGTAAACAAAGATTTGTCACATTGTAACCTGATAGAAGTTTCGCGCGAATCGCTTGAAGCGGATGTTGTTGCAGAAATCGCACAGCGTGCAATAGCGCAAGAAAAGTCTGTGTTGGTTATTACACCAGACGCAGCAGGAAATCAACGTATAGCTACGGCATTGGCGGCACGTAATATCGTTGCAGATTTTTCAGGTGGGGTGTCTGGAATGATGACGGCGCCAGGACGCGCGATTTTAAACTTTTTGGATTCTTGGATAGAAGTAGGGGCAAATGCGTTTGATTCAATTTATCAGGAAATGAATGGTGATTTGTTTAATACAATGGCTAAGATTATTTCCGATAATATGTCTGTCTTTACACCGCAGTTTGTGTTGGATGATGCTGTGTCTGTTCAAATTTGGATTGCGTTAAAGCAGATGTCGGATGCGTTGAATGTCGCAGGTGTTCGTTTGACATTAGGCGAAGCGCGCGCGGTTATCGCAGATGTTATGTCGGGCGTATCTGTGCGTGCACCAATGAATGAAGATGCGGATGTGGTTGTGTTGGGAACAATCGAATCGCGTATGCAAACAGCAGATGTTGTCATATTAACAGGATTAAATGATGGGATGTTCCCTGCGCGTGGATACGAAAATGCCTGGTTGCCACGAAGTGTTGCGGATAAAATAGGATTGCCGTCGCCGAATCGCAAGGTGTCGTTGCAGTCTTTGGATTTTATGAATTTGTCGTGTGGTAAATCTGTTTATTGGTTGCGTGCGGTACAATCTGGGGGTGTTCAGACAACAGAATCACGATTTTTATCACGTGTGATTGCGCGTGGTGCAAAAATTGGGCGTGATACAGAAATATTAAACGCTGTTTTGGCGCAAGATAATGTCGCGTATAAAAGTTTGGATTATTCTGTGCCAACCCCAAAAAATGATTGGAGTGATGTCTATGTTACAGAATTAGAATTGTTGATTCATAATCCGTATGCTTTTTATGTGCGACATATTTTAAAATTGCGGGTTTTGGATGATTATTGGGTTGGTGTAGGACCGCGTGATTTTGGAAATTTAGTTCATGAGGTTATAGAACAAGCAACAGATATGAATCCTGAATTGTTGGTGCAACAGATGGATGCACGTGCATTAGAAAAGTTGGGGCGGGGCAGTGTGCTGTTTCATTTTTGGCATAAAAGATTTGTTGAAATTGCACCAGTTATCGCCAAAGAATTATCGTCTGTATCAGATGCGTATGCAGAAATAGGTGGGTCAGTGAAGATTGCAGGGCGTAATGTGCGCGCCCGTGCAGATCGTATTTGGGATGGTGGTGTTTTGGATGTCAAGACAGGTGCTGCGCCTGCGAAGTCACAATTAGTACAGGGGAATATGCCACAATTACCACTGGAGGCATATATGTTACAGTCTGGCGGTTTCCCGATTCGTATGTCTGAACGTTCGCGTACGCCGATTATGCGTTTCTTGCAATTGCGTAATAATGATGCGCGTGTAATTGAATATGATGCGGATACAACAATGCAAATGATTCAAGCAGCTGTGGATAAAGTTACAGAGTTGTTTAATATTTATTCTGCAGGTGGGGCAGGGTATGAGTATCATGAAACAAATGATCAAAAATACAAAATATATGACGATTTGGCGCGAATAAAAGATTAAAAATGCCCCATGTGGGGCATTTATTATTCGTGACGATCTGGATATTTACCATCAATTAAGTTTTTGCGCACAACGTGATGTTTTACTTTCTGTGTGCTGGTTAATGGTAAATCTTCGGTTGTCATTGCATAATGGGTAACCCATTTATAGCTGGCAACTTTTTTGTTTGCAGCGGCGATTTCTGCACCCAATTTTTCCATTGTCATGCCTTCTTCGACGCTAAACACGCCGTATGTAACGGTTTTACCTTTGACCTTGTGTTCAAATACAGCGACGTTTTTAACCCCAGGTATTGTTATAAACATGCCTTCTAGTTCGTCTGGATATACGTTTTTGCCACTGTCCAAAACAATAACCTGTTTTTTACGGCCTGCGAAATGCAGTTCGCCGTTTTTATCCATTGATACCATGTCGCCTGTATTAAAGAAACCGCGTTCGTCAAAGATTTCTTTGTTGGCCGCGTCGTTGTTTAGGTAGCCGCCAAATATTTGGTGGCCGCGTAACCATAAAACACCAACGCCATCTTCATTTTTGTCGCGAATTTCACATTCATTGTTTGATGTTGGTCCCCCAAAAGCAAATGGAAAGCGTTTTTTTGTTGGTTTTGAAATACAGATTGGACCAACCGTTTCTGTCAGACCATATCCTTGGATAAATGTCAGACCAAGGCGTTCGTAGAAAGTTTCGACTTCTGGTTTTGTGGCGGCACCACCTGCGATTAATAGGCGTGCGCGTCCACCAAATACATCAAGGATTGGTTTTTGTACCTTGCGAACCAGGGTGCCTAATCCAATTTTTTCTAGGGTTTTACCATACTTTAAGATAAATGATACCAGCCACCATTTTTTTTGGGACTTGATATTATCAATAATTTTGTTGCGGAATACTTCCCACAGACGTGGAACCGCAGGGATAATTTGTGGACGGAACTTTTTAAAGTCTGCCATAATTTCTTTTGGATTAATTGTTGGTTGTAATAATACGCCTGCGCCAAAATGTAATGTCGCCAGGATTTCAACAGCAAATCCAAACACATGATACATTGGCAAAAATCCATACAAGAAGTCTGCAGGACGAATCCATTCTGCCATGTCTTCTAATGAGTTTGCGCATTCAACCAAATTAAAGTGTGTTAGCGGTACAACCTTTGGTGTGCCAGTTGAACCAGATGTAAATGACATTGTTGCGATGTCTAAAGATTCAACCGCGGCAGGTTTAATATCAGGGTCGGGTTTGCTGTCTTTTTTTGTGATGTCGTAAAATTTAAATTTGTCTGTCTTGTAAACAAAAGACTTTTCTGCACAAACAATTTTGCAATTTGTGATTTCTGCCATATTGTCATATTCAAATGGAGTCAGGTTTGTATCCAGTAACAGTACTGTGCCACCCAAATACCAAATAGCAAATAATGTTATTGGAAATTCAGGGATATTGTGTGATAAAATACCAATAATATCACCCTTGCTTACGCCGGATTTAGCCAGTGATGTGGCGCGAGCTTTGACCAGATTAATAAAATCTTTGTATGCAACCCCTTCGCGGACCAGATATAAATTATCTGGATATGTTTGCGCAGTGCGTTCCAGTAATTGATACATGTTCATGTTATAAAATTCCTTGTTGTTTTTATATTGGACACCAGGTATTATAATCAAGAATCAAAGGAAATCAAACATGAAAATATTAACGATAAATATAAATTCGATTCGTGCACATGCGGAAAGTTTCTTGGAAATCCTGCGTAAAGGGGAATATGACACTATATTGGTTCAGGAATTGAAAGTTGAGACTGCTAATTTTCCGCATATGTTGTTTGATGAATTCGGATATAATGTTAAGGTGTTTGGTCAAAAGTCTTGGAATGGGGTTGCGACGTTTTCAAAATATTCGATTGAAGATGTGGTAATGGGGATGCCAAATTATGCGGATGTTAATGCGCGATTCTTGGAATGTGTTGTTGATGGGCGTGTGCGCTTGATTAATACGTATATGCCAAATGGTGATACGGTGGAATCGCCAAAGTTTCCATATAAACTGGAATGGATGAGGGCGTTTACAGATTATATCGCGCAATATTTGAATTCGCCAGAGCCTGTTATTATTGCGGGTGATTTTAATGTGGCAATTGAAGATAGGGATATTTGGAAGCCAAAAAATTATGAGGGGATTGCTATTTCTGCGCCAGAAGCACGTGAAATTATGAATGAATGGTTAAATGCAGGATGGGTTGATGCATGGAGAATGTTGCACCCTGATGAAATTGATTATACATGGTATGGGTATCGTGGACGTGATACAGTTGGAAACAAGCAGGGGTTGCGACTGGATTATTTCTTGTGTAATAAAACAGCGGCGAAAATGATAAAAAATTGTGAAATAGATATCGAACCAAGGTTGGCAGCAAAACCAACAGATCATTGTGGTTTGATGTTGGAAGTAAAGTGATATTGCGGTTTGTAAATAAGGGCTTTTTATGTTATAATAAACCCTGCAATGGCAGGGGATAAATACATTTCAATCAGTAATCGCGTAAGTGGTTTTTCATTCGCAAATTTAGGGCTGTTCACAGGTTTTGCGGATGGTATTTATAATGCTGTATATTCGTTGGTTATTCTGGAAATATTTAAATCTTCGGCGGTTGTTGGTGTGTATGTAGCGATTTATTCTGTGTTTTGTTTCTTTGTCGGATTGTTCGCAAATGAAATATTTCGATTGTTTTCCAAGGTGCGTGTGTTTTATTTCGTTATGCTGATGTTGGCAGTATGTTACGCAATGATGGGATTTTCTATTTTGCCACGTACTTTTATTATATTGGATTATACGACAGGTGTTGCGATTACTTTTGTTGGGATGTTGATACCGTTGTTTATGTCAGATTTTTCAAAAAATATTGGTATGGCGCGTCTTAATTCACGATATCATTTATGGATGAATGTGGGGGCTTTGTTTGCGCCAATAATTGCTGTTTTGATTGCAAATAATTTTGGAAATAGGGCGGCGTTTTTTGGTTCTGCGGTAATTTATTTGGCGGGTTGGATATTATTTAAATATTTTCGGATTGTTCAAGAAGATAAACAGATAAGACCCGTAAATCCGCGTAAAACATTCAAGGCACTGTGGAAAAATACGATTGGATTTTTTAAATTGCCGGGAATGTTGCGGGCGTATTTAGTTAATTTCGGATATTATTCATTGCGGGCAATGCGTGTTTTGTATGTGCCAATATTGGTAATCGAAAATGGCTTTGATAAAGATGTTTTGGGTTGGGTTTTAACATTGGGGATTGTGCCTTATTTGTTGTTAAGTGAATTTATGGGACGGGTCGTGCGACGTACAGGTAAGACTTTGTGGTTGATTCTGGGGTTTGGTTCTTTTGCAATTTTGTCTGCGTTGGCGACGGTTGTAACAGGGATTCCATTGTTGGCAATATTCGTTGCATGGCAGATTTCAGGGGCGCTGATGGAATCTGTACATGATTTGTTGTTCTTTGATAATACAAAAAAAGCACAACAGACACGATTTTATGGTGTTTTTCGAACAAGTGCGAATTTACCAAATGTTCTGGCACCAATTTTAGGCGCGGCAATGATTGCGATATATGGGACAACTGCCGCAGTTTGGGCGGTTACAGCAACCATCGGGGCGTTGAGTATTGGTGTGTTGATTAGCAGAAAGTGAAGCTTGATTTTTTAGGTTTTACCTTGTATGATTTTTTTGAAAATCAAAGGGGAATTTTATGGCAAAAAAAGAAGTTAGCAAGGATAGTGGACTGTTTGCAAAAAATCCAGCGTTGGAATCGGCGTTGGCACAAATTCAAAAACAGTTTGGTAAAGAAGCTATTATGAAGATGGGGGATGGTTCACAGCAGAATATAGAGGCAATCTCTTCTGGGTCGTTGGGATTGGATATTGCACTGGGAATTGGTGGATACCCAAAGGGACGTATCGTTGAAATATATGGGCCAGAATCTTCTGGAAAAACAACACTGGCCTTGCATGCAGTGGCAGAATCGCAGAAAAAAGGTGGTACGTGTGCATATATTGATGCAGAAAATGCGTTGGACCCCAGCTATGCAAAAAAATTGGGTGTGGATGTTTCTAATTTAATTATTTCGCAGCCGGATTCTGGTGAACAGGCGTTGGAAATTGCAGATACTTTGATTAAATCAGGGGCTGTTGATGTTGTGGTTATCGATTCTGTGGCGGCCCTGGTGCCAAAAGCAGAATTAGAAGGTAATATTGGCGATTCGTTCGTTGGTACAACTGCCCGATTGATGAGTCAGAGCTTGAAAAAATTGGCAGGGTCTGTTTCGCGCAGTAATACTTTGTTAATATTTATTAATCAAATTCGTATGAAAATTGGGGTTATGTTTGGTAATCCAGAAACGACTTCTGGTGGGAATGCGTTAAAGTTCTATGCGTCTGTACGCCTGGATATTCGTCGTACAGGGCAGATTAAGGATAAAGAAAATATTATTGGAAATGAAACACGTGTAAAGGTTGTTAAAAATAAGGTCGCGCCGCCATTCCGTACAGTCGACTTCAAAATTATGTATGGCGAAGGTATATCGCGTATAAGTGAAATCTTGGATATGGGTGTTAAATATGATTTTATTGAAAAGGCAGGCAGTTTCTATTCGTATAATAGTGAACGTATGGGACAGGGCGAGGCCAATGCACGACAATGGCTAAAAGATAGACCGGATGTACAGCAAGAATTGTTGGATAAAATTATGGCGCGTGCATCGGGTATCGCTGAGGAAATGACAACAGGTCCAATCGATGATGAAGACGATGTGTTGTCAGAAACAGAAGAATAAAAAACACCCCAGTTGCTTCATAAACTGGGGGCGTTTGTTTTTGTGGATGAATAAAGGGGTGTGGAATGAGTTTTTCAAGATTTATTGCTTTGATGAAAATTGTGGTTTATGGACATATTCTGAATTGGCCATGGCGCACAAGAGAGCATAGACGCGCGGTAAGAAGTGATGTTATATCAAAAGTTATTCCACAGTATTTTAAACGATATTTGCCGGCTGCCGCGGCAATTAAAGAGCGTAAAGTCGAAAATAATGATGAAAATGACAAGATTTTTTCTTTGTGGCTGCAGGGCGAGGATAAAGCCCCACCGTTGGTTCAGGCATGTTTTAGAAATATTCGCAAGCACTGTAAACAAGAATTGATTGTATTGGATATAAATACTGTATTTGATTATATTTCTTTGCCCCAGGTTATCATCGATAAATATAAAGCAGGAAAAATTGCACATGCGCATTTTGCTGATATTTGTCGTGTTGAGTTGTTATACAATCATGGGGGATATTGGCTGGATTCAACAGGGTTTGCAACAGCAGAAATTCCCAAGTGGATAGAAAAAGAAGATTTCTTTGTTTATATGGCAGGCAGCAAAGTGGGCAGTCCGTATAGCTTTATGCAAAATTGTTTCATACGTTCGCGCAAAGGGGCGTATTTATTGGATGCGTGGCGGGCAATGATTTTAGATTATTGGATGAATGAAAATTCAAATTTTGACTATTTTATGCACCAATTGTTATTTAAGACGTTGGTTGAAAATGATGCGCGTGCAAAAAAATATTTTGAAAAAATGCCACATGTTGATCAAGATCCAACACATGCATTATGGTGGAAATATCACAACAAGCCTTTTAATAAAAAAGAATTTGATAAGGTAACTGCAGGGGCGTTCTTTCAAAAAACGACTTATCAGCAGGCAAAAAATCCTGTTCCTGGGTCTTATGCAGATGAAATGATAAAGATGTAATTTAAATCAAGGGGGATTACATGCCGGCGATATCAATAATTATCCCAGTATATAATGTTGAAAAGTATTTGCGCAGGTGTTTAGATAGTGTTCTAAATCAAACTTTTGCAGATTGGCAGGCCATATGTGTAAATGATGGCAGCCCAGATAACAGTGCACAAATTCTGACAGAATACGCCGCACGCGATTCGCGATTTGTTATTGTTACAAAAGAAAACGGTGGATTGTCAGATGCCCGTAATGCAGGTATGCCATATGCAACAGGTGATTATATTATGTATCTGGACAGTGATGACTTTATCCATCCGCAAACAATGGAAATTGCATATTATATGGCACAGCGTGATAAGTCGGATATTGTATCCTTTACATACGACAGAATTTATAGACCACAGTTAATGGTGCGTCATATTTTGAAACTGGATACAGATAATGTTGTGCCCACGCGAATTCGAAAAAAATATAAATTAGATAAAATTCCCAGCTTGGTTACAGATGATGTGTATGAATATGCGACAGAACGTACGCATAATGTCCCAGGAAAAAAGAAAAAGTGGTTAATTAAACATTGCCAGGTTTGGAAAAATATGTATCGGCGCGAATTGATTGCAGATGTCTCGTTCATCAAAGGTATTTTGTTCGAAGATTTCCCATGGTGGAGCGAGGTTATGTTGCGTAATCCGCGTGTGACAATTGTGCCGTTGCCATTATATTTCTATATACCGAATTTTGGCGGGATTGTATTGGGGGCAAAACAGTTGAAAATTATGAATTCACTGGTAATAGGAATTAAAACTGCGTTCTTGAAATATCAGGAAATGGCGTCTGAATATCAATTGGAAAAGTGGTCCAAGAATTTTAAGTGGTATTTTGTTAAGTGGGCTTTTCGCAAGGTGAAGTATATTGAATCAGAAGATGATTTGGCGCGTGCGCGTGAATTATTTCAGGATTTGGAAAGAATTGGTGCGCTGGATTGTCCGCCAAATAAATGGACCAAGAGATTGCGCAGTGAAATATGCTGTTTTATAAAATCATGTAAGTGTGCATAAATAAGTGGGCAAGATTGCTTGCTTTGCTTTAGATTTCAAATGATGATTTGTCTGGAAATCTGTTTTGCATATAATTTGCATTATTGCGTAATATTTTGTTGGTGTTGTCTGGCGAATCGTTTATACAGAATATCGGGGCATTGGACAAGGCGGATTGGGCAATGGTGGTATCTGTGCAAACAATGGGCGATTGTTTTATTTGTTTTGTAAATATTGTATTGTAAATAATATTCTTAATCTTGTTGCATGGGTATTTCTTTGCGCGACTGTGAATGAATATTGCACGATTGGTTATCAAGTCGTACAGATTAAAAATCCAGCGTTGTAATTCATTGTTTGTACGAAATTTGTTTGTGATTTGTGAAGATATTAATTTTGATATTGTCGGGTTGCTTGCACATTCTTGCCATGATGATTTTATATATGGGTCTATCCCATGGGCAGGGCGATATTTATATACGTCGTTGCCAAAAATATTTTTTATTTGTTGGGCAGATATGATTAGTGTCTGGCTGTATTGGTTAACGCGTGATTTCCATGTTTGGATGTTTTTGCTGCGTCCGTGATGTGTGCTGTACATTATCTTTGCGCGACCTCTGGTGTCGTAAAAGTAAGATGGTGAAAGCTGTTTGTTAAAAAACATGTCGTCATTCATCAGTAAAAAGTGCTCGGACAGACCTGGAATGTTTGGAATACACATTTCAATGGAATTAGAATTAAATGTTGGTAATGCCCGCGGTGGCATTATTTGTTCGTGGGGTATTATACTAATTTTGTTGTGTTTTGTATTCAGCCATTTTGGAATATGATTAAATCCTGTTACAATAAATATGTGATTGACCCATGGTGCGAATTTATCAACGCTGCGCAGCGAATACAGTAATTCATTGTTGTCGCGCCATCTGGCCTTGCATGTTGATTCTGAAGAAATGTTGTTACGTTTGTTCAGGCGTTTTTGCCATTTGTTTTTTTCTGTGCGCCATTTATTGTCGTTGCTGTCGACCCAAAGATAAACAATATCTATTTTCATTTTTTTTGCGTCAAATCTTTGTGGATTTGAAGCGCGATGGTATTTTTATTACGCGTTTCAAACCCATCATTCCAGGTTTGTCCAACGCGTAAATCGGTCGCAGATATGTTTGCAGTATTCGTGCCCATGACAGCCATTTAATATTACTGATGCGACGTGTTGAAATCAGATTAATCGTTCCGTTGCCACGACGTTTTAAATGGTTTATCCAATCTGGACCGCGTGCCGCCGCCTTGGATAATAACATGTTCATATCAATTGCGCCAAAATGCAACAGGTATAAATTCTTGTCTATGTGAAAATTGTGACCTTGGATACTGTGAAAGCCGCTGCCCCAACGGACAGGGCGATTTATAACAACAGGTTTGGTGTAACGTGTAGAAAGCAGTGCATATGAACGCTGGGGCAGGAATGGTTGGGTCATGTCCAGTGGTTTTTCCAGTGTCAGATGCTGTCCCACGTCAAGTCCCAGACCAGATAATGTTGTGTTGAATTTTTTATCAGATAAATACTGTGATAAAGATACGCCAAGCGCAGGATCAACAATTAAAAATTCATCTGCGTCACATCCAATTATAATATCATAGGTTTTTAATAATTCTGATGCCAGATTTGATATTTGTTTTATGCGGTATTTGTCACCGGCAGCACGTGACATGTTAGTATGCGGTAATTTTGTTATATGGGCGTTACCTGCATTTTTTGGAATTTCTTGGTCGGTGCCGTCAAGGTAGATGTACAAATTTTCTGTTCCGATTTGTTTGCCATAATATTTTATCCAACGTGACAAGAAAAATGTATCGTTCCGTGCCATTGTGATTGCAGCAATACGTTTAGTCATAATTATATCCCTTCGATAAATAGTTTGTATGCTATATGATGAATCTGTCTGATAAGTATTCTAATCGGATTTTTGGTTAATAACCAATTGGTGTATTGTATTCCGTTTGCGTGTTGTGCGGCAGATAATATAGATTCTTGTGCGTCAATAGATGTGTTATTCAGAACATATCTTATTTGTGCCCCCAGTGCACCATGATTGCGTGTGAATGCGACTTTCTTCATAAATGGCATACCTGATTTATACAGTTTTTTTACCTGGTTATAAATACCGCGACCACGAACACAGTACAGGCAATCCCATGTTAATTTATGGGCGCTTATTTGTCTGGACAGCCCATGCTCGTATAGTTTTGTGATAAGACCTTTGGATTGTTGTTTTGTAATGCTGTGCATGAATTTATCAAACCAGCTGGTTAAAAATATGGACTGTTTTAATCCGATAAACCATGATTGAATATGAGGGTGGTTGTGGTGTGGGTTTTTTACAATTCCAAAACCGTCGTGTCCCATATTTTCCATTGCATCAAAATATCTGGATAAATCGTACAGTGGACCATATACAGAATCGTTTACCAAATAAATAAAGTTATAGTCCGCCAGGTTTGCATTTTTTGTTGCCCAAATATATGCGCGTTTATAAGAACCAAAATCATATTCGCCATGACGGGTGGCACATGTATGAAGACAGTATTTTTTTATCTTTTTAATTTCTGAATCGGCGCAATCAGAATCCATGAATAATACAATATCACCAAATTCAGATAATTTTTTTACATAGAATATTAATGCATCGTCAATGATGCCTGATTTGTTATATCCTGCAAATAGGAATAATCGTTTTGTTGTGGCTTCTTTGTGTTTCATATTATATAATTTACACGTTTTATTTATATTTTGCAACAGGGGTGTGGTTGTTATGAATGTTAATGTTTTTGGTCCTGATTCATATAAAGATTATGTGAACAAAATAATTGCACGAAAAATAAATAAAAAAGACGTTGATGTGCGACATGTGAAAAATGGGTTGATTTGTTCGCATCAGAAACATTCTGTGATGGGGGTTTATGATGCGGAAAATAATTTTGTGTCGCAATCAAATTTAATTATTGGAACGGGGGCGCATAAGTCAAAAATAAAAGCAGGGCGAAATGTTGAATATAATGAATATGATGTCTTGTTCTTGGGGGATTTGCATTGGCATTTTGGGCATTTTCTATTAGAACATACTAACCGTATGTGGGCAATAGAACATTTTAAAGATAAAGTACATAAATTTGTATTTGTTTACAGTGCACTGTTAAAAGAATTGCCGGGTTGGTTTTATGATTTTATGGAAATGTCTGGTGTTGATAAAGACAGGGTTTTAATACTGGATAGGGATGTGCGTTTCAGAACTGTTATTGTGCCAGATTGCGCATGTAATAATAACAGTGCAAGCAATCAATGGGTACAAACATTTCAAAATATGGCAAAAAATACAAAGGATTTTGATTGCTGTGAAAAAGTCTATTTGTCGCGCAGCGCGTTGGATAAAAGACGTACGTTTGGAGAATTGCAGATACAGCGTATTTTTGAAAAAAATGGATTTTGTATAATATGTCCTGAAAAATATACGTTATTGCAACAGGTTGGAATGATAAAAAATGCACGTATATTGGCAGGGTGTGCGGGGACAGCATTACATTTGGCATTGTTTATGAAACCGGGGGGCAGACTGATTCAAATAAAACGAAATTCTGTAACAGTAGATAATTTAGAATCGCAATATTTAATAAATTCATTGTGTGAATTGGATACAGATGTTGTTTGTGCTTCTGTTGAGAGGGAACCAACTGAACATTTTTCATCGGCGCCACAAATAATTGGTGTAAATGATTATATGGCAGAATTTTTTAAACAAAATAAATTTCAATATTCAAAATTGGATTTAAAGCCTAAATACGCCGAAGAACAAGAATATTTAGCGCAATTGCAACAATACAAAACAAAGTGGGGCAGTGTGCGTGCAAATAAAATAAGAAATAGACTTATTAAGTATTCTTCATGTTTAATCCCCAGTCGTAAATTGCGCAGCAAGTACAGGAATTATATGAAGGCAAAATTTGTCGCAAGATAAACAAAACGCCCGAATGGGCGTTTGCTTATTCTTCAATATGTTTCTTTAATTTTTTGCGTGTGTTGCTGTCCAGTTCTTTCTTGCGCAGACGAATTGTATCAGGGGTAATTTCAACCAATTCGTCGTCCAGGATATAGGACAGCGCTTCTTCTAATGAAATGCGACGCGGTGGTGCCAAGAATAATTTTTCATCCGCTGTGACCGAACGCATGTTTGTTAATTCTTTTCCTTTGATTGGGTTTACTTCCAGGTCGTTTTCTTTGCTGTGTTCGCCGATAATCATACCAGAATAAACCTCGGTCTGGGGGTCGATGAACAGTGTGCCGCGTGGTTGCAGGTTAAACAGCGCGTATGTGGCGGCACTGCCTTTTTCCATTGATACCAAAACGCCAGGGCGATATTGCTGAATCGCGCCACGATACACGTCGTATTTATCAAATACGCGGTTCATAATACCGGTGCCACGTGTATCTGTGCGGAATTCGGACAGATATCCAATCAAACCACGCGATGGTGCAGAAAACACAATACGTGTTTTGCCAGCGCCCGATGCCTTCATTTCAGTGATTGTTGCCTTGCGTTTGGTCATTTTCTCAATGACGACGCCAGAAAATTCGTCGTCAACGTCAATTACAACATCTTCGATTGGTTCCAGTTTTTCGCCATTTTCGTTTGTTTGCATTACAACGCGTGGGCGCGATACAGATAATTCAAAGCCTTCGCGGCGCATTGTTTCAATTAAAATACCCAATTGTAATTCGCCACGACCAGAAACTTCGAATGCTTCGTTGTTTTCGCTTTGTTCGACTTTCAAGGCGATGTTTGTTTCGGCTTCTTTAAATAATCTTTCGCCAATCATGCGGGATGTTAATTTCTTGCCAGATTTACCCGCCAAAGGGGACGTGTTTACAAAAAATGTCATTGTCAGGGTTGGTGGGTCAATTGGCATGGCTGGAATTGGTTCGGTAACCGATGGGTCGCACAGGGTGTCTGCCACGGTTGCCTTGGAAAAACCAGCGACGACGACAATGTCACCCGCAGATGCGGTGTCACGAGAAATCTTTTCAATTCCGCGATGTTCAATGATTTTTGTAATCTTGGCGTTTTCGATAAATTCACCGTTGCGATTAATTGCCTTGACCGATTGACCAACGCGAACAGTGCCAGATTCAATTTTTCCGGTCAGGATGCGGCCAACATATGGGTCTGCCTCTAATGTGGTGGCCAGCATTGTAAATGGTGCATCCAATTGACAACGACTGCCGTTGCAGTCTGGGGCCGGGACATGATCAACAATTAATTGGAATAATGGTGTTAAATCTTTGCGTTCATCGTTTAGGTCACGTACCGCCCATCCGTCACGACCAACAGAATATAAATATGGGAAATCTAGTTGGGAATCAGTTGCACCTAATTTGTCAAATAAATCAAATGTTTCGGTTAGGACTTCGTCTGGACGGGCGTCACTGCGGTCAACTTTGTTAATACATACAATTGGACGCAGCCCCAGTTTTAATGCCTTGGATAATACAAATTTTGTTTGGGGCAGGGGACCTTCGGCGCTGTCAACCAACAGGACAACACCATCAACCATGGATAAAATACGTTCGACTTCACCACCAAAGTCCGCGTGACCAGGTGTGTCAACAATATTAATTTTGTATTCGCCCCACTGAATTGATGTTGGCTTGGCAGAAATGGTAATCCCGCGTTCGCGTTCGATATCACCACTGTCCATAACACGTTCGTCAACGCGTTCGTTGTCGCGGAATGTGCCCGCCTGTTTCAGCATATTGTCAACCAATGTTGTTTTCCCATGGTCAACGTGCGCAATAATTGCAATGTTGCGAATTTTCATGATTTTAAGCCTTGTTTTTTGTTTATCGGATACAGGGTATAACTAAAAATAAGAATTTTCAACTTTTTTATGTAATCAATATTGACATTTTTGTAGTTTTGTCTATATTATAGTGTGTAATGAAAAAATATGGAGAGCAAAATGATTGATTACGACAAAACATTAGAAAAGTTTTTTAAACACTGTATTGTGTATTTGGAAAAACGTTCTGAGACCGCTAAGGATAAGTATATTCAAGAAAATGTCTTTGATGCGATTTGGACCGTACAGACGATTTCTGATAATCCAATACAATATGCGGATTATAATACGCGTGTAAAGGCGGGGTTGGAATCGCATAAGGTTGTTGACGGATTTATGGCAGGAACAATGGATAATTCTGCATACTTAGTTTATAACAAGGTTTTGAATATTATTCCGTCTTTGTACAGCAGGTATTCATGGGAACGAGAGACAGCACAGGAAAGCTTGTTGAATGCAGTCAAGACGATGGAATATAAAAATTCAACAAATATCTTGAAAGATTTTATTTGGCCGTTTAGGTCGCCAGAATCTTTTGCCGAAAAAGTAAAACAAAACAAGAATAGATAAAAAAAACGCCCAAGTGGGCGTTTTTTATGGTATAATGCGAAAAAAGAGATGGATATGGAACAATATTTAACAGAGCATAAGGTCTATAAGGCAATTAAATCTGTCTTTTCGCATTTTGGTGATTGTGCACATGAAAATTTGGCGAAGTACTGGAAAAAGTTAGGACAACAAGAACAGTATAAGGCTGGGCGTGCGCAAGTATATTTGAAAAATCTTGCGCGTAATCCACAGAAGTATTTTTCGCGTGCTGAAACAGGACGTGCATGGGCGGCAAGAATTCGTGCGTATCAACAACATGGTGGTTTTAAATCAGAAAATAGAGATGCAGTGGCGTTTATAGTTGGCAGTCCAAAAATGGAAGTAGATAGGAATGTACGCAGTGCTTTTGTAAATAATCCCGAATTGTCAGGGTTGTTTAGTAAGTTTACAGGACTTGTTTTAGATTGGGAGTATTCACGTACATCAAAAAAGAAAGAGGATAGAGAGAAAGCGCAGAATGCAGCAAAAGAAATTTTGAAAATGGAAACAGAAATAGAAAATTTAAAGAATAATAATGTAGGAAGGTATGCTGTTTGGGAATTTATAAAAAATATAAAACGAACATCATGGTTTTAAAAAAAAACGCCCATTTGGGCGTTTTTTAGTGTTTGCCACCAATTTTTGTGCGTCCCCCCATCAGTGGTTGCAGTTTTTTTGGAATGTTAACGGAACCATCTGGATTTTGATGATTTTCAATTACGGGTACAATCGCGCGTGGCAGGGCAATGCCTGTGTTGTTCAAAGTCGCGCAGAACTGCATGTTGCCATTTTTATCGCGAAAGCGAGTGTTCGTACGGCGTGCCTGGAATTGACCGATTGACGAGCATGAACCCAATTCGCGGTATGCGCCTTCACTGGGGAACCATGCTTCGACGTCGTTCATTTTGACCTTGTTAAATCCCATGTCGCCTGTGCAGGCTGCGATAACGCGATATGGTAATTCCAGGTCTTCCATAACTTCGCACAGGTTGTTTAACAGATGTTCGTGCATTTCATCGGACTGTTCTGGTGTGCAGTATATGTATTGTTCAACCTTGTTAAATTGGTGTATACGCACGATTCCGCGGGTGTCACGACCAGCGGCGCCTGCTTCTTTGCGGAAACATGGTGAAAATCCCGCGTATTTTATTGGCAGGTCTTTTTCATTTAAAACTTCGTCGCTGTGCAGGCAGTTCAGAATGATTTCTGCAGTACCTGCCAGGCAACGGTCTGTATCGGTTAACATAAATACATCGTTTGCCATAACAGATGGGTCGGTACCCATAAAGTGTCCTGCGTTAAATATTGTTTGAGGTTTGGTAATTGATGGGCAGCTGACAAATGTAAAGCCTTTGCCCATTAACTTTTGTAAAACGTATGTTTCAATTGCCAGCTCCAGTTCTGCTGCTTCGCCAAACAGGGCGTATGTACGTGTGCCACATATAGATGCAATTTTTTCAGGTTTCCACCAACCGTTCATTTCCAATAAATCCCATTGTGGGCGGGGGGTAAAATCAAATTCACGTGGTGTACCAACACGACGAACTTCGATATTTTCGCTGTCATCGCGACCAATTGGCGCCGCATCAGATGGAATCTGGGGAACACGATGTAATAAATCACTTAATTTTTCTTCTTTTTCAGCCAATTCTGCCATGTCGTTGGCGATTTCGTTGGCAATTGCTTTGGATGCAGCGATTAGGGGTGCTTTATCTGCAGCGGTTGGAATTTCACGTGTTATTTTATTTTTTTCAGCGGTTTTTGACTGAGTAATTGTTTTTAATTCACGAACACGTGCGTCCAGTGCCAAAATTTCGTCTGTGTAATCTGTAAAACCCTTTAATTCACATGCGCGTTTTACGGCGTCTGGGTTTTCGCGAATGAATTTTATATCAAGCATAATCTCTTACCTTTTTATAGTTTGTATGTTAGTTTTTGAAATTAAAAATAAGTACGTGATAAATTATTCCCCCAATGGGGATGATGTACGACTGAAAAATGAATGTTTTAGTGTCATGTTACTTTGATTATAAATTAATCCTGTTCTAAATGCAACGATTTCATTTGCATATTATTTATGGATTTTGTATCTTGATGGCAGATAGGTAAAGGAAGTTAATCATGTATGATGTTATTATTTTAGGTTCGGGGCCTGCAGGGCTGACGGCTGCATTGTATACTGCGCGTGCAAATAAAAAAACTTTGGTGCTGGGGGGGGATAAATTAGGTGGCCAGACCGCAGGAATTGCAGTGTTAGAAAATTACCCTGGGTGGGCAGGCAGTGGTTTGGAACTGGCACAGTTTATGCAAAAACAATGTGAAACATTTGGGGCAGAAGTAAAATTTGTGTCTGCAAAAAATATTACAGGTGATGCAAGTGCGGGATTTGCGGTTGTGTGTGATGATGGAAATGAATATTGTGGACGTACAATAGTAATAGCGACAGGTGCATCCCCTCGTAAATTAGAAGTTGCAGGGGCGCGTGAACTGATGGGACGTGGTGTTTCGTATTGCGCAACGTGTGATGGATTTTTCTATTCTGGTAAAACAGTTATTGTGTTGGGGGGCGGAAATAGTGCTTTGAACGATGCGTTGTATTTGGCGGATTTAGCAAAAACTGTAAAAATTGTTTATCGCAAGGATTCTTTTACACGTGCCGAGGCCGTATTGCGTGAACGTGTCGCTGCGCGTGAAAATATAGAATGTTTATTCAATACGGATTTAGCAAGAATTGCAGAAAAGCCAGATTCAGCAGATGGTGAATTGATTGTGACCACAACAGATGGCAAGCAGTTGGTTGTTGACGGCTTGTTCGTTGCCATCGGACATGAAGCAAATACTGATTTCTTGAGTGAAGATATCAAACGCGATGCTTTGGGGCGTTTGGCGGTAGATGCATTGCCAGAAGGTATGTTTGTTGCAGGTGATGTCCGCAGTGGTATAAAAATGCAAATTGCAACAGCAGTTGGAACAGGTTGTGAAGTTGGTATGGATGCGGTTGCATTTTTGAATAGAAATTAATTTATTATCGTGCCGATGTATAATATGTGATATGTATTTTTGCATCGGCACGATTTGCGATGTTGTGTTATTTTTTTCCGAAATGTTTTTTTAATATTTCATAAGCTGTGGATATGCGTGCAAATTCTGTTGCAGCATTTTTTTTGTCGCTTGCTGTGTCGGGGTGGTATTTTTTTGCCAATGCGCGATACTTTACACCAACTTCACGCCATGTGGCAGATATCCCCAGGTCAAATACCTTTAATGCGCTGACTACATTTGTTGGTAATTTACTTTTTGCAGGTATACGGTCAAATTTACTGCGTCCAGTGATAAAATCATTTATAAATTTTGCATAATCAGATGCGTCTTTATTTGCAGAATCTTTATTTTTGAGTGATTCACCAAATGTTTGTCGTTCCCAATCTGCTTCGATTTCTTCGGGGGACATGTCTGCGTAATAATTCCAGTTTTTATTATATTCTGCAGCGTGTTCTTGGCAGAAAAACCAATAGTCACGTAAATCACGTGATTTTGGGGCGCGGCATGTTCCGGCCTTGGTGCATCCAGGTTTATCACATTTTTTTATCATTTTTTTTACCTTCATTTTTTTGCCAGTGGATGATGATTTTGTACGGTTTCACATAATTGTTCGGGCATTACGTGTGTATATATTTGTGTTGTAGATATATCTTCGTGCCCCAGCATTGTTTGTATCGCCCGTAAATTTGCCCCCCCCGCAAGTAGGTGTGATGCAAATGAATGGCGCAGGACGTGTGGGCTGACGCGATCAGGTGAAATGCCAGATAGTACTGCACATTTTTTTAATATTTTAAAAAATCCATCGCGTGTTATATGACCTGATTTTCCACCAGATGGAAATACATATTTCGAATCAATGTCACCGCGCGCATCTAGCCATTTGTTTAATGCGTAAATGGCAGTGTCGTGCATTGGAACCAGGCGTTCTTTGGCACCTTTGCCGTGAATTAATAATTTGTCGCCCAATATACCTGTAATTGGTAATTCGCACAGTTCGGATACGCGCAGTCCGGATGCGTATAATAATTCAATCATTGCACGCAGGCGTATAGAATTTTTTATGTCGCCGGCACTGGATATCAGCAGTTCGATTTCCTGGGGGGATAAAAATTTAGGCAGGCTGCGTTCGCTGCGCGGTAATTCCAGATTGCTTGTTGGGTTTTTTGATATTATTTTTTCTAGCATTAAGAATTTATAAAATCCACGCAAGGCGGATGCTTTACGAGCAATTGAAGATGTTTTATCGGGCAGGGCGGATAAATATGATTGTATGTCCGATGATGTGGCAGATAATAAACCGCCAGGTATCGCAGAATCAGCCAGGCGTAAATCAGATTCATAGCTGGAAAGTGTTTTTTCGCTGCGGCCTTTCTCTGCAGATAATGCTTCTAGAAAAATATCGATGTAATTCATTATGGGTATACCACGATTTCTGTCATGTGCTGTGTGGTTGAAAATGATATTATCATTAATGCCAGTACAATCATAATTAACATCCACATTAATATTTTAGGAAATCTAGATTTTTTCTTCTTTTTTATCGGCATGCTAATATTCCTTGTTTTTATATTGTATCAAAACTGGTTATAAATATCCCAGCGCCTGCAATAATGATTAGTGGGGGGGCGATTATGGATAGTATTGGCGGCAGTGTGCCTGTTGCACCAAGTGCATTAAACATGTTTATCAAGAAATATAGTGCAAAACATGTTACAATGCCCAGGCTAAATTTTGTCCCAAAACTGTAATTCCGGCGTTGTTTTGTTTGAGAAAACGCAACACCTAGGGCGGCCATAGATATCATGGTTAATGGTAAAAACAATAATGTCCACAGTTGAATTTGATGCCCACGTACAGGTGCCCCAATAGATTCCATGCGACGTATGAATTCGGGTAATTGCCAAAAGGATATTTGGTCCGGTTGTAGATAGCGGTCCAGAACTGTTTGTGGTGTTAATAATGTTTTTGATTGCCAATTAGAATGTTGGGTTGTGCCATCTGCATTCCATATCGTTGCATCGTCTGCAGATAGACCAGAATCAGATAATGTTACAGTGTTTGCGTGGATTCTGTGGGTTAATCTGAATTGTTGGTCTTGGGTGTAGATAGTTGCGTTTTCAAATGTTAGTGTTTCGCCGATTTTTTTTATCCCGTCTGCGTTCATTGTGATAAAACCGTTATCTGAAGATTCACGTAACCAGATTCTATTATCAATCAGTTGCAAGTGTTCGGGGGTTATGTTTTTTGCGCTGATACTGACAGAATATGGGTTGATTACAGTTGTTGCGAAAAAACCGATGATGAATGCCCCAATGAAAAAAGGACGAGCAGATTGATACGGTGAAAGACCTGCACTGGATACAATAATGCTTTCGCTGGATTTTGTAAGTGTGTATGATGTCAGCAGGGTTCCCATAAATACAGCCAATGGCAAGAACATTGGTACATATTCTAGCAGTCGTACCCATGATTCATAAAGTGCAGCCAGTGCATTAGAGTTAGACGGCAGGCGTTCAACAAATGTTACCGCCAAAATTATCCCACAAACAACCAGCATAACTAAACCAACGCCGGAAAAAAATCGGCGCAGTAAAAAACGTGTTAAGATATTTAGCCTAAACATATTATGTATACTATACAGTGAAATTTCGTAATTGCAAAATTAAAATGAACGCGTATAATCTGCCAGATATATAGAATAGGGAAGTAAAAATGGAAAAAAAGCCAATATCTCGTACAGGATTTGATAATTTAATCAAAGAATTAAAAGATTTAAAGGAAAATCAAAGACCGGAAATCTTGAAAACTGTTCAATGGGCGCGCTCGTTGGGGGATTTGTCTGAAAACGCAGATTATAGCGCAGCCAAGGAAAAACAGCGTCAGATTGATAACAGAATTAGATTTATTGAAAATATAATAGAAAATGCAGTTGTGATAGACGTAGATTCTTTGTCTGGAAATCGTGTTGTGTTTGGTGCGCGTGTTGTCGCAGAAGATGAAGATGGTAATAAAATGCAATGTAGAATTTTGTCTGATATCGAATCGGATGGACGTACGGTTATTTCGTGTACGTCGCCTGTTGGACGTGCAATGATTGGGAGATGTGTCGGTGATACGTGTATTGTTAAGTTGCCAGGCGGTGAAAAAGAATATGAAATTTTAGAAGTAAAGTTTAAAGAGTAATTGTGGTCGCAGGGGGGATTTATGATTGTTCGTGTGTTGCCAGAATTTTTAATTAATCAAATTGCAGCCGGTGAAGTTGTAGAGCGTCCTGCAAGTGTGGTAAAGGAATTGGTGGAAAATGCGCTGGATGCAGGTGCAGATCAGATAATGATTGATGTAATAGATGGTGGGCGAACATTAATCTCTGTTATTGATAATGGCTGTGGAATGGGGCGTGATGATTTGTCGCGGGCAATTACGCGACATGCAACATCAAAATTGCCAGATGATGATTTATTAAATATTAATTTCATGGGGTTCCGTGGCGAAGCATTGCCGTCAATTGCATCTGTGTCTGATATGACAATTGATACGTGTAATGGCGTGGATGAAAATGGTTGGCAAATTAATGCTGCGTCTGGTGAAATTAGACCGTCTGATTGGGAAAGTGGAACGCGTATTCGGGTTCAGAATTTGTTTGCCAAAACACCTGCGCGATTGAAATTTTTGCGTGGCGACCGGGCGGAAATGATGTCTGTGTTGGAAGTGGTAAAACGTTTGGCAATGGCACGCAGCGATGTTGGTTTTACATTAAATAATAAGTGGCGTTTTTCAAAAGATGAAGATTTGTTGTCGCGAATAGAGTCTGTTATGGGAGAAGAGGTCGCAGGGCGTATGTTGGAAATTAACGCGGTATCAAAATCAAATGCGGATATGAAATTGACTGGATATATATCAGAACCAACATTGCGACGCGCGTCCAGTGTGGACCAATTCTTGTTTGTAAATGGGCGTCCGGTTAAAGATAAAGTTTTGGTCGGTGCATTGCGGGCAGCGTATATGGATGTTATGCATGCACGTGAATTTCCACTGTGCGCACTGTATTTAACGGTGCCAACAAATGCCGTTGATGTTAATGTATCGCCTGCAAAAACAGAAGTGCATTTCTTGGAACCTGCACATGTGCGTTCCTTTATAATCAAGACATTGCGTGATAGATTGGCTAAAACAATGGTTGTGGCACGTGCGCCAGAAAAAACTGTGGTGATGCAGACGGTCCCTGTGGCGTCAAAATTTGATTTTGGTATAAAACAGGATGTGTTTCGGGTTTGTGATAATGTTGTCCCAAATATGCCGCGTATATTTGAAGAAAATTCTTTGATTACGCGTGTGCGTGAAGATGCAAATGTTAAATATAAAAATGAAGAAAAGTATGTGTCTGATATCATAGATATGCCATTGGGGCATGTCATAGGACAGGTGGCGAATAAATATATTATTGCGCAAAAAGAAGATAATATGATTGTTGTTGATCAACATGCCGCACATGAACGTATAACGTATGAAAAATTACGTGCAAATAAAATGAAAACTCAGCCATTATTAACCCCAATTGTTGTAAATTTGCGTTTAGAAGATTTGGAAGCGGTTATTTCTATTGCCGATGAATTAAAAAAATCTGGATTATTGGTTGGAGAATTTGGCGAAAACGCTGTTGCAATTTTTGAAAAGCCCGCAGATTGGGATATGAACTGGGTGGATGTGTTGCGCAGCGTTGCAGAAGAAGTTCGAGCAAACGGTCATTCATCACAGTTGAATGAAAAACTGCATTTAAAATTGGCAAATTATGCGTGCCATCATTCTGTTAGGGCGGGACAGAAATTAGATTTAATTCAGATGGATGCTTTGTTGCGTGATATTGAACGTACAGAACGTGCAGGGCAGTGTAATCATGGCAGACCGGTCTATAAAATAATACCAATCTCAGAAATAGACACTTGGTTTGAACGATTGTAAAAAATCTTATTGATATATGGCCGTTAAATTTTTTGGTCAATGTTTATTTTTCTTTACTTTTATGGGTTTATTTATTATTGTGCCCTTGTTAAAGTAAGGAGAAATCTGATGGAACAAACAGCAGAAGTTGTAGAAACAGTTACACAAGCGACACCTGTGCCCCAGCAAGGTGGGTTGACAGGGTTGATTTTATATTTAATTGTTGCATGCCTTGTAATTTATGTGGCGATTGTTCGACCAAATAAAAAACGGATGGCAGAATATCAAAAAATGTTAGATTCTTTGAAGGTTGGTAGTCGTGTGATGGCTGCGGGGATTTATGGCACTGTCAAAAAAATAAATGAAAAAACCTTGGAAGTGGAAGTCGCAGAGGGCGTTGTTGTCGAAGTTATAAAAAATGCAGTGGCGTCCGTAGAATAAAGGGTAAATAAAGGTAGTGGGTATGTTTAAAAAATTGGCAATTGTATTTACAGCGGTGTTTTGTGTGTTGTTGGCTGTGCCAACCATTATGCCAAGTGCAGCACCATATTTCCCAACATGGATTAAGCCTGTGCCATTGGGGTTGGACTTAAAAGGTGGGGCGCAGTTGTTGTTGGAAGTTGATACGGACACAATGTTAAAAGAAAAAGCGGCACAGCTGTATGATGAAGTTCGTGTCAATATGATTGATAGAAAAAAAGGTGTTATTCGTTTTTCAAATTTGCGCAATCATGATGGGGTTGTGTCGTTGGTAGTGCGCGATGAAAATGAAGTTTCGGATGCCAAGGGACGCTTGAAAAGTGCTTTTGCAGGTACGGTGGATATAACATCTGATGACAAGACAATTACTTTGCAGTATTCTGAAAAGCAAAAACAAGAAATGATTAAAGATGCTTTGGCGCGCAGTATTGAAATTGTGCGTCGTCGTATCGATGCTTTGGGGACTAAAGAGCCTTCGATTCAAAGTCAGGGTGGAAAGTACATATTGGTACAATTGCCAGGGGTTGATAATCCAGAAAGAATCAAGGAATTGATTGGGCAGACCGCAAAGATGACGTTCCATCTGGTTAATGAAAATGTTACGTCAGAGCAGATTGCATCAGGACGTGCACCAAATGGTACGCAATTTTTGCCATATATGGATACCCCAGGGCAGGTTGTGCCAGTGTATTCGCGTGTAGAGGTTTCGGGAGAGTCTTTAAAGGATTCCCAGGCTGATTTTGACCAAAATAATATGCCGGTTGTTTCAACTGTGTTTGATGCAGCGGGCGCACGTCGTTTTGCAAAACTGACGACCGAGCATGTTAATGAACGTTTTGCAATCGTTTTAGATGGCAAGGTTTTGTCTGCGCCGGTTATTCGTGAACCAATCCCAGGTGGACGTGGTCAAATTTCTGGTGGCTTTACATTGCAGGGGGCAAAAGATTTGGCGGTACTATTGCGGTCTGGGGCGTTGCCTGCGCCTTTGCAGGTTATTGAAGAGCGTGTTGTTGGTGCGGGACTGGGGGCCGATACAATTGCAGGGGGAAAAATTGGCGCGGTTGCAGGTGTGTTATTGATATTTATCTTCTTGCTGATGGTGTATCGTGGATTTGGTATAATTGCAGCAATATCACTGATGGTAAATTTGGGGATGATTGTTGGATTAACTGCGTTGTTTGGTGCGACTTTGACGTTGCCTGGTATCGCGGGTATTGTGCTGACACTGGGGATGGCGGTGGATGCAAATGTGTTGCCGTTTGAACGTATTCGTGATGAAATAAAGTCGGGTTCAACGCCGTTACGTGCTGTCAGCATGGGGTTTGACCGTGCAATGAAGGCCGTATTGGACGGAAATTTAACGACGTTGATTTGTGGTTTGGTGTTGTTCCAATTTGGGGCCGGGCCGATTCGTGGTTTTGCGGTTACGTTGTCGATTGGTATTTTGACAACATTGTTTACCTGTGTTTGGTTGACAAGGGTTATGGTCGATTGGTATATGAACGGCAAAAATAAAAAAATCGGTTTTGTTGGCGGTAAAAAATAAACGTGCAAAGGGGAAGTATTATGAAATTGCAGATTATGAAATATCGTAAAATATCGTACATTGTTTCTGGGTTTTTTATCCTGATGTCGGTATTGTCATTATTTGTTCGTGGGTTGAATTATGGTATCGACTTTTCTGGTGGTATCGCAATGGAAGTCAAACCAATTGTTCAAGATTTCGGTATTGAACAAATGCGTGAAGTATTAAGCGGTTTTAAACCAGAATTGCAGGAAGTTGATGGTAATGCGATATTGATACGTGTTGGGTTACCAAAAGGATCAACGGATGCCCAGCAAAATGAACGTGTCGGTGAAATAAAGAATATTCTGGGTGATAATGTTCAGTATGAACAAGTTCAAATTGTTGGACCAAAAATTGGTGGCGAATTGGTGCGTGGTGGTATATTGGCGATACTGTTTGCGTTTATCATGATGGCTATCTATGTTTGGATTCGATACAAAGGCGGTTATGCAGTTGGTGCATTCTGTTCATTGTTCTTGGACTTTGTGTTGATGTTTGGTTTTTATTCAGTTACAGGTCTGGAATTTAATCAGACGGCAATTGCAGTTATTTTGACGGGTATTGGATATTCGATTAACGATAAAATTGTTAATTATGATAGAATCGATGAAAACGTTAAAAGATATCACAAAATGCCAATGGGTGAATTGATTGATTTGTCTGTAAATGAAATGTTGCGTCGTACAATGTTGACCAGTGTTTCTACTTTATTGGCGATGATAGGTTTGGCAATATTTGGTGGACAATTGTTGCGTGAATTTGCATATGCAATGGGCTTTAGTGTTATTATGGGCACGTTTACAAGTATGTATATTTCTAATATTATATTGTATCATTTTAATTTGCGTGAAACAGATAAATAGTTACGAAATGGCGTCACAAACAGGGGGGAAATATGGGAATAAAAAAATTCTTGGTTTTTATAACATTAATCCTGGGGGTGATGCCATGCCATGCAGAAGGTTTGTTTTTTAAAGATGAACCTGTGCAGGACGGATTGCGTGTTTTTGAAGTTTCTGAAACTTTCGCAGAAATTTATGAGAAATTAGATGATGTGAATTGGGGTGGAAAAAACCTGAATGTTGCGATTGAAAGTTTAGAAAAACTGAATAAATCGGCACATATTGCAGCCACTGATGAACGTGTTGTTTTGGTTTGGGGTGATTCGATTATCGCGAATTTTCCACGTCCAGAGCCAAAAGATTGGAAGGGGTTTGGTGAAATCACAACTGCATTGATTTTAAAAATGCGTGCGCATGATTCGCGTTTGCGCAGTTTAAGCGAAAATGAAATGTATCAGGTTGTTGTTGATAGTCTGGTGCGTGGGGTTGATGAAAATGGACGTTATGTGTTTTCAAAAGAAGCAGAAATTGCAGAAGATGGACGAATCTTGACCAGTGTCGGTATCGAAGGTGGACGTGATGAACGTGGTAACTTTCGTGTGACGGGGATTTATAAGGGGGCGCCTGCTGATACTGCAGGGATTAGTGAAGGGGATTTAATTGCGCAGATTAATGGTCGTGACGTTCGTAATATGACAGATGATGAACTGGCAGATGTTATGACAGGGTTTAATTCTGGAACGGCAAAGATAAAATTATTAACCCCATCTGGTAACAAGGATGTTGTATTGCGACGCGCAACGATTATTTTGGCAGATGTAGATGTTATTTATCGTAGTGAACCTGATGGTGGTGGATTGCTGGAATTTGTGGTGCATAAGATTTCTGAAGGTGCGGTTAATATTATTAATGAAGCATTGGCGCATTATTCGGATGCAACAGGTATTGTTTTAGATTTGCGGTCAGCAACTGGTGATGATGAGCGGGCGGCAGCAAAGTTGGCGGGTTTATTCATTGGGGCAAAGCCTGTTATGCGGATAGTTGAAACAGCCAAGGATGAAGTCGAAGTTGTGCCAGGTGGAGATGCGGTGACAGATGTGCCTGTTGTTGTTTTGATGTCAAATATGACACGTGGTACCGCCGAAGCAATCGTGGCTGCGTTTTATGAAAATCAGCGTGGCGTTTTAGTTGGAACACCGACAGCAGGGGCTGCACGCATTGTTTCAACTATAGATTTAAGTAATGGTGGGGCATTAGAACTGTTAAATAAATCAATCAAAACAGGGCAGGGACGCGCCATTGATGGTCGTGGTCTGTTTCCAATTGTATGCTTGTCAAATATTAGAAGCCGTCAGCATCAAGATGCGTTCTTTTTGAATATTATAAATGATGATTTCCGTGCACAAGATTTTAATAACAAGACAGATTTAAATTTAGAGGATGTTCGCAAGGGATGTCCTGTTATTACCAGTGGTGCCGATGAAGATGCGTTATCTATGGCGGTGGCTGCAAAGATTCTAACAAATAAGAAAATTTATAATCGGCTGATTGCTGAATAATTATATTGATGGGGGTGTGGATATGTTTTTAACAAAGGATAATCAGATTAAGTGGCGCAAAATGGGATGGGGCGCATTGATTACAGCTGTTTTGGTGTTTCTTGGTGTTTTTTGGTTTGATAAACCTGTGTTTGTGTTTTTGCGTGTTTTTGATTGCGTGCTGTGGGAATGGTTTGATACTGTTTTCGCAGCTCATGTATGGATTATTTCGGTATTTATCGCAGCGGTTTGTTTTTGTGCGAAAAAGTGTTTGAAAACAGATTGCAGCTTTTTAAATCCATTGGGCAAAAAAAATTTTTTTGTTTTTATTAAGAACTTTTTTGTCAGAACGAAAACAAATAATGCTTTTTTGATTTTTTATAGTGTGCTGGGTGCGGGGATTATTGTAAAAATATTAAAAATATTTATTGGACGTGCCAGACCAATATTTTTTGAAGCCTTGGATATGACGGGTTTTTTCCCACCATCATTAGATTGGGCGTTTAATTCGATGCCATCTGGACATACGGCGGTCAGTTTTGCGGGGTTGGTTATGATTGGAATGCTGGCACCCAGATTTAAGGTATTAACATGGACCTTGGCTATTTTAATTGGGGTATCACGTGTGGCAGTTGGGGCACATTGGCCGTCCGATGTTATATTTGGTGCCTTTATTGGTATGGTGTTTGCAGATATAGTCAAAGGAAATTTGTTGAAAAAATAAAAATTACAGGCGATTAAAATTTATCGCCTGAATTTTTATGAATTTTATGATAAAATATGTTGCATTATGGCAGGAAAATCTAAATTTTTACCAGATAGTGTTTCTGGAATGTTAAAGAATTTAGCGTCTCGTGTTTTGGGCGCTGTGGTTTTTTTATTGGGCGTTTGGGCAACATTTGCGTTGTTGTTTTATAACCCTTATTTGGATGGGTTTGCGGTGTCCAGTACACTTGGTAATCAATCTGTAATGGGTGTGTGTGTTGGTGCAATTCGTTATGCGGTTGGTGTTATTCCGGGATTGTTTTTAGTGTTATGTTTTGCGCGTTGGGGATTGATTAAGATGGTGGGATTAGAAATAAGTGAAACGCCAGAATATAATTTTTTACGTGTATTTATTACTGTGTGTTTGGGGGCAATCGGATTCGGTGCTGTTTTCCCAGCAATGACATATGGTGGCGTGTTCGGTGTTATTGCAGGGCACGATTTGGAATTGATTGCAGGAAAGATTGGGGTGTTTGTTGGGGTGTTGGCTTTGCTGGGGTTTGTGTGGATGGCGGGCGCATTGTTGCATGTGAAAATTTCTCATTTGCGTTTAGTGGCAAGAATCGCATGGCGTTGGTTGCGTTGGTTGGGAACTGCGTTCCATTTGGTTCAGCCTGTGTGTGCAGTGGACACAGATTACAGGCAGAGTGAAGAACAGCTGGCAGAAGGTGCGGAAAAAGCTGAAAAACAACAGGGCGAGAAAAAAAATAGGCGCGGTTTGTTGGGGCGTAAGTCTGCAAAGGTGGCGAGTGCGTCAACGCCTGCGGTGGCATCTGTGCCAAAGAAAGTTAAGGCGGGGTCTGTGTTTCGTTTGCCAGATACAAAATTATTGGAACGTTCTAATTTTAGTAAATATGTAGTAACCCCTGAACTGAAACAAAATGCACGTAGTATGGAGGTAAAGTTTGCACAATATGGCGTGCGTGGCAAGGTTGTCGGAATTAAACCAGGACCAATTGTAACGTTATATGAATTCATGCCAGATGATGGTACGCGTATGGCAGATGTTAGCAAAACTGTAACAGATATGACGCGCGCAATGGCAACAGAAAGTATTCGTATTGCACATATCCCATGTACGCAATTGATTGGCGTTGAAATGGTTAATGCCAAGCGGCAAACAGTGCGATACCGTGGTTTGATGGAAGATGAATTGTTTGTAAATACCAAGTATAAAATACCATTGGCGTTGGGGGTTGATATCGGTGGAAATCCAATGTATTTCGATTTGGCAAAAATGCCACATATGTTGGTTGCAGGACGTACAGGATCTGGTAAGTCTGTGTTTGTTCAATCTATTATTACCTCAATCGTTTATCATTTCACCCCAGATAAATGTAAGTTGATTATTATTGACCCAAAGGGTGTTGATTTTGGATTCTGGGACGATATTCCACATTTGATTACGCCAATTGTTAAATTGGAACCAGAACCTGCGGTAAATGCGCTGAAGTGGGCGGTGCGTGAAATGGAAGAGCGCTATAAACAATTACAGCTTCTGAATGCGCGCAATATTGAAAGTTATAATGAAATTGCGGCACAAAAACGTGCGGCTGGGGAAAAGTTGACCAAACAGGTTGCCGTTGGTACAGATCCAGAAACAGGTGAATTGTTATTCGAAACCCAGGAAATTAATTTGTCTGATATGCCGTATATGGTCATTATTATTGACGAGGTAGCGGATTTGATGAGCTTGGCCCGTAAAGATGTGGAAGCGTGTGTTCAGCGTATCGCACAGAAAGCGCGTGCAGCAGGTATTCACTTGGTTATGGCGACACAGCGACCAGATGCAACAACAATTACAGGTGTTATCAAGGCGAACTTCCCAACGCGTATTTCATTCCAGGCGCGCAGTCGTATCGACAGTGTAACGTGTCTGGGTGAAGGTGGTGCAGAACAGTTGCTGGCAATGGGTGATATGCTGTTTAGCGAGGCAGGACGCGTGCCTGTTCGTATACACGGGGCGTTTATTGATGATAAAGAATTAACCCAGATTGGTAACTTCTTGCGCAGTCAGGGTGAACCAGAATATGCTGATGGCGTTACTGATTCCGAAGGTGCGGGAGATCTTGCAGGTTTGCCGGGGGCAATTCCAAGTGGCGGCAGTGGGGATAAAGAAGCTGATTTGTATGAACGCGCCAAAGAATGTGTTATTCGTGATAAAAAACCAACAATTTCATATATTCAGCGGCGCTTGCAGATTGGATATAACAAGGCGGCTGGGTTTATGGAACGTATGGAACAAGATGGGATTGTTTCTGCGCCAGATGTTAATAATAAACGTCATATCCTTTAAAAAAAATCCCCTGTTTTGGGGATTTTTTTGAGTGATAATTTATATTATTTTGCCTGTTTTTGTTCGTACAATTGTGCAAAATCGACAGGTTGCATTGTGAATGTTGGAAATCCAGATTCACTGGTCAAACGTGTTACTAATGCACGTACTGCGGGGAACAATAATGTTGGAACATCAATCAACAGTGTGCGTTTTTTTGTTTCGTCATCTTTTTCTTCTTCCATTTGAACCAGACCAGAATATGTGGATTCAATTAAAAAGATTGATTTATCGTCTGCTTCTAATTTTGAATGAACCTTGGTAATTACATCAACCATAAACAGATTATTGTCAGCACCTTTGATTTGGATATCGATATTAATTTCTAGTTTTGCCTGGCCATTATCATTTTTGAAAAATAATTCTGGTACGTTTGGACTTTCAAAAGAAATGTCTTTTAAAAATTGTGAAATGATATTGAACTTTGCCATGTTTTATCTCCTTCGGTGTTTTTTGTTCAAATCTTTTATGGTCTGGACTTGCATCCTGATTTTATGTTAATATAGCATTATAAAAAACTTTTACAAGTGGGGGGATTGCTAAAAAATGCGATTTTTTCAAAAAAATTCAGTTTTGCGTTTATTATTAACAGCAGGGGCAGTGGCTGTATTAACATCGTGTGATGTTTCAACGCCGACGGTTGTGGGGGATAATTCTGTAATTCCATCTAATTTCAAGCGGGTATCATATTCGGATTTGCCGGGATGGCGCGACGATGATGTGCGTTATGCGTTGCAGGCGTTCCGTAATTCGTGCAAGGCAAAAATTCAATATACTGGGCGTTTAATCCCAGATAAAGAATTGTTTGCAGAAAAATGTCGCATGCTGCCAAGTGCGTCTGCGGATATCGCAACAGTGCGCGCATGGTTTGAATCTAATTTCCAGCCGTATCAGATTTATAATGACAATGGGGGGGACAAGGGGACCTATACAGGTTATTATTCGCCGATTATTCCTGCGTGCAGAACCCAGACTGCGGTTTGTAATGAACCTTTGATGGGAATCCCAACGGATGGACGTAAGTATAAAGGTGTTGCAAAAAAGGATATCGTAGAAAAGAAAATCGGACGGGTTTTATATTGGGCAAATATTGTTGATGTGCAAAATATTCAAATACAGGGCTCAGGAAATCTGCGGTTGGAAGATGGTACAGATGTAAAATTAAATTTTGCTGCTGTAAATGATATGCCATTTAAATCAATTGGGGAAGAACTGCGTAATCGTGGAATCAGACCCAAGGGCGGTTTTTCATCCGAAGCGGTATGGCAACATTTAAAGGCCAATCCGTCTTTGGCAAAAGATGTTATTTATAAAAATCCGCGTTATGTTTATTTCTATGAATCAACGCCACCAGATGTGATTGGAAAGCTGGGGACACCGTTGTCAAAAATACGCAGTGTTGCGATGGATGATGATTTATATACGTTGGGGTTGCCGGTATATGTTAATACAAATCTGTCTGATGGACGTCCGTTCCGTCGTCTGATGATTGCCCAGGATACAGGCAGCGCGATTCGTGGATGGATTCGTGCGGATATATTCTTTGGCAAAGGGGACGAAGCGTATAAATTTGCCCAGGGACAGCATGCCCAGGGGCAGATGTTTATCTTGATGCCAAAAGAATATACGTATGTCAAACCAAACTAAGAAATTTGAAGAACGAACCAAACGCCCCCAAACAATTGCGGGGGCGTTGGGTGGTTTGATTAAAATTTTTGGGGTGCGTGCATCTGATTCAGATTTAATGCAACGTTGGGACGAGATTATGGGGGCGGATATCGCAGCGGTTGCACGATTGGCGGCAATAAGAAAAAATCGCGATAATACATTTAATGTTGTAATCAGACCAACTGTACCGGCATATGCGTTGCAATTATCATACCAGTCGGATGAAATAATAAAAAAAATAAATAAATATTTTGGGTATAACGCAGTTACTAAAATAAGTTTTAGAAAATGACAAAGCGCGTTTTGGGAATTGACCCTGGACTTTTACATACGGGTTGGGCGGTTGTTGATACCGCGGGGCAATCGCGTAAATATATTGCCAGTGGTGTAATCTTGCCAAATCCAAAATTAGAAATGTCGGAACGGTTGGTGATAATCTTTCGGGAATTGTGCAAGATTTGTGAAACGTTTCAGCCGGATGAATGCAGTATTGAAATAATATTCGTGAATAAAAATCCCAAAACAACACTTATTTTGGGGCAGGCGCGCGCAGCCGCCATTGTTGCGGTTGCAAATCATGATATCCCTGTGTTCGAATATGAACCGAATGTCATTAAAAAAGCATTAACAGGGGCAGGGCATGCGGACAAGGGGGCAGTTGATAAGATGGTCAAAATCTTGTTGCCGATTGCAAATCCGAAAACTGCAGACGAAGCAGATGCGATTGCAATTGCGCTGGCACATACGAATATGATGCGTGTCGCCAGATAAAAATGTCTTTTATATATGTTGTTTTTATGTTAAAATATAAGAAAGCTGAGAGAGTATGACATTGTTTACACGATTTTTATTGTTGTTTTGTTTGTTGCCTGGCGTGGCGACTGCGAATGTTGCGACAACTGCAGGCAGTAATTTGACGGCATGGAATGGGAATGTCGGGGTAACAAATAATAATAATTGGAATAATATGATGAATTCCAGAACACAGGCAACAGGGCCTGTGGGGGAAAAGCCCAAGGCGGATTTTGGTAATTGTAATTCATTGATAATGCGCTGCGCCCAGCCACGATGTTCAGGGTGTACAACAGTGGAAATTGCAAGACCGATTGTTGTTGGGTGTGTGAACAGTAATAAAACTTGCAAGCAACATGGGGATGAACTGATTGATTTTATCGCAGCGCAAATTGTGTCTGATATAAATGCGAAAATTGTAGAACAGCAAAGGGCTGATGCTGCAGCTGCTGCCCAGCAGACAGAAGCAAAACTGGCCAACAGTAATCAACAGATTACACAAATGCAAAATCAAATAAACAATTTGCAAAACCAGATACAAGAACAAAACGATAATCAAATGCGTGAAATTCGTGCTGCATTGGATGCGCAAAAGGAATTGTTGACTGCTTCGAATGAAACAAATTCTGTTGCGGGGGGTGCGTCAAGTGCAGAGGGTAATAACGAAGCGTTGCTGGGTACAGATAACCAAGATTATATCGAAGATATGAAGTTTCGTGCACAAATATCGGGACAGATTTTGTCAGAGGTTGAAAGTGCAGAAGACGCATTAAAATCATTATATGCAGCAATGCAGACTGCGTTTCGTTATGCAGGATGTGATGAACGTGGTGAAAATTGCGCGGGGCCAAAACGCGTAAAAGCATTTAAACAAAAAGCGCGTGATTTTATTCGTCCATATGACCAAGCGGCCACGGCAATGTACAATGCGTTGGAAATGGCATTGGCGGTTGGTGCGGATGTTTCAGATGTTATAATGATGTTGAATGGTTCGTGCAACAGGTGGGGAAAGTTTATGTGCGTGGGCAGTGGTGCTGCAACGGGACATAAGCCTGCGTATTATTCGCATACGAATTGTCAGAATGAACGTTCCGTAAAAAAAGGCTATGCCAAAGGTGGACAAAATTGTACCGTTGGTATGATGATACCTGCGCATGATGATGTGCGCTGTACATTGACGGAATTTATTACTGCCGGAGATGAAGGTGCCGCGGTAAGTAGTGCATGGATTGCAGAAAATGAAGAAGCTGATGCCACAAATGGTCGTTTGGTGCGTTTGGGGTGTGCGACATCGGCATTAGAATCAATTCCGATGTTAGGGCGTGTCAGTGGAAATGGTGGACGTGCGGCAGGTTTGGATGTTTTGGAACGTATCTTGGCCCAGGATGCCCCAGATTATGCGGTTGGTACGTCTTTTTATGGCGGGGAAAATGCTGTTAAATCTGGTACAAAATATTGTGCGGTAAAAACAGAAGATCAATATTTAACATTGTTAAATGCGATACAAACTAAAAAGTTGCCTGCCAGGGTTTGTACATCACGAAAGAATTTGGATTCTATGTATAGTAATGCCCCAGTGGTTGCGTCGTATATTGCTGCTACGTCTGGGTATGGGTTTCTGCCTTATGCCAAGGGGATTTCGAATGAAGCTGAATGTACCACTTACAAAGGAAATCTTGGTGGAACAGATTGTACGATGGATTGGAACAAAAATACCGCTCGTTGTGAGGTTAAAACTGGTGGTTGTATGTTTTATGATAGCTGTTTGTTGACAAAAGATATTTATCAAACTGTTGTACAATGTCAGAATAGTCCGACACAAATGTTGGAAGTTTCTGGGTGTAATTTTGAATGTGTAGATAAATAAGGATCTTAAGAATGGGTGTTTTAAGGAAGATTTTTCTGATATTTGTTATTTCTGGAATCGTACATCTTTGGTTGGTCGGTGGTGTAAGTGCGGCGAATTATGATTGTGATTCTGAATTGAATGATGCGGTTATCCCAGAATTAGCACTGTGTTCAACGCATGTATATAATATCGGTGAAGAACAAAATCCAGAAAACGAAAAAAAACAACAAATGCAAGAAATTGTACGTATGAAGACGACGGTTATTACGCAACAAATGTACAAACAATATCAGGAAATGGAATCAATGGTGCGTCGATTAAGAACGCAGTTGGAAAAAGCAATATATTCAAAGGATTTTATGTCTGGTGAAGATAAAAAAGATACAGGTGGTGATTCTGATACAGGCACGCCAGGCAGTGGTGATAAGTATATTGTTTTGGATAATGCGAAAAATTGTGTCAGGGAATCTGGGGATTATGCGTCTGTGATTGAATGTCTGCAGTATAATCTTAGATTGATTGAAATGGCGGTTGATTCTGGTAAAACAACAGATGCGCGAAAGCAGTTGATGAAAGATATAGAAACTGCACAACAAATGGGGCTTTTGGTTATTAACAAAACCGATGGCAGCAATCCAACATGCGAAGTAAAGGGTAAGAATGGTGCACCTTTAAACGCATGTACAGAATTATATTGTAAGAAAGAAAAAGCAAAGGCGAAGATTAATAGTTGCGCAGAACAAGTAAAAATGCAGATATTGTTGTACAATCAAGAGATGACCCGGCAACAAAATTCAAGACCCTATGGGTGGCCAGGTGCGTCAAATTAAGATAAACCGTCATCTTTGGCGGTTTTTTCTTTGCTGAAATATTTTTTTATGGTATAATTTTTTGTAAAAAGGAGATGTATCATGAAGAAAACATTATTTGGTGTCGTTGGCGTTTTATCTGTGTTGGCGGTTTTGGATGCCAATGCTGCGACAAATTTTGGCGCACGTGCCGCGTCCAGTGCTGATTTAACAGGGGCGCCTGCCACACGTACACGTGAAACAGTTAATTATCAAAAATATAAAACGCGTACAACAACCAAGACATATGAAACCAAAGATGCAGCAGATTTATATTATGCCCAGCCTGCAAGTCGCAGCGCATTGTATAAACAATACGAAGGGGCAAATTCTTCGTCTGCGCGTGCAATGAAGACAACAAAACGTACAACACGCTCGGAAAAGGTTGTTGATAAATTAACGCGTAAATATTTTATCGCACATCCATTTTATCAGCCGTTGGGGGGTGTGTTTGGTTCTGTAACTGATTTTTCGTATACTATGGCGGGATATGATTTTAAAATTAATCAGACTGTTCCTGTGTGGAATCCATCGTTGGATGTGCCGGCATTCGATTTGGCATGGAATGGACATGGCGGAAATTGGGATTTTAAACGCTTTTCTGTGAAAGAGGATTTTAGTTATGGTATTACAGATACTTTTGCGTTGATGGGAATGTTGGAATTTGATTCTGATACGTCTAAATTTGAATGGGATGATAATTCAGCAGATGATAAATATGAAGACGATGGTATAAATTTGTTTGGTGTTGGGGGACAGTGGCGTTTCTTGGATACCGAAGATTGGATTGGTATGGCGTCGGCATATTATCAGCACCAAAAAGATGTTTCTAATAATTTCTTGATGGAATTAAAGGCAGGGTACAAAGTTTCAACATCAACAATATATGGTTTGGTGCGTGGGTGGTATCTGGATTTAGAAGCAAATTCATATGGAAATGGTGTCAAGGGACAGTATCAGTATGAAATTGATGGGGTTAATTATACCGGTGATGCAATGATGTATATCCCATATCAGGTCGGTGATGACAGCGCCATGTACATCGAAGGTGGTTTGGGTGTATTTAGTGTGCTGAATGAAGATTGGACACTGAATGTCGAAGGTATATTTGGTAATTATGATTGGCATAATTCTGCATCAATCAAGGGCGCAATTGGTTGGCAACCAAATGATAACTTTGCATTGAACCTGTATGCAAGAACTGTATTTTATGACAGTGCAGATGGTAAAACACTGGATTTTTATTGGATGGAACAGCCTGTTGACCTGGGTGGGGGATCGTATGTACCCCAGTTGCAGGATGGCAAGTTTATGACATCTTTGACCAAGCTAGGAACGGTTGATTTAGATAACTATGCGGAAACAACAATTGGTCTGCAGGTTATGTTCCAGTTCTAGGGAAATGTTAATGTAAAATCACGCCCCTGAAATTTATTGGGGCGTGTAAAGTTGTTTGACTGGGTGGAGAGATAGGGGAACCGCTGTGCGTAAGTTTTTATCTGTTATTTTATTGTCTTGTTTTATATTTATGCCATCATTTGTTCGTGCGAATGATATAGGACAGGATACATCTGATCCATTGTTTATGTTGGGAATCGAAGGTGTTTTGTCGCAAACTTCGATGACGTACTGGGACCATATTTTACGCGCAGGGCAATCGATTTCTTATGGGATGAATAATCGGTTAAGTGTTGGCGCAAATGTGCATTATCAGCATGATTTTAATGGTAATGAAGACGGTTTCTCTGCAATTGATTTGGGTGCAATATACCGTATGGGGGGCGCCGATGATAATGATGCGCATGTAATATCGGATGTTTTGTTTGGGTTCAAGTTCGGTGGTGGTTCGCGTGTGCGTACACCAGATTATGCGGATTCAACGTACTATGCGGGCTTGCGCTTTGGTCGCCAATGGGCGGGTATGACGTTGGCTGCGACGATTAAGTCAACATGGGTGTTTGATGATACGCGTGGGGTTGCGTTCTTGGACTTTATGCCCGAAGCTTACTTTCGTACTGCCCCAGATTGGCGCTTTGGCATAGGTGCAACAATTCGCAAGGCAACACATAAAATTGAAGATGTTGATTTCGATCAAGAATGGTTGCATGCAAAAATTGTACGCCAATATGGTCGTACACAATATGTTGGACACATGGATTTTGAATTTGAATCGGATGATGTTCAGATTGGTGGTCGGATTAATATATTGTTTTAATTTGGCTGGGTGTGTGCGTGAAATTTAGAATTGTTGCGTTTTTGATGGCTGCTTTTTGGACTGCGAATGTTTTTGCGGGTGTTGGTGAATCGGATGGGCGTAAGCTTGTTGAAAAAGACGAATGGTGTCGGGATTTTCCATATATTGTAGAGCTTAGTGCCGGAGGTTATTCTTGTACAGCGCAGTATGTCGCAAAAAACATAATCTTGACAGCTGCACATTGTGTTAAAGGCGACACAGGGCGTATTAGAAACTGTAACAATAAAACATTTACTGTTACCTTTAACAGCTCTTCGCCTTTTAAAGAGGTTGGGGATTCAGATTGGGCGCTTTATGTTGTTGATAAAGAAGAAGGGTATTATAAATTTGACAAGCCAATACCAAAAGTTGGGGGTGGGTTTGACCCTGATGGTATAAACACAGTTACAAATCTGGGGTTTGGATATGTTCGTGTTTTGGATGAAACAGATTTAGAAATAATAAGGCGCGTTTTTAGTGAAGGTAGCGTAACTTCTGATGAAATTAATAGTGCTTTGAGTGCAGCAGACCGCGCTGATTTTAATAAAGATGGTAATAATTTAAAAAAGCATGAAGGGTGCAAGGTTTTATCGCTGGATCAAGCGGAAGAGTGTGGACATTCAACACGTCCAGATTTTTGTGAAGGAAGATGGTTTTATGTCAATGAAGAAGACAAAAGAAATAATCTTATGGAATCAACATGTGATACGTGGAGTGGGAATTCAGGTGGTGGTTTTTTCGCAAATGAACATGTTCTTGGGGTGCTTTCCAGTGGGGTAGCTGATGGTAGTTTATCTTTTGACCAGGGATGGAGCCACGCGACATTAACATCGTCAGTTGCATTCAAGGGTACATATGATAATCTTGTGAATCAGCTTGCACCGAATGTGTCACCTGCACCCGGCACACCCAGCACACTCGGTGCACCCGTCGCATCCAGCACACCCGTCGCACCCGTCGCACCCGTCGCATCCAGCGCAGAAGTTTCGGGCAGTGATGTAGTTGCAGCGTCATCGTCAGAAGTGTCAGAAGTATCTGCATTGACGGACCAGGTTGTGGCAAAAATAGAAGGTGACATATCGGCACAAGAAGAGGAATTGTATGCGTGGCTGAATACAATTGATACTAAAAATATGACAAATCAGCAGATATTTGCTGCGTTGAATTCTTTGGCAGAAATATCAGTGTTAAAGGAAAAGGTAAAGGTCGCAAAAGAACGCGAGCAATCAAAGCCTAATAAAATACTGGGGGCGGCGTCGATGGGCGCAACCGGTATTGGTGGCATGCAATTGGCCAGTGCACTGTCTGAACAACAGGCAGACGAAAACGCCGAAGAAGCCATGCGTGCATATCTGGCAACATTCCATTGCAACTATGGCGATGGGAAAAATATC
>JAZSDC010000006.1:0-32493 GCA_045530935.1 Candidatus Enterousia sp. | reverse complement strand
AACCATTGTCTTCCTAAGACCGCTTGGCCTCCGACTTTGATGCAAAATTAACCGAACCTTATGTTATTCGTCCAACATCTGAAACCATTATTGGTGAAGCGATGTCGCGCTGGGTTCAATCTTATCGTGATTTGCCTTTGAAATTAAATCAGTGGGTAAATGTTATGCGTTGGGAAATGCGTCCGCGTATGTTCTTGCGCACATCTGAATTTAACTGGCAAGAAGGGCATAACGTATTCGCCACGCACGAAGAAGCAAACGCAGACGCCCGCAAGATGCACAAAATGTATGGTGACTATATGCGTGAAATTTTGGCGATACCATCAATTATGGGTGAAAAAACCCCCGAAGAACGTTTTGCAGGCGCCGACCATACATATACATTGGAACATATTATGCAAGATGGCAAGGCTTTGCAGGCCGGAACATCCCACGACCTGGGCCAGCATTTCTCAAAATCGTTTGGGATTCAGTTCCTGGGCAATGACGGCAAATTGCAACATGGTTGGACAACATCTTGGGGTACAACAACACGTATGATGGGTTCTATGTTCATGATTCATTCTGATGATGATGGTCTGGTTTTGCCACCATTCGTTGCGCCTTATCAGGTTGTAATTATTCCAATTACACGCGAAGACACGGCTGAAAAATTAAATGCCTATGCCACAGAGTTGGGTGAAAAATTGCGTGCCACTGGTGTGCGTGTCTTGGTTGATACATCTGATATGCGTGCCCCAGATAAAATGTGGAAGTGGATTAAGCGCGGTGTTCCATTGCGTGTTGAAATTGGCGCACGCGAAATGGAATCGGGCGATGTCACAATAACCCGCCGTGATATTGGACGTGAATCCAAGCGTACAATTCAGGCAGCAGATTTAATTGCGTCTGTAAAAGATATAATGACAGACATTCACAATGATATGGTTGCGCGCGTTGAAAAACGTAATGCAGAAATGATACACGATGTTGCAGACCTGAATGCATTGGATGCAGCGTTGGAAAATGGTGAAATTGGATTTTTCCGCATAAAATATGAAATGACAACAAATGAACAGTTTGATGGTCTGATGGAAAAATACAAAATCACGCGTCGTTGTCTGGATGACCGCGACCCAACATATGTGTTTGTGGCCAAGTCTTATTAAACCAAACGGGGCGCATGCCCCGTTTTTTTAGTTGCGCAGATTTTCAGCGACAAAGTTCCAATTTACTAAATTGTCCAAGAAATTATCTATAAAATCAGCGCGTCGATTTTTATAATCCAAATAGTATGCATGTTCCCATACATCCAAATTTAACAATGGTTTTAAATTATTTGTTATTGGTGTTTCTGCATTGCTTGTGTTTATTATTTTTAGTTTATCGCCATCACTGACCAGCCATGTATATCCGCTGCCAAACAAGCTGGTTGCGGCAGATTTAAATTGTGTTTTAAAATTATCAATACTGCCGAACGAGTCTATAATTTCTTTTGGAATTTGTGTCTCGCATTTTGGGCACATACCTTGAAAGAAAAAGTTGTGGTTATATATTTGTGCGGCGTTGTTAAATATTTTTTTCTCTTCCGGTTTTGTTGCGGATTTTTGTATGATTTCTGTCAATGAAATATCTTGATAAGGGGTATTTTCAATCAGTTTATTTAGATTGTCGATATATCCTGCCACATGTTTGCCGTGATGCGTTTCCAGTGTTTCTTGGCTGATATATGGGGCCAGTGCATCTGTGGCATACGGTAATGGAAATTGTGTTATTGTGAACATTTTTTTATCTCCTTGGTATAGATTTTGGTGCGGTGTATGTTAAAAGTCAACAGGAATAAAATTTTTTTATAAAATGACTTGCGCCACTTGTAAAATATTTTCTATAATCAAATCACGAAAGGAGTATGAAATGAAAAAATTGTCAATTTTATCTGCATTGTTGGGTTTGGCTTTTGTTGGTGTTGCGTCTGCTGCGAATATCACGATATACCATTCGCCACACTGTCCACACTGTCATCATGCACGTGAATTCATTGCCAGTACATTGATATATGAATACCCAGAACTTACAGTAACAGAAGTGAATGTTACCGATCCTGCAAACCGTGAAAAGTTTCAAGAAGCATTAAAAAAATGCGAATTTGAATCTGGTGGGGTACCTGTATTGGTAATTGGTGATAAATGTGAACAAGGCTATGCCGATTTTATGCAAGATACATTGCGTCAGCATATCGAAGTTGATCTGACCGACGAACAAAAAGCAACCGCAGCAGAAAACAAGAAGGCACTGGCTGCAGACGCTGAAAAGTTCAAAGCAGAACATTCTGATCGTATATCTGCTATTACAGAATACAAAACCGCTGCATCTGCTGCAGAAGCGCCTGCCGCAGATACACCAGCTGTCGAAGCCGTAAAAAAAAATAGCGAAGCTAATGCCTTTGGTTTTTGGATTTTGTTAATTGTTTTGGTTGCTGGTTTGGGGTATATCTTGGTACGTGGCGACAAAAAAAAGAAATAAGTTCAATATAAATCGGGGCAAAAATGTTTGATTTAACTGCACTTGATTATGTTTATGTGGGCGTCATTTTGGCGTCCACAATTTGGGCCACTGTTCGTGGTGGTGTATTTGAAACAATTGCGACTTTATCCTGGGTTGGCGCTGCGATTGCTGCACGTTTCGCCTCTCCTTGGTTAGATAAATTATTTCAAGACTGGTTTGATTTATCTGAATCCACGGTTGGAACGCTTGTTGCATCATACTTTGTTGTCTTTTTTGCTGTATTAATTTTGGTCAGCTTTTTTAACCAAAAATTACGTGATAAGATTCAAGACAGCATAATGAATGTTACAGATCGTACATTGGGTGTTATTTTTGGAATTGTTCGCGGTGTCGTTGTTATGGGGTGTTTTTATTGGGCGGCCTTGTGGTACTATTCTGATGCGCCTGCATTACCAAATTGGTTGGCGCAATCTCGCACACGTCCAATCATGCAGGTTACTGCAATCAAATTGGACAGCTGGTTCTTCCCTGGACCTGAAAATAAATTGTTGGCACGCGATGTTGCTGGCACCCGCCAAGCGCTAGAGATTTATAATAATTTAATAAATCCTGCGATTGTTACCAAGGCAAAACAGGATGCCCAGGCAGCCGAAGATGAAACAGGGTATAAAAGCTCAGAACGATCTGCACTGGAAAACCAATTGTTGCAGATAGAAACTGTGGCGCGCGCAATCGAAGAACAAGAAGAGCAGGGCGCCGAAGAAACTTCTTCTGAAAATACTTCAGAATAATTTATCATAAACTTGGTTGAAAAAATTTTTGTCAATATATAATACCCTTGAAATAAGGTGAATATATTGTCAAAAATTTGTGTTTTTTGTGGGCAAAAGCCCGAAGATAAGAATATGGAACATGTTATTCCACAGTGGTTAATCAAAATGACCGGTGATAAAAAGCGTATGTGTCATTTAAAAACCATTGCCGAGCATGATATTCCGTTCATACATTTTAAATTTCCTGCATGTGAAGCATGCAATTCAGAATTTGCTGATTTAGAAGGGCAGGTAAAGGATGTTATTACAAAAATCCTTGCGAATCAGCCGGTTAATGCCTTGGAAATTAGTTTGTTGCTGGATTGGTTTGACAAGGTGCGTATCGGCCTGTGGTTGGGGGCATTGTATCTAAGGAAAGAAATGGACTTGATTGAACCGCATATGCATATAAAGACGCGCATGGGATTAAAGGACAGAATGTTGATAATTGAGCGTCGTGATGTTAAAGATCAAGGTCTTGCTTTTGTTGGGGCCGCGCAGCAAACATTTTTGCTTAATCCATGTGCATTTCAGTTGTTGATAAATGATTATGTTTTCACAAATGCATCTGAATATGGTTTGGTGTCGCGTCGTTTGGGGTTCCCATATTGTAACAAAGCAAAGTTTTATGATACAGATAAAGTAGTACTGGACGATTATCAAAAATCTACGGGGCGCGTTGTGAATCCTGTTCTAAAGGGTTTTGAAAGCAGCGCAGACAGAACCTATATATATCAAAGCTGTTCGCCTGCCCAGGCACAGATGTATCCAGATTTATATAAAGATAAATTTGTTGTTGAACACAGCCTGGACGCCAGCGAAGGGCTGGGGGGGATTTTTTATCAAAAGAACAGCCCAAATGCAATGTATTTGCCTGCGGGAGCATCTGTAAATTTGACACCGAAATTTATGGCGCGTCCCGTTGGGGACAGTGTTGCACAGGTGTTTAAATTGCAAAATTATATAATTGATAATACCTATACGTTAAAATTTGCGGAACCACACATTAAACAAACCCAAGAACAAATAAATACATTTTTAAAGACGCGTAATAGTTTTCATATAAAGCAGTGTCAAAAACTAATGTAAAATTGTGCGGAATTCATACCTGGTGACATGCGTGGGTATTCTGGATATTATGTATCATATACAAATAACGGAGAGAGCCCATGTTACTAAGATCAAAAATTTGTTTTACTGTATTGGCTGTTTATGAAATGGCGGCAGTGTCCGTATTACATTTTCAGCGTATTTGTGATGCGATATTTGCACCTGTTTTTTGCGATGGTTGGTATCGATATTTTCTGTTTTGTATAATTATACCATTGGTAGTTGGGCTGATATTAATGTGGATACGCGAAATTGTGCGTGCGCACAGGCGGCGCAGATTCTTTCGTCGTGCACGCAATACTGTTCGCAGTGTTGTTTCAGCGATACGTGGTCGTGTGTCAGAACATGTTGATGTTCGTGACATGGAAAAGATAGTTACGGCTGCTGTTTTGGTTGGCATAAAAAAATATGCCGACAATCATCCCCAGCTTCGTCGTAATGTAAATCGTATTATGGATGCAACAAATGATGACGCAGAATTAGATATTATGGCAATGGATTCAGAAAGTGTAGTGGCACAAAAACAGAAAAAGAAAGTAAAAAAGAAAACAAAAAAATAAATTCTGTCAATATATAAAAATACCGCCTAAAATTGGCGGTATTTATTATTTTGTCTTTGATTGATTCATTAATGCATAAACATTCTTGGCTATCTTGCATTTTGCTTCCATACATGGGTTTTCCGTATAAAGTTTTGGTTGAATTTTTGGGCATAATTTTTCTGTAATTGTGCAATATGGCTGTTTATTTTTAAAGTTGTATAACAGCGGTAATTTTTTTTGTTCAATAAATCCACGTTCTGTATCTGTTGCTTCCACGACATCAATCAGGTCGCCAACAGTTTCAAAATCTGCTTCGATTGTTGGCAGATTATATTTGGATTCAACCCTAGCCAATAAATCTAATTGGTCCAAAGAATCTAAATCCAAATCGTTTCTCAGATTGGATTTATCAGATATCGCATCAATTTTTGTCATGTTTTTAATTTCTGCGTATATAAAATCTCTTACGTTCATTTTTTTATGTCCTATTTTTTGTTGGACAAACTATAACACAAATTCCAGCGTTGTCAAGTGTAACTGGCTCTTCTGACAATAAAAAAACCGCGTTTCCGCGGTTTTGTAGAATAATTTTTTTTTATGCATCTGGTGCGATTGCGCCGACGGGACAAATTGAAGCACATGTTCCGCATGATATGCATTTTGCTGGGTCGATAACGCATTTTCCATCTGGACCTGTTGATATTGCTGCAACTGGGCACATACCCATACATGTATGACATCCGATGCATTTATTTGGATCGATTTTATAAGCCATTTTTTTCTCCTATTATATTTAATCGCGATTGAACAAGCTTAACAAATATTGGAACATCGCAACGAACGATATGTACAAGTGCAACGCACCCAATACAGCCAATTGATTTTTTTGATTAGTGTCACCAATAACGGCATATGCACGTTTTAAGTTTTGCATATCGTATGCCGTGAACAGCGCAAAAACCAATACACCGATAAAGCATACAATTGTACCAAATGTGCCGCCCATCATTGCGGGCCAAATAAAGGATAATATCCCGACCAGTATCAAACCAATCATTCCCATCATCAAGAATATGCCCATAAATGACAGGTCTTTAACAGTTTTATATCCAAAGATTGCCATGCATGCAAACATCAACGCAGCTACAATAAACGCCATCAGTATGGAGCCTGGATTTACAGTCAATGCCACCGCAACCAATGGTGTCATTGTTACCCCAATTAATACCGCGTACAGCATCAATAACAATGCAGCGTTCGCAGGCTTCATGTTAAATACGCGCACCTGGGCCCATATGGACAAAGCCAATCCGCCAAACAACAGTACGTAATACAGTCCTGACATCCCACCTGTGTGGAAATTAAACAAATATGGCAAGCCGCCACCCCATATTGTCATATATGCAGCCACTGCTGTCACGCCCACAGCGCCAAACATCAATGCGAATATGCGCTTTAAGTATAATTCAATACCACCAGAATTTTGTGCAGATTTAATTTTTTTCATTAATCTTTCTCCTTGTTATTTGATAAATATATAATACAATACGTTGGTAATTTCAAGTTTAAAAAGGATAATATAATGAGTGGAACAAGTGGAAAAAATCGTTACGACAGAGAACGTGAAGCGATACGCAGAAAGAATGGTGTTCGTGAAGATTTGGGCAAGAAACAGGAAAAGGGTTCGGTTTCTAAATACTTAACTGCACAATTAAAAGATGCCGAAGAAAAATTACTGGCCACTACAGACGCAAAAAAGAAAAAGAAGTTAGAAGAAATTATTTCTAATATCAAATCAACATTATCAAACAATAAATAGGTTACAAAAATGATAGATATTACACGTAGATATAGAAAACAAAGTATGCAAGCGCTTAAAAGCCTAAAGGCTGCTGATGAATGCAACAAAAATGTTGGCGAATGTCGCGCTGGTGTAAAAAGCTTGGCGATCAAGTGTGAAGAATACACGCGCGAAGCAGAGTCATTGCGTGCTTTGCCCCAGTTGGACAGTTTTCAGGCCCAGCGTTTGGCACGTCTGGAAAAAACAATTGCAAACTTGCAGGGAACCTTGGGACGTACGCGTTAAAAATCTAATAATATGGCAATAACACTCAATCCAATTTCACCGGTAGCGTTCAGCTTGTTTGGGCTGGACGTTCGCTGGTATGCGTTGGCATACGTCGCGGGATTTGTAGTGGGGTATTGGTTGTTTAAACGTTTAATGCGTGCAGAAAACGCAGTCGTAAAACTTGATAAAAAGCAGCTGGACGATTTATTAACCTGGGTTGTATTTGGTGTAATCCTGGGTGGTCGGTTTGGGTATGTGCTATTTTACGATTTGGGATATTTTCTGGCGCATCCACTTGAAATATTTGCAGTCTGGCATGGCGGGATGAGTTTTCATGGCGGTCTGATTGGTGTGATAATATCGACGTTTTTATTTGCCAAAGCTCGGAAATTAAATCCATGGTCGGTACTAGATCTGATGGCGGTTGTTGCGCCAATTGGTTTATTTTTCGGACGCATTGCAAATTTCATTAATCGCGAAGTTATGGGGCGCCCCACCGATGTGCCATGGGCAGTGGTATTTAACGGCGATACACCGGTTCCGCGTCACCCCAGCCCATTGTACGAGGCAGCCACCGAAGGCATATTATTATTTCTAATAATGTATTATTTATACAATCATACACGTTTGCGGGCGCGCCCTGGGGCGCTTGCCGGTATAATGGGTATGGGGTATGCCACATTTCGTATGTTTTGTGAACTGTTTCGTGCGCCGGATGTTCAGATTGGTTTTTTGACAACGTGGGGGCTGACAATGGGGCAGTTGTTGTCATTAATAATGTTTTTTTGCGGTGCATTGATTTTTATGTTTGCAATTCGCAAAAAATAATGTACAATACACGCCGTTAAGTTTTTATACCTTAACAAAAAACCGTAGGTTGAAAAACCGCGGGAAACAGTTTCGGATGGTTGGCAGAGTGTGTTGAGGCGTGCGAGTCTTGACTACGAGCGTCAGCGAAGTGGAGTGCGAGCGGACAAAGTCCAGCGAAGCACCAAAACCGTAGGTTGAAAGACCGCGGGAAATAGTTTCGGATGGTTGGCAGAGCGGTCGAATGCGGCGGTCTTGAAAACCGTTGTGGGGGCAACTCCACCGGGGGTTCGAATCCCTCACCATCCGCCATTAATAAAAATCACCCCATCGGGGTGTTTTTTATTAATGCGGTATGGCATCGGGTCGAAAACAACAACGTCAGTTGTTCTGGGTTCGACAATGAGTAGATTTGATAAGCCATGCGCAATCAAATCGTCAGGAATGCCCCGCAGGCATGACATGCCGAGGGAATACTCACCATCCGCCATAAAAATTAAATGCCCTTTTGGGCATTTTTTATATTATTTTTTTCTATATTTATTATTTTTTAGTTTGGATGGTCTGGTGAACACAACAAGCAGCGCCAACGCATTCACTAAAAATAATCCCAAGACAATCGCAAGGTCTACAGGCACTTGTTCTAATTCAATTAGAAACAACCATGTTTCCTCGCGTATTGCACAATATACAGTGAAAAATATCAGTGGGGTCAAATACCACCAGCATGACAATCCAACGTCGTGAAAACGGCGACAGGCCAGCGCGCGACTTGGCAAGAACAAAATTGCCCATAAAATTATACCTAGTATAGTTGGTATTGTTAAAATTGTGATAAATATATTCAGCGCCAGCAAGAATAACCACATATACCAATATTCGCTGCGGGTTGCTGTGCCGTTAAAATCCACATATTTTATGAAAAAGTTTTTAAATGCGGTGCTAAATGATACCTTCTTTTGTTTTGCCATGTAAATATCTCCTTTTATATAAACACAAGAATTATATCATAATTTAGTCTAAAAAAACACCAGGATTGGTGTTTTTTTATTTTTGTTCTCCTTCTGGCATATTTGGTATTATAATCATATCATTATAATACCCCAGGAAATATTTACCTGTTGCGCAAACCACCTTGCCCAGAGAATCCTTGTATGCGCGAACCTCTGCCAGCCAGCGTTCATCAATATCCTTTTGTGCCCCCTGATACGCCGAGAATGCGCCCAATGAACCACCGACCGCTGCACCGGTTGCTGTACTTTTCAAGCGCGCTTTATTATGAAAGTCAATCAGTGCACCGTTTTCTGCACTTTCTGTCAGTGGCTGAAAATGTGTTAGCTGATAGCCGCTGCCATCTTTGTATAGTTCATTTTTAGTGTTTCGCAGCCAGACCATATCATCAGTCTTTCCTTTTTTGATATCAGACCAGTCTGTGTTTTTTGAACCAAACATCTTTTCGTCGCTGTCATTGACTATAAGGGCTGCAGGGCGCCTTTTTGTAATTAGGTTTGCACTACTAAGGATAATCAATGGTGCGGTTCCATCTTCGCCTCTTTCTACTGTGCTGTTGTTTTCGTCCAGTTTATAACGAGTTGTAATTTCTGCAAAATCTTTTTTGCGCAGTTCTTCAATTGAGGCGCTAGAAGTATCAACCTTTACATTAGTAAGGTCTGTTTGGGTGCAGTTTTTATATTTGTCTGCATTATTAGCATCTATATCGCAAACATAATATCGGTTTAATCCAGTATGATAAAATGCTTTTTTGCCCCCCTCAATTTTGGCGCCGGGTTCTATCAGTGAACCCCACAGGCATTTTGTGGTATTATCGTTGGTTGCGTATTTGCATGTTTCAAATCTCAACACCCCGCCACCTGTTGATACGATGTTGCCAACGACAGCGCCCGCAGTGGCATTAACACCCGCTGATAAAATCATATCGCCTGCAACTTTACCTGTCTGTGTATGTCCCAACATTAGTGCAGCCCCACCCAGGGCGCCAACTATTGTTGTTTTTGTTTTTTCTTTGCCGGTTCCAAACAGGCCATCTTTCCCAGGTTCATTTTCGCCAATAATGTTTCCAATTCCTCCGCCGATAATGGTTGCGGCGGCAATTTTTATTCCCAGGTCATCTTTTTGTTCTTCGTCCATGACATCTATAACATCATCAACAGTTGGTTCCTTATCCGCAGGAAATTCTATTGTTCCTGCTGCGGGCAACCATGTCGCCTCTGGAAATTCAGAAATATTACATTTTACAGCTGAACCTGCGGGCAGATGTGCGCGTGCTACGACCAGGTCCGAACCATCTTCCGCCGCGTTTAATGCGCGTATTTCAACAACTGCTGCGCATGTCTCGGCGCCACCAATGCCCGGTCCGACAGTTGGTACAGACCAGACAAATTCCCCATCAGGATAAATGTTAGAACACGCTTCTGGTACTGTCTTAACAGGGGTGGGCGTTGTCGTTTCTTGGGGGTTGGATGTTGTTTGGTATGTCGCCGCGCGTGGTTCTGGTGTATTGATATTTGCAGCTGTGTTTTTTATTTCGTTCAGCTTTTGATATCCAACTGCATTGTTGCGCGCAGGATTGCCAACACGTATTACGGCATCTGCAGGGTGTAAACCAACGGTCAATGCGCCTAGTAAAACATAATAACAAACAGATTTCTTGTTTTTCATTCTCTCTACCTGTTGCTAATAAAAACAAATGCAACTGGAATCAGTCCCAGTGCAACCATATCGCCCTAGAACTGTAATCGCAGTCTGGCGCCGATATCAACCATTCCTAATCTGCCACTTTCGTACCAGTTTGTATAGTGGAATACACTGTCATATGGCGCTTCGTATTCGCCACCGACCCCATCGCCCAACCATTCAATTTGTGATAATACAATGCTGCCAGATGTTTTTACCTGACCCAGGTTGGCATAACGTACGAAAAAGTCTAATTTTATTCCGCCTTCCATTTCTGTGGTTACGCCACCTTCTAACATAAATGCAAATTCTTCGGTTGTTCCGCCATTGTGATATGCATAGATATCAGATATTCCCGTCAATTGTCCTGCGCCCGCATATTCTGGTTCCATCACAGAATAGAAAGTATTGTCATATACAACATAATCCGCAATTGTGTTCAGTGAAATACCAACGCCTGCGCCAACGTATGGACGCAATGCGCCACCTGCCAGATATCCTGTAAACGAATCAATGTTGTAATATACATTCAACATAGTTGTATTTGCAGTAATTGCGCCCCCATCAACCTGTGCTTCGGCAAAACCGCCTGTTCCATCGGATGTTTGCACTGTCTTTGGGTACCCAATTCCAGAATATCTAAGGTATGAAAAGTCAATGCGGATGTCATTATTAATCGCCGCACCAACAGATAACTGTAATGGAATCACGCTGTCTGAATCGAAATCAGCTGTTTGAAAGGCGCCTGGCACAGTGTATGCATCTTCTTCGCCTGTATAGTCCGAATTCATTCCGCCTGATACAGATGCAGTATATGCAACCGACAAACCAACGTATAAACCACTGTCTGCCAATCGATCATAATCAGCGGGCTGGTAATAAGAGCGTCCCGCAGTCGTTTGACTTGAACCAACACGCGGCAATGTGCCTGTTACACGGTTTGGTTGGGCGGCAGCTGCGCGATTGTACGGCATGTTATATCCGCCTGTTGATGATATTACACGACTGTTTGGCGTTGGTAAATACCTCATTTGACTGTTTAATGCAGATGCACCCTGGGGCATCTGATACGACGGGTACACAGGATATGCCGCACTTGCCCCATGTGGAACCGCGAACAAAATACCTGTTAATACAGCAAAAACACTGAACTTTTTCATGCCTTTCCCATTATTCCTGTTGGTACATTATACCATTTTAACTGCAATGGTGCAAGCATTTGTACGGTGTCTGTTCGCAGAATTATTTCTTTTTAAATGCTAAAACATATGGTACAAACTTATCTATGTGCGTATTTGGCATCCATGTGCGCGGAATCAGAATAGAATTCCCCATACCTGCTGCCAATTTTTCCACACTTTCGCCATTTTTGGCATTAATCAATTCGGTCAATTTTACAGTCACCGAATCCATTGTGCCTGGCAAAATAAATGTTATTTCATCGCCTGCGCGTGTTTCGTTACGTAATTCAAATGTGATATTTTCATCTGATACTGCGGTAATTACGCCCGCTGCGTGATAGTCCGATGTACTGCGCGTTGTTTCATAGTTATGCGCATCTGCGCCCACCGGTCCATCAAAAAACGCCGTTGTATAACCACGTGTTTCCATACGATTTAAATCTGCCATAAATGGGGCAGGGTCAAAATTTTTAGGGTCGTGCGCATAGGCATCCAACGCGCATCGATATGCATGAACCACGCTGCCCACATAGTATTCAGACCGATTGCGGCCTTCGATTTTCAGGCTGTCTGGTCCCGCAGACACAACCTCGGCCAGGCGTGGCATCAGACACAGGTCTTTGGAATTCATGATATACGCGCCGCGTTCGTCTTCGTCAATTGGCATTTCAACACCACTGTCGCGTTCGCGCAAAATCACATCATATTTCCAACGGCACAGTTGCGCGCATGCCCCACGATTTGCCGGACGTCCCGTTATAAAATTAGACAGCAGGCAACGTCCCGAATAAGACATGCACATTGCACCATGTACAAATATTTCCAGCCCAACATTCGGGCATTCGGCGCGAATATTTTTAAATTCATTGTGCGATACTTCGCGTGCCAACACGCACAGTTTTGCACCTGCATTTTGCCAGAATTTGACCGTTTTTGCCGAACAGATGTTTGCCTGGGTTGAAATATGAATTGGCATATCGGGAAAGTTTTCACGCACCCACATCACAATCCCCGGGTCAGACACAATCAGTGCATCAGGCTGCAGATAGCGTATTGTATCTGCCACACGCGGCATGTGCGCATACTCAAAATCATGCGCAAACAGATTGAATGCCAAATACACTTTTTTCCCAGCGGCATGCGCCAAATCAATACCCTGTTTTACTTCGTCGGTGGTGATTTTCGCGCGCGCCCGCATTGAAAAGCCTGGCAACCCCGCATATATTGCATCTGCACCATATAAAATGGCGGTTTTAAACGCGTCCAGCGTACCCGCCGGCGCCAATAATTCTGGTAATTTAATCTTAGTCATGCCTATATTTTGCCCCAAATAAAATCAAAGGCAAGGGATTTTGTAATTAATTGTTGAAAACCAGCGATTTTGTAGTATATATGTGACATATATCATTAAAATAAAGGTGATGACTATGACAACAAATAATAACTATACGATGATGTCAGACTGCAACTATGAAGATGTAATTTTTATGACCCCACTGGCATACAAAAATTTTTGTGCAAATTATTCAGCAAAAAACAAAATTCGACTAACAATTTCAAACATACAATGCGAAAAGAGATGGCAACACATTGCCCAACGCGGTTATATGTTTATGATTCAAATACCACGTTCTCTTATTGAAGGGGTACAGGAAGTAATAAAACAAACACCAACAATTTCTGATGGTGTTTGTGGCAAGAAAACATTTCCAAAATCGGGCCTGCCATGCAAATCCAAACGCGAAAAAATAAAAAATAGAAACGCTAATCGTGTTGCGACCGGCCAACATGCCCCAGAAAGAACACCAGATAGCAAACCAGAACCAGAATCCACGTTCACACGTTGTGATGGTTGCGAAAGTTCTTGCGCCCAGGTTAATACACGCAGGGGTGAGTATTTTCTTGACAAACCATTTAAAACACGCGAATTGGCCGTACAAGAATCCATAAGACTGGCACAAAATTGCCACTGGAACCGCAACAACAAAGCAAAAATCAGATAAGGACTATATTGTGCCTTTTACACAAAGACATAAACTGAATATTGGCGACGGCACAGCGTGCGACACGAATCCAACACTGTCACAGATTAACCTGTGCCGAACTGTCAAATGTGATGGATGCGACGAACGGTGCGAACTGGGATATAAAAACTGTCTGTTCAAGGATGTGATATACCCAACAATTGGCACAAAAATGATTGAGCAATATATTGATTGCGACGACACCAAACGCCATGCACATATTGTTATAAAAAAAGAAGAATCCGAACACGCCAAGAAATTAGAGGCACTGAACCTGGCGTGCAAGATTGCGCGCCTGTGCGATAAATACAAGACAAAATAAATAAAAATTCATTAATTCTGTGAATTTGAATATTTTTGTGATTTTTTACTTGCGTTGCGCGCGCAGATATGTATAATTGGGTGGCATTGCCGGTTTAGCTCAGCTGGTAGAGCGGCTGATTTGTAATCAGTAGGTCGTTGGTTCAAGTCCGACAACCGGCACCAGAATAACCCCTTGATTCAAGGGGATTTTTTATTGTTTTATCCAATCTACAAAAATTGACAAAAAATTTTTTGCTACTCGTTTGCTACCGGCCGACATGGCGAATATTCCTTGAATATCGATAAATATTTATTATGCTGAAAAACAATAAAAATCCATCAGTGGAGAAATTTTATGGAAAAATTGTCGGATTATCCAGTTGTAACAATACGTGATTATGGTGCCTTTTTTAATGCCACCCCTGGCCTGCGGGCAACCGAGATACAAAATTGTCTTGTTTTTGCGCACAATCTTATTTTTACCGACTTTACCTACGATGAATTCGGCATTGAACTGGAAGACTGGCAACTTGAAAAACTAAACCTGTTATTGACGGCTGGGCTCAATTTGATACGCATGGCCCATGTAAACATCTATAACATGTTCAGGATATATTCTACCAAGATAACAGACTCTGACCCGGTATATTGTCCACAATTTGACAGATGTGTTCAGGGCGCAACAAACCACCTTATTAACAATCAAATCAACAAACACAAGAAAACAAATACTATGTTTGTGGCACTGCAAGACGGCAAAGAAAGAACCAGACGCATGCGCAACATAGAAGATATGATTGGCATAAAACCGTATAAAATAAGGGCTGCGATTATATTTTACCTGACAGAATTTGCAGCATCTGCCCTTAAAAACAACCAGATTCTAAAATACGGCGAACTGGTTGGAATCATTCATCGTATTACACGTGAACTGGAACATGAAATGGTAACACGTTCTGGGGGCGAAGCGGTACACAGCACCGAAAAATCCCTTGCCAATCTCTACAAGGGATACCTTGAGTACTATCAGACTTACGGCGAAGAAGAAGGGTTTGATTGGGGCAAATATGCAGATAGCGATTGCATAAAAAACGAGTTTCTTAAGTGTGCCCAAACGAATCAGATTCAGATGCCAGAACGCATGTTAGACCTGTATGAACTGGAATGTTTAAAACAAAAAAACAAAATTTAATTCATTGTATCTACTGGATTTATTGCCAACTGTCAGCTTAAGCTGACAGTTGTTTTTTTGCCTTTAGTGGTTTTAATTATTATCGAAAGCTTTCAAATAAAACAAAACTATTTTAACTACAGGAGAAAACATGAATATATCTAGTGATATCCTTAATCAACGTCAGGCGGCCCAGTATCTGGGGACGACCGTCGGGACGTTAAACAGTTGGCGCCATTGTGGCAAAAACACTCTGCCATTCATTCGATGGGGAAACCGTATTCGGTACCGCAAATCCGATCTGGATGCGTGGATTGAACGCCAGCTGATTAACAAGTTAGACGAAGGGGGCGAAAATGTATAATGTACAACAAATCTCGTACATGGGTACATATTCGATACCCGAAGTATGCCAGATGATTAATCGTTCTGAACGCACCGTGCGCCAGATGATTGCAAACGGCTTGACCACAATTGACGACAAGCGACCAACACTTATTCGCGGGACGAATTTGATAGATTTTCTGTTACAGGAAAACGACAAAAACCGTTGCCCAATCGAATTCCACCAGTTCTATTGTCTGCACTGTCGCCAGGCCCGCATACCCAAGGGCAAGGTTATATGGTTTTCACGCGAACACCCGACCCTGCCCAACATGTGTGGCATATGCCCGGTTTGCGGTTGCAAGATGCATAAAGTCTACAAAATTGCGGATATTTCACGACTGAAACGCGAATTCCGCTTAACTGAATCACCGTGTATATCCTATTCCCTGGATTCAAGCCTAAACTGCAGAGTCGATGACGGGGACAATGGCGCAACATCCTGCAACCAGGAATTTATGAAATTTGAAGAAAAAGGAGATACAAATGATAACGAAAATTGAATATAGCAAGGGGCCACATCCGTCCCTGTTCCAGATTAACTATGTATTGGGTAATGACTATCTGACCCTGCTGGGGCTAAAGGAATATTGCAGTGATGTCGACAGCACGGCCCGCTATATTGCCGGCATATATCAGAATGTGGCCCTAACACAAACCATGACACCAGTTGAGATGGAAACAGTACGTCTGACAGCCAAGGAGGTATACGATGCAATCAATTCTGAACGAATCTAACCATCGCAAATATAATCCCGGTAACGAACGTATCGTTAAAAAATACCTGGAACACGTCCGCCGGACCAAGCTGGCCGATAACAAGACCCTGCTGGCCCTGCGCAAATATCTGCGTGCGTTCGAGGTTTTAACGGACTTTCAAAACCTGGATCGCTATACCCCAGACATGGCCAAGGTATTCTTGGCCAATCTGCGGCAACAGTCGGTATCCCCCAGCTATATGCACCGGATAACATCCGAAACGCAAAAGTTCATACGCTGGCTGGCGGACGAGCCATTTGGCCGACGCATTCGCCGAAACGATGCCGACTATCTGACCCTGACCCGGAACGAGATTAATCGGGCCAACGCATCCGGATATAAACCGCATCACGAATATTCACAACTGTTGCATGCCGTTCGTACTATGCCAGCGCAAACAGTGACAGACCTGCGAAATCGGGCACTGGTTGCGCTGGTAATACTGACCAGCCCACGTGTAAGCGAACTGTGCAACTTTCGAATTGATACGATTATGCAGGAGCCGTTGGTTGGTGTATACTTTCTGGACATAAACCCACGCAAAATCAAGAATGTAAAGTTCTGTCGTGCACGCGAGGCAACCTTGCTTAACATCCCAGACCTGCGGCAATTTGTTCTGGATTAGCGGGACATGCTGGTCAACGAATACGGTTTTGATAAATCAGACCCACTTTTTCCCAAGATTGCAACCAATCCGTTCCAAACAAACATCTTTGAACGCATTGTAAAGACCCAGCCAATATCCGTATGCACCGCCAATCAGATATTTAACGGCGCATGTGTGGCAAATGGACTGGCCCCACTAAGCATTCACAGTGTCCGCCGCACCCGTGCCAGACACATTGAAAACATAACGCACGACGACCGCATAGTCGCCCTGCAACAAGACTTTGGCCACAGCAGTATCGGCACCACCCGATGCAATTACGGCAACATCTCCCCAGCCCGCCAACGCGAACTAATCGCCGGGATTAAGGTTGAGTGAATCAAACTAACAAGTTGACATTTGGGCCACATGTCCTAAAGTGACATAAAAGGAGAAAACTATGCTGTTTGGTGCGATTATTGGCGACATTGCCGGGTCTGTTTATGAATTTGCAAATATCCGGTCCAAGAACTTCCCTTTTATGACCGACCGTTGCTATATCACGGATGATTCTTGTATGTCAATAGCGGTGGCCAGCGCAATCAAACAATGGCGTGAGCAAGGTGGCGACCTGAGCCAAATTACAGCCGACACCATGCGTGTTGTTGGTAAAGCATATCCGAACAAAGGATATGGCGGTATGTTTTGGGAATGGCTGAACGACCCGACTATGGGCCCGTATAACAGCTGGGGCAATGGGGCGGCAATGCGTGTATCTGCGGCCGGATGGTTTGGCGAAAATATCGCAGAAGTCAAACGTCTGTCATACTTGGTCACATCCCCAACCCACGACCATATCGAGGGCATCAAGGGTGCCGAAGCGGTTGCCGTTGCTATATTCATGGCACGCACCGGCCACAGCAAAGACGACATAGCCGAATACATCCGCAACAACTATTACCCGACATGCGACTGCCTAGCGGATTTACAGGAATACTATGATTGGGATTCATCGTGCCAGGGAACGGTACCGCCCGCCCTGCAATGTTTCTTTGAATCAACGGATTTTGAAGATGCAATCCGTAATGCGATATCAATCGGTGGCGACAGTGATACAATTGCCGCAATCACAGGCTCTGTCGCCGAAGCCTATTACGGCATCCCACCCGAACTAATCGACCAGGCCAAAACCTATATCCCCGACGATTTGTTGGAGATTGTGATGGAGTTGGAGAATAGATAATACCCAAAGCAATACTTAAGCATTTAAAATCTTATCCCTTATAATTCGTTCTATTTCCTTGCTATCAATGCCACCATTTTCGTCATCCTGACTCACAATGGGTTCTATACCATTTTTACGATACAGCCCCAATTTCAGCATCCAAGTTCTTCTATACTCTTCTTCTTGAAGCATTCCAAGATGTTCCCAGTAATAAGTTTTTCCATTATATTCTATTGTAAAATCTGGGTATATTGGCTTGCCATACCCTTCTAATTTCAATGGTTTCTCATAATGATACTTTATACCATCGTTATTGTGGCGATATAGAGCATTGGCAACTATTGTTTCTGATTTAGATCTAACACATTCACCTTTATCTGTAATAAAAACAGACTTTTTCTTGTTTGGTGACCTAACACAGGTAAAACTGATAAATTTAGCATCCTCAAACAGATTGCTATATCTTGTTAACAGTGCAGATTTAGAGTCTTGCTTTAAATCTTTTAAAGAACTGATGTCACCATTATATAATATAACTAATCTTTTTTTCTGTCTTGTTAATGCAGTATACAACATTTCACGACTCGCTAACGGCATATGTTGTCCCATAACCAATATCACAGTGTCAAAATCACTTCCCTGGGCTTTATGCACTGTTATCGCATAAGCTAATTCTAATATAGGACTGTTATCATCCTTGAAAAAGTTTTTTTCTGTATAAGGGAAACATACCATCGGTTGTGACGAAAACTCGACGCCATACATAACATCTTTAAAGTGCATTACTCGCCCAACAATACCTATTTCACCATTAGCGATAGGCATTGCATTATGGTAGATCATACTTGATGGCTTATTGACTGGCTTTATCTTAGTGTTTACCAAATTTATAACCTTATCGCCTTGGATTATAGATCCTGGCAATGGTGTTGGATGAATTTTATTAATATCAGCATATGTTTTTTTCTTCTTGATGGCTTCTTTTGCCGCAATTTCATCCCTCAGCATATCTGACCTATACTTGTCATGAATAAAAGCATTTAATCCAATAGTTCCTACATCAAACCTATTCCTAAGTGGGGCTATAATCTGCCATTTATCAGCACATTCACCTATCCCCGGTCCATATTTTTCTCTATAATATTCGTTACCACACCAAAAAGACTGCCCTTCCTTATAAGGTCTAGCGCCTAAACTTGCATTAAAACCATATACATCGTCAACAGACTCCATATTTAATTCCGTTTTCAGAACATCTGCTAGTTTAAGCCTTAAATCATCGGGGGTTGTCCATTCAACAAAAGATAACCTGCTGTCATCTGACTTGTTTTTCAGCTTTTCAAACACTATCTCTTTTGCCTGCGAACGAACCTCCTCATTTAATGAAAAATGTTTACTTAGCGTAACATCTAATGGTTCTGTTCCATTCGTGTGCAAAAAACGTACCTGAGTTTTTAATTCTGCAAAGCCAAAATCCATTTGTTGTAATTTTTTCATTAATTCATAAAAAGGCTTTCCCACACCAATCGGTGGCAACTGAGATACGTCACCAACAAAAATAACACGCTTGGCCTTTTGTAGAGCAACCAGTAACGCACCGAACATATCTTCTGTTAACATAGAAGATTCATCAATAATTACATCCCAGCCCTCAATTTCGGCATCTGCTTGCCCTGGCAATAAATACTTTCCTGTAGAATAACTATAACACTTCTTACCTTCTTCTGCAGAATCAAGACCTATCAAATAACCAGCAACCGTTTCGCACTTTATACGACTTTGAATGTCTTTACCCATCGTTTGTTGCATACGAACACGAGCCTTGCCTGTGGGTGCCAACAATAACACGTCATCACCAAAGGATTTACATAAGTTTGTTAATAAAGTAGTTTTTCCTGTACCCGCAGGGCCACACAACACCGAAATAGCAGATACAGAAATATTTTCTGCAGCGTGCAATTGTTCGCGTATTGCACTCTCATTCCTTTTTATATTATCCGGCAACTTGATATTGAAATTGGCTTTATTGAATCTCATTGACGGACGCATTATTCGTTCATCAACCAATTGTCTAATTCTTTTATCCAGCTGATCTAGATAATGCAACTTATAACGGTGTCCATCATCGTTTACAGTAATGGCAACTAGGCTTTTAAGATAGTCCTGCTCATAATAATACAATCTGTTTTCATCTATGACACAGGGCTCTTGGACATTAATTTCAGCTAATCTCTTTACTACTTCTTTGTCTGGCAAATAAGTATGTCCTTCCGTCCTTGCTTCTGATAAAACATATGTTATAAATCCTGCAACACGATATGGATCGTCTGCCGATTCAATATAATCCTTACTGTCTCCAAAAAATCTCTTCCTGTATGTTCTTGGGACAAAAAAAGCAGAATCAACTTTAGAAAGTGGCACACGAAGTGCTTCATCTTCGTTAATACATGCTGAATATATTTTATATGGGTTGTCACTAATATCCAAATCCCCTCTTTGGAATTTACGCCATAAGAAGTCTGCTTGCCTCAAAGACAGTGAAATTCTGGATAATTTTTTAAACGTGCTATAAGAATCATTATTTTCTTTTACCGCTTTCTGCCAAATTAATCTATGATTGCGTGTAAACTCTATTCCCGATGGAGATTCTCCGTTCTCTATCCAATCTGAAAGCATATCGAACACATCCGCCTCTTGAACAGTTTTCATATGCTTGTCTAGTTCATTGGCTATGAACATACCCGGAAAACAACCATTATCTGAATCCAGTACAGCAGATAGCATCATCCCCAAGGAAGGATAAACTGACTTACTTGCCCATAGCTCCTCTATTTTTGCATCAATCCAAACCCTGCAATCGATCATATTTCCCTGTATATAGTCGATCTTAGATATGTCTTCTAGGGATTTTTTTAATTGCATCAATACAGATATCGCAACATCATCAGAAACGTGCTCAGAAGCATATGAAAACTCTTCTCGAAAGTCAGACGGTATAGAAACAACAACCTTTTGAAAATCTTTTATCAGTTCCTCTTTCTCACGATTTGACAATGTAGGATCTTCTATTTTTTGTATAAACTGATCGTAAGGTAAAATAAACCCACCAAACACACCGTGTTCATCACTTAAAAACCTGTACCCAGATTTTCGAATTTTATGTTGCACCATACATTCCCATGAAAAAGACTCTAACTTAGATTGCGAGCCTTCGATTTTTTTATGCATCTGTGGCAATTGAACAGTTTTATCTACAACTGCGACCCCCAACAATATTCTATCTGCATCCTCCACATATGGAACAGATTTTGCATATATGAAACATAAGGACTTTCCCGGAACAACATTTTCAAAAAAAGTTTCAAACACCTGCTTTTGTGAAGCGTGATGTTGCACCCAAGATTCCCCTACTGTTTTCCCTCTATCTTCCGGAGTTAACAAATGAGCTATACTGGGATCTCTATCTGGAATATTATTTAAAGCTCGTATAACATTCCCTCCAGATCGACTAATGTTATCTCCTCTCATCAGCCATCTAAAGGGTCGTGCCACAAGTGTGTATGGAGGAATTCGCATTGTACTAGGCACAAAATCTTTGTGTGTAGAATAGTATTTAGAATAATCGTGCGAGCACTCCACTGTGATTTCTTCTGGCGACATAAAAGCCTTACTTTCTGTAATACACGGAAGCTTTTGTCGTTTGTCTTTTTCTGAAAAACAACTAAAACCAACCGATTCAACCTCTGGTTGATGACAAGCCAACATACTATTTTCAGCAATTGACTTTAAACGTTGACAAGCAAAATTCTTTAGTGGACAATCACAAACTCGTCCAATAAAACCATTATCCGTCCAAGGAACTCTTATTGAAAGATGCTGAACCATACTCAATCCTCATTATAAATATAATATTATGCTTGTTTTCATACAGTATAACAATAAAAACGCCATTTTTGAAGATTTATGTTTTCACTGACTTACCCCATACCTTAGCAATAACACCACATCTTCATCATGTAACTTATGGTTTGACCTTTTGGTTGTTTCTAGGTATTATTTCAAAATAAATGACATTAGGTAAAGGGGATTACAGTGTCTTATCAAAGTGAAGCAGAATTGGAAAGGCTATTTATTAAGCAACTCAGTGGTTTTGACATCAAGTCTGGAGAGCAAAAAGGCTCTGGTCAGGGCTATGAGTTTGTTACCATTCAGAGCTACGAGGAACTTGAGGAAAATTTCAAGAAACAGTTCTTTGCTTTTAACAGTGATAAGCTTAAAACGCCGCTTTCCGACAAGGAATGGGAACGTGTATTTAACTATCTGCTGGGAAAAAATGTCTTCCAAAGTGCTAAAATTCTGCGAGACAAGTTTGTCCTGGAACGTGATAATGGCGATAAGGTCTATGTTTCCCTGCTGAATGAAGACCATACCAAGAATATATTTCAGATAACCAATCAAACTACTGTGGTTGGTAAGTATGTTAATCGTTATGATGTCACATTGCTGGTGAACGGTCTTCCCCTTGTCCAGGTTGAACTGAAACGCCGTGGTGCGGATATCAAGGAAGCGGTTAATCAGGTTATGCGTTATAAAAAGCATTCCTATAATGGCCTGTTTCATTATATTCAGGCATTTGTCGTATCCAATGGTGTAGACAGCAAATACTTTGCAAATTCTGACAAGGAATTGCTGCACAGTCTGGCATTCTTCTGGACTGACGTTAACAACATTCGTATTACTAATTTACAGGACTTTGCCGTCAGTTTCCTTGCACGTGATCATATTATCAAAATGCTGACCAAATACACTGTTCTGAATGATACTGATAAAATGATGATGATCATGCGCCCATATCAGGTTTATGCTGTTGAGGCACTTGTCCGTCAGGCTACTTTGACTAACAAGAATGCGTATATCTGGCATACAACCGGTGCTGGCAAAACTCTAACCTCATTCAAGACGGCTCAAATTCTTGCATCTAATCCAAATATCAAAAAGGTTGTTTTCTTGGTTGATCGCAAGGATTTGGACTCACAAACAACCGAAGAATTCAACAAATTTGAGGAAGGCTCTGTTGATGCAACCGACAAGACCAATGTCTTGGTCAATCAGATGAAGGATAAAAACCGCCAGTTGATTGTCACCACAATACAAAAGATGTCAAATGCTGTAAAATCTGCACGACATGCCAAAGTTATGGATATGTACAAGGACGAGAAAGTTGTCTTTATTATCGATGAATGTCATCGCAGTCAATTTGGTGAAATGCACAAGGACATAGTTCGTCATTTCAACAAAGCCCAATTCTTTGGCTTTACTGGCACGCCTCGTTTTGAGGTTAATGGTAAGGTTGAGGGCAAGGTTGTCCAGACCACTGCTAAACTGTTTGGCGACTGCCTGCATAATTACCTTATAAAAGATGCTATTTTTGATAATAATGTTCTTGGGTTCCATATTGAATACATTCGTACCATGAAAGAGGATTATGATGCTGGTGACAAAGCAATGGCAAAAGCCATTGATACAGCGGAACTCTATATGGCTGATGAACGCATGAATATGATTGCAAACCACATCGTATCCAATCACTTGGCCAAGACACGTAATGGTCAATATACAGCTATATTTGCCGTTTCCTCTATCCCTATGCTTATCAAATACTATGACATCTTCAAGAAGTTAGATCACAAACTAAATATTGGGGGTATATTCTCATTCGGTCAAAATGAGGATGGTGAATCCCAGGATGAGCATAGTCGTGATGCTTTGGATCGTATGATTAAGGATTACAATAATACATATTCTACCAATTTTTCTACGGATACGTTTGCCGCCTATCACAAGGACATTTCTGACCGTGTTAAGGGAAAAAAAACGAAATCCCTGGACATCTTGTTGGTTGTCAACATGTTCCTGACCGGTTTTGACAGCAAACCACTGCAGGTTTTATACGTGGACAAGGATTTGAAGTGGCACGACCTGTTACAGGCATATTCACGCACCAATCGTGTTGAAAAAGAAACCAAGCCGTTTGGCATCATCATTTGTTATCGCAATCTGAAGCAGAATACCGATGACGCAATCGCCTTGTTCTCAAAGGGCCAGAGCGAGGGTGTGTTTACACCGCCTTATGAGCATTTCGTAGAAAAGTATAACGAGATTGTTTACAAAATACGTGAAATTGCACTGACCCCTGATGCGATTGATACAATGCAGGATGAAAATGAACAACTGAAATTCATCCTATTATTCCGTGAGCTGACAAAGTATCTGAATTCATTGCGCACGTTCATTGAATTCAACATCGACAATTCTGGCCTTGATATGTCCGATCAGGAATATCAAGACTATAAAAGCAAATACTTAATGCTTTATCGCAATCGTCAAATCTCTCGTGAGACGGTTTCGGTTCTCAATGATGTTGATTTCTGCATTGAGCTTATGGAGAGCAATCGAATAAATGTTGCTTATATCATGAACCTGATCCGCAACATCAGCTTTGATAACCCAACGCAACGTGATAGCGATATTAAGCACATTGAGGAAGAATTGAAACGTGCAGACAATCCTGCTCTTATGCGCAAGGTTGAATTGCTGCAGGCTTTCTTGGATCGTATTGTTCGTGGCTTGTCCAATGCCGATGAAGTTGATGATGCGTATAATGAATTTGAATCCAAAGAAAAAGCAAAAGAAATTCAGGCCTTTGCCACAGCGGAAGAACTTGATCCTAAGATGTTGGCTGAGGTCATATCCGAATATGAGTTCTCAGGCGTAATGGATGCTGGCGACATTCGTGATCGTATACCGCAACAAATGTCATTGCTTAAGAAGAAAAGCTTAGTGTCGCGCATTGTGGAATTTATTAAAAACTTAACTGAAAAATTTCAATAATTAAAGGACTACGGAAATGGACGATATACAAGCTCATCAGAAAACCCTGTGTAATAAATTGTGGAATATGGCCAATGCCTTACGTGGAAATATGGAGGCATATGAATTCAAGAACTATATCCTGGGTATGATTTTCTATTATTACTTGTCTGACCGCACAGAGAAATATATGGAAAAGATTCTGAAGGACGATGGCATGTCCTATGAGCAAGCTTGGGCCAATCCTGAGTATAAGCAGGCGGTAATTGAGGAAGCTCTTCAGGACTTGGGCTTTGTTATTGAACCGCAATATTTATTCCGCAACCTTGTTGCTATGGTTGAAAATCGTTCTTTCGATATTGAATTCCTGCAGGCAGCAATCAACAGCCTGATGGAATCCACGATTGGTAATGATTCTCAGGACGACTTTGAGGGGCTGTTCTCTGATATGCAACTTGATTCTACTAAATTGGGACATACCGTCAAAGACCGTTCCGCTGTTATGGCAAAAATTATCGCATCCCTGGACGAGATTGAATTTGGGGTGGAAGATACCAGAATTGACGTTCTGGGTAATGCATACGAATACCTGATCGGCCAATTTGCTGCAACCGCAGGGAAGAAAGCTGGCGAATTCTATACTCCATCCGGTCCGGCAGAACTGTTATGCCGTCTGGCCAGTCATGGTTTAACAGATGTTAAGGCTGCTGCTGACCCGACCTGTGGTTCCGGATCCTTGCTGTTGCGCTTGAAAAAATATGTAAACATTCACAAATACTATGGTCAGGAATTGACATCTACAACGTATAATTTGGCTCGTATGAATATGATTCTGCGTGGCATTCCTTATCGCCGTTTTGACATCTATAATGGCGACACGTTGGAACACGACTATTTTTCGGAAGCTGCTGCGGATAAGCAATATCGTATCCAAGTGGCCAATCCCCCATACTCGGCTAATTGGTCTGCTGATGATAAATTCCTGGAAGATGAACGTTTCAGCGAATACGGCAAACTGGCCCCAAAAAGTAAGGCCGACTTTGCATTTGTGCAGCATATGATTCATCACATGGACGAAGATGGTCGCATTGCCGTCTTGTTGCCTCATGGTGTTTTGTTCCGTGGTGCTGCCGAAGAAACAATTCGTAAATACCTGATAGAGAAACTGAACCTGTTGGATGCTGTTATCGGCCTGCCTGCAAATCTGTTCTTTGGCACAGGTATCCCTGTCTGCGTGCTTGTCTTGAAGAAGAACCGCAACGGCAACAAGGATAACATTCTGTTTATTGATGCATCCAAAGAATTTGAACCTGGCAAAAACCAGAACATCTTGCGTGATTGTGATATTGACAAGATTGTCGACACCTATGTAAAGCGTCAGGACGTTGAAAAATATGCCCACGTTGCATCTATGGATGAAATTGCCGAAAATGGTTTCAATCTGAATATCCCTCGCTATGTAGACACGTTTGAGGAAGAAGAGCCAATCGATCTGGCTGCTACCTCTGCTGAAATCAAACAGCTAAATGCCGACATCAAGGAAATCAATGCTAAATTGAAACCATACTTTGATGAATTGGGTCTGGACTTCCCTTTTGATATGGAGAACTAAGCCATGACAGATAATGCAAAAAGCCCCATTTTATCAAAAAACGTATCCTCTAGTATCGGTCTTGAACCGCCCCTCCGTTTCCCCGGGTATAGAGAAAGCTGGATACGATACGAGGCTGAACAAATCTTTCAAAACATAACAGATAAAAACCATCCGGATGAAATTGTTCTTACAATTCAGCAAGGGAAAGGTACGTTACCTAGAGAATTATCGGGACGAAATATCTTGTATGATAATACAAATACAAAAAATTATAAACGAGTAAAATTTGGTGACTTTATCATTCATTTGCGTTCTTTTGAGGGAGGATTAGAAATGGCAAATGAACAAGGCATAGTTAGTCCTGCCTACACCATATTACGACATAAAAAGAATATAGCTTTTGGTTTTTATAAGGCTTATTTTAGGACAAATGAATTTATAAATCATGTGTTATCAAAATCTGTTGAGGGCATTAGAGATGGAAAACAGATAAGTTATGACGCATTTAAATGGCTGTCTATACCTTATTGTCGATTAGAAGAACAACAAAAGATAGCTGATTTCCTGTCCCTGGTGGATGAACGGATTGAAAAGCAGCGACAACTTGTCGAGGTCTTGAAGAGATATAAAAGAGGATTGTTAGCACATATATTTAACAATATTCAATCCGAGAATATATTGTCCCTTGGTTCGGTTTGTAATATAACAACTGGGAAATTGGATGCAAATGCTATGACACCAAATGGCAAGTATAGATTTTATACATGTGCCAAAGAATATTATCAAATTGATAAGTACGCCTTTGACACCGAAGCTCTTCTAATATCTGGAAATGGCGCAAATGTTGGTTACATTCATCACTACAAAGGAAAATTTAATGCATATCAACGAACCTATGTGCTAGACAGTTTTCACGAAGAAATTATGTATGTTTACTATTATCTACAGGCATATCTTCATCCTCACATTGAATCAGAAAAGAAAGCAGGAAATACGCCATATATAGTTCTTAGTACTCTTACAGAAATGGAAATCCCATTTCCAAGCAAGGACGTACAATCGAGGATAGCCCAGGCATTATCTATCATTGATTTGAGAATCAACTGTGAACAAACAGTTTTAAATAATCTTGACAAGCAAAAAAGTGGCTTACTACAACAGATGTTTATATAAACATTTGTTGTAAAAATGCATTCTTCAGGTTAGTCAATTTGGCAAGTCTAAATTCGTGTTGGTTTATCATATTATCGACAACTGTCATAAAGCCGGCAATCTTCTTTTGATCGTCAAAACAAGGGGTGTCAATCTTTATTTGCCACATGTCTTCTTGGTTTAATTTTGCACGACTCGAGCCATTTATGTATTTCCGAATATCCTTATGTACCAGGGCATAGTAGATATATTTTGTATCAAATCCTCTTAATGCCTGCAGGACATGAGCATGATTGTTAACCCAAGATTTTCCAGTTATAAACTGAGCTATTGGCATAGAGTAAAACTCATCAAATCTTCCCCCATCCTCTGCCAGCAAAACATAGTTACCGTCAAAAATATAATCCTTAACATAATCCTGCACACCATTTGCACCATAATATGGCACAGTCCCTTTTTCTCGCAATTCTGAGGAAATTGGCTTGCGCATATTATCAAATCCGGCACAACAATCTGATAGCATGACACTTCGCCAGGCAGAGTTATTGCCAAGTTGGATTTTTCTATTAAAGATATCAAATAACAATCCTCTTTTATATCTCTTCAAGACCTCGACAAGTTGTCGCTGCTTTTCAATTCTCTCGTCCACCAGGGACAGGAAATCGGCTATCTTTTGTTGTTCAGCCAGAGATGGCAAAAGGATATCAACACTCATATACTCGTCATAGGAAATATTTAAAAGTCCGTCCATTCTCACACTAGATGAAATAAGCTTTTTTAATTGACGTTCTAAACGCCGATTATTAAGAAGTGTTGCAACGTATGATGGACTATTATCAGGAATGGCGAAACAATGATATACGTAAGGAATTCTTGCACTCTCTTCAGTCAGCATATAGCAGCAACCAAAGGGCTTTTGTTTTGATGCACCATGGTTGTATGCAAGTTCCCCTTTGTTTAATACCGTATATTTTGCAAGGCTTTGACCTGCGTTATCCCTAGAGTACTTTTCTGATTGATTTATAAAACCGGCCCCAGCCGATAACATCATAATTGGCGCAATAGAATTTTGATCCTTTCGCTGTATCTTCTTGGCAATGTCTTTTAATTTTTTGTGCTTATAATCCCCCTCAAAACCTGGGAACCGGAGGGGCGGTTCAAGACCGATACTAGCGGTTTGTTTTTAGGTTGTTTTCTTCTCAACATACTTCTGTACAAAAAAAAGGAGTATGTACAATGAAACTAACAACAAACAGTCAATTCAAGACACTTGTAAACGCTTGGCTTGTCCAGAAACGACCAATGATAACGCCATCAACTTACGCCAGCTTTATGCTGATTGCAGAGAACCATTTGGTACCACATTTTGGCAAACAGAAGATTGGTAAAATCACAGAGTCTGACATCCAGTCATATATCACTTTGTTGCATAATGAAGGCCGATTGGATAAATCGGGTGGCCTTACTGTCAAAACTATTCGGGATGTAATTCTTGTTTTGCGCCTGTGCCTACTTTATGCATACAAAGAACAAATTATCCCTATGTTGAACTGGGATCTTATTGAATATCCCAAGGATTTCTCTATTAAACGTGTCATCGCCTTGTCCAAAGACGAGGAGCTAGCTTTAATCCAGTGTATCTACATGAAAATGAACCGCCGCACTGCTGGGGTGCTGATTGCGTTATTTACAGGCATCCGAATTGGTGAACTGTGCGGCCTGCAGATGCGTGATATTTCATTGATTGATAAAACCATCACAATCCAGCGCACAGTTCAGCGCATTTATGATAAGACCAAGGGTACGTCCTATATCTACATTGGTGCACCAAAAACTGCAAGTTCTGCTAGAACCATTCCACTACCATCCTTATTGATTAACATCATCAAGAAATACTATTCCGACAATCCAAATCAGTATTTCCTGACGGGCAAAATAAAACCAACGGAACCCAGGACCTATCGTCAATTCTTTGCTCGTTTCCTGAAACGGCATAACCTACGAACTGTAAAGTTTCATGAAATCAGACACACGTTTGCGGTTCGTGCCATAGAGATTCCTGATTTTGATATTAAATCTTTGTCTGAAATTCTTGGGCATAAAAATGTATCGTTTACATTAAATGTTTACGGTCGTGCGAACATGCAGCAGAAAATAAAGTGCATGAACTTGTTGAATGACCTGTTGTAGATTTTTAGCCCCATACGGGGCTAAAAATATAGTTTACGAACCTCATGAATAGGTTTTTATTGCTTTTGTATATGTATATGAGATAATCATCTCGAAGAGGTTCTGCATATGTTTCATTACACAGAAAACAATGTTATTAATTGTCTTTCTACCGTTTCGATATGGGATATTCTTACAGCCATAGGTACGTGTGGGGCTACAATATTAGCTATAATTCCTATTGTAAAAGAAAACTGGAGACTTTTGTGGCTAAAAATATCTGAAGCAAGGGTAACCCCATATATATTTACTTGTAATGGGGACAAGGATACAGAGCCACGCTTCCTATCTATAACGATTACAAACAATAAAAATTTTGATATAGGTATACAGCTAGCTTATGTACATATATACCTAAAGAAGCCGTTTTATAAACACAGCCGTCGTTTATCGATTTGTTTTGGCACTAGAGACAGGCACCCCTCTAATGATGTAAAAAGTTTAGAAACAAATACCTATTTCCTAAAATATAACAATACGTGCTGGATGGAGTGCACAGATTTTTTATGTACACAAGGTATCCCAAGTGACAACAGTATACAAAAGGTTAAAATTCAATTGCAAACAACCGTCGGAAAATTCTATTATAAAATTCCACATAAAAAATGGTTTGAAATATTGGATAGTCTGAGAAATTTTCAGTTTGAAAAACCAAACTGCGAAATCCATGATTGTTAACGAATTCATAAAATATCCTAGGCTTATTATAAATACATTGGAAATTTTGGTGCAATATCGCAAACATAAATAAGTTTTCGATCTAGTCCTGCTTATAACTAATTACATCCCCATTTTTATCATTCCCCATCTGGGATTTCGGGGCTGGATACGTCGGTGATGTCGTCAAATGGGATTTTGGTTTTGACTATGGTGATGTATCGGTATTCGGGGTCTATGCGGGTGACCAGGCCTGTTATAGTGTCATAGGCATCGGTCCGGTAAAATCGCACCGTTATCATCATGCCCTTTTTAACCAACCCAAGTTTCCGGGACAGGCGTTCTGCGGCATCGCCAATCAATTCCCGTCGGGGCTCAACCACCCGATTTTTCGCCAGCACCATCGCATAGTACCCACGCAGGGCTGCGAACGGCATAAACTGTTTTGCACGTGCGGTATTATCAGCCATTGTGCCCCCCAACCAAAGTATTACGTTTGCGACCGGTGGACTTCTCGTGATAATTTATGCCACGCAGGACGGCATTCTTGCCAAACTTGCCCTTGATATCCAGCAATGCGTGTTGCAGTTTGCTTTCACGTTCGTCCGCCGTTGTGTCCGCAAATAAATCCAGTTGCAGATGCACCGTATCCGCATCGACCAGGTTCCCCAGCCCCACCGTCAATTTATGTATCGGCGTGCGCCGGTCCGTTGTTTCCTGATACAGGCGCACAAACTCCGCCACCAATGATTTATAGGACGATGTGTGCGCTGGCAATTTACGACTGCCCCCGGTTGGGCGACGAACATCACGTGAATACCCCACGGCCAGCGATATTTCATCCGCCACCAGGTTCTTTTCCACCAATTCCAGGACCAGGTTGTCCACCATTTCCTGCATCACAATCTGTGCATCGTCAAAGTTATAATCTTCGAACAGAATCTGGCCGTTGGACAGTGAATGGGATTTCGCCTGATAGTTATGAATGTCGGCAATCGTACACGGTTCAACCCCGTTTGCGTGGTCAATCAGGTATTCTGCATTTGTGCCAAACTCACGATACAGGGTTTCGGCCGGCAACTGCGTCACCCCATACAGGTCATACACACCGTACTTTTCAAGCCGTCGTGCAATGCCCGCCCCAATGTTCCAGATGTCTGTTATTGGCCGATGGTGCCACAGATGTTCCCGGAACGATTCCGCATCCAAGTATCCGATATTGTCGGGGACTTTCTTGGCCGTGATGTCCAGCGCAACCTTAGCCAAAAATAGGTTCGTGCCTATGCCGGCGGTGGCGCATATGCCCGTCTCGGCCCGCACCGCATCCATCAGCATTATCGCAATTTCTTTGGGCGACCGCTTATACATTTTCAGGTACGGCGTGATATCGATAAAGCATTCGTCAATGGAATAGACATGGATGTCTTCGGGCGAGATATAGCGCAAATAAATCCCGTAAATCTGGGTGGATACCTCCATATACTTTTTCATGCGGGGCATGGCGGTGATGTATTCGACGTTCTTGGGGATTTCAAAGACCCGGCAACGATTGCGAATCCCCAACGCCTTCATCGCCGGCGTTATCGCCAGACAGACCGAACCCCGCCCCCGTGACGGGTCCGCCACGACCAGGTTTGTTGTAAATGGGTCCAGCCCACGGTCAACCGCTTCGACCGAGGCAAAGAAACTCTTTAAATCAATGCAAAGATAAAACCTTTCCGCCATTCCGGAATTCAGTATAAACCGAATTCACAGGATGTCAAAAAGGATTGTATGGATAAAGAAACCCGCCCGATTGGGGGCGGGTTTATCTTGTTAAATATTTTCACAATTATTCTGCG